>NZ_JAZQNU010000109.1:0-54211 GCF_045627485.1 Pedobacter sp. | reverse complement strand
GGATTAAAGCTCAAAGAGCCCGTTAGTGTAGTCATCGATACCACCCGCAATGATGGTTGGCAGGAGCAAATTGATACCGTTGCTAAGCAGCGCAAGAAAAATAAGGAGGAAAACCAGCCGCCGATAAGGCTTGAGTAAGCTAAAAATGCTTGCTTTTTTTTCCTTTTTAGTTGTTTCCATAATGATCGTCTGGGCAAAGCAAATTTAAGCTTGCTAAATTACTTTGATTTTTTCTGACCAGAGAATTAAAACCTGTATTTATCCAGTTTAATGTGGATATAACGTAAAAATCTATCAACAAGTTTTTTGGGACGCGGTTTAACGCTATATCGGCTGCGCCTTTGGGAGGTATAAATACCATTTTGACCACTACAGAAATAGGCGATAAAACAAGCTAGCGCAAAGAAAATCGTATACCCCGGGCCGAAGATTTCCATTCCCATAATTGTGCAGGCTAAAGGTGTTTTTGTTGCGCCAGCAAACACCGCCAGGAAGCCTAATGCAGCAAATAGACTGATAGGTGCATGAATAAGGGTTGCCAAGGTATTTCCGAGTGTTGCTCCGATGTAAAACAAGGGGGTTACCTCTCCACCTTTAAAACCTGTTGCCAGCGTAGTTGCCGTGTACACAGTTTTCCACCACCAACTCCAGGAATCAGCGCCGCCAGCTTGAAAAGCACTCGAAATGGTGACGGCACCTGGATATTCGGGTTCCACTCCCAGGCCAAGATAATCTGGCTTTCCCAGTATGAAAGTATAGGTAATCAGTAACAAACCGCCTAAAACAGGGATCAACCACTTCATCTGAATCATTTGGTTTAAAAGAGTTTTTAAACGCCTGGTTAAGAAAGTAAATATTAAACTGACGGCACCGAACACCATGGCGACCAGGAAAACCTTTAAGACCAACCCTACGCTGAATGGAAAAAAGTTATACCATAAATACCTGGCTGATACAGCTTCATCGATGTAATAAGCGGTATGGTGGACACCCCAGACAGTAACTGTAACATCGGCAACAAGACTAGCAAGAATGCAAGGAAATAAGTTCTTAAAATTTATCCTTCCCAGTGTTAACACTTCGACAGCAAATATGGCGCCGGTAAATGGTGTGCCGAAAACGGCACCAAATCCCGCTGCTATGCCACAAGTCAAAAGCGTTCGCTTTTGTTGCCTATTTAATTTAAAACGCTGGCCAAACTTTGCGGCAATGCTGCCACCAATTTGAATAGCTGTTCCCTCTCGGCCTGCAGAACCACCAAAAAGATGGGTGACTACAGTTGCCAGGAGAATGATCAGGGCCATACGGCCAGGTACACCTGCCGCAGGTCTGTGTATTTCTTCCAAGATGAGATTATTTCCTTTTTCAGACGACCGTCCTACACCCCGGTAAAGGTAGTGAATGGCCAGTCCGGCGAGGGGCAGCAAGTATAACAACCAGGGATGCTGGAAGCGCCATTGGATGGCCAGATTGAGCAAGACCAAAAATAATGCTACCATAGAGCCAATGGCTATGGCAACAGGCACTACAAACAGTACTATTTTTTTCAACTTCCGGTATATACGATTTTTACAAGAATTAATTATTTAGCTGATGTGATAAGTGGCACCACCAGTAACTTCAAAACTAACCACTGTTGACTGATCTTTTTTTTCAACCAATACTTTTCCAGCAGCATCTGCCACTGCTTTTCCTGCAGGCAGGTATAATTTAGCTGTTCCTGCATGGGTAGCAGTCAAAGTTGCCTTTTCCACTTTGCCCGCTTTCCAGTTGAAGTCGACACTAAAAGCACCGCGTGTTTTAAAACCTTTTAAGCTTCCCTGCTGCCACGCAGCATCTGAAGGTAAAGCTGGCAATAAACGAATTACCTCGTCTTTACCATGGCTTTGCACTAGCATTTCTACAATGCCAGCAGCACCACCAAAGTTTCCATCAATTTGAAAAGGAGGATGCGCACAGAAAAGGTTTGGGTACGTACCACCCCCCTTACCATAATTGATACCATCAATTAAGCCAACCGGCTTTAACAATTGCTTGAGCAATAAAAACGCATGATCACCATCGCCTAATCTGCTCCAGAAGTTAATTTTCCAGGCTTTGGACCAACCAGTACCACCATCGCCACGTTGAGCAAGAGTAACCTGGGCGGCAGCTGCCATTTCAGGGCTATCCCATGGCGTAATTTCATCATAAGGATGTAACCCATATAAATGAGAAACATGACGATGCAAAGGTTCACCATCTTTCCAATCCTCCAGCCATTCGTTGATATCACCTGCAGCCCCGATCTGCAAGGGAGCTAGTTTTGAACGTACTATCCTCAAGGAATCTGCCCATGCTTTGTCTACATTTAAAATATCTGCTGCAGTAATCACGTAGTCGAAGGTTTCACGGCAGATCTGCATGTCCATCGTTGGTCCCATGGCGGTATTACCTTTAAATCCGTTCGGCATGACGTACGCATGTTCAGGTGAATTGGATGGTGCCGTAACCAGCCATCCGTTTTTTGGTTCTTTAATTAATATTGATGATAAAAACTGTGCAGAGCCCTTTAACACGGGATAGTATTTTCGTAAAAAAGCTTCATCCTTGGTATAACGGTAATGTTCCCAGATGTGTTCACCTAACCAGGCACCACCGGTTAACGTAGAGCCCCAATCGGCACCCTCGCCCGGGGAAGTAAACTTCCATGGGTTGGCCAATACATGCGCCACCCAGCCCGGTGCATTGTAATAAGCTTTTGCAGTTTTCATACCAGGCTCTACTAAACCTGCAGTAAACTCGAAAAGGGGCTCCGCCAGATCGCCCAGCCCCATGGGCTCAGCCAGCCAGTAGTTCATTTGCAGGTTGATATTTAAATGATAATCGCCGTTCCATGGTGCCTGGTATTCAGGAGCCCAGATCCCTTGCAAATTGGACGGCAAGGTGCCAGGCTGGGAACTGGAAATTAACAGGTATTTGCCGAAATTATAATATAAAACAGGCAACTGCGCATCTGTTGTACCTTTTGAAAAGGCAATCAGGCGTTCTGATGTACTTAGTTTTGAGAGTTGGGGATCAGCGTGACTTAAGGAAAAGCTATTGCGCATGTAAAAACTTTGAAAAGCTTTTACATGCGCGGCTTTAGCCTGCGCATAATTATCGTTGGCAGGATGAGGAAGACTTGTAATTACTTTTTGAAGCGGATCGGCTAATGGTTTAGCCGGATTTAGCAAGTTATAATCTGTAGCCGCTGTAAGGTAAATGACCAGTTCATTTGCATTGATAATGTCTACCCTATTGTTGGTTTGTTTAATTCGCCCCCCCTTGGCTACCGGGCGTAAAGCCGCTGCAAAGCGCATTCCTGGCTTATCTTTATGTGGTAATTGTCCTTGCATTAAAAGAAAACCGGACTCCTGACTAAATTTGGCGTTTTCTTTTCTATCCAGTTGTAAGGAAAGGTTAATTTTATTTTTTTGGGAAGCGGTAATTCTTATTGCTATATAATTTCCAGCAAGGCTTACAAAAGTTTCCTGTGTAAAGGTTGTATTATTGCGTTTCCAGGTGGTGGCAGCCAGGGCCTCGTCCAATTGCAGTTTCCGGTGATAGCCGGTTACACTGGTGGTGGTATCTTTCCATTCAATTATCAGATCACCCAAGGTCTGGTAACTGCCATAATTATCCTTAGCGCCCTGACCATAGCCACTGCCATTGCCTTTACTCACAAATTTCTGCTGAAGTAATTCCTGTGCAGCTTTATTGTCACCTTTTAACAGGAAATCTTGAATGGCGGGCAGATAATGGCGGGCACTATCACTGTCTGCATCCTGAATACCACCAGACCAAAGTGTTTTCTCATTAAGCAAGATCCTGTTGCGGTTTGTACCGCCAAAGTCCATGGCTCCGATATGCCCATTACCCATGGGCAATGCTTCTAGATAATGTGTAGCAGGCTTTTTAAAAGTAACCTGTTGAGCCTCCTGTTGTGCAAGAAGATTGGTTGCAGAAAACAAGGTAACAAAAGTAAATACAATATAACGCTTAAATTTCATGGTTCTTAGTCTATAAAATATAAGAAGACCTATGCAAGGCCCTTTTCGTAATGATAAATATTTTAATGTTTTAATCCAATAACTATGGTAAACAATTGCAGGCAAAGTTTAAAATTTGTACTGAATTGCCTAGTTTTAGCCAAACAATCAACCTAGATATAAATCCACCTGCTTTCATAAGCAGATAGAACGAACAAGATGATTAAAACCAAATACCGGTACAAATTCCGACGTATAATAGCCATGGTTAGCTTTGTGTTGGCGGGTATTCCGCTATGCGCGGAAGCACAGCGTCTGCAGAAAAGTAATCCATCCATCATCATTACACCAAATGATACCGAAGCAGATATTATTCGTAAAGCTGCACAGGTTACCCCTACTGCCGCGCAGTTACGCTGGCAAAAACTAGAGCTTACTGCCTTCATCCATTTTGGAATCAACACCTTTACTAACCGGGAATGGGGTGACGGAAAAGAAGATCCTAAGGCATTTAACCCTACAGCCCTCGATGCCAGACAATGGGCTAGGGTGTGTAAGGAAGCAGGCATTAAACAAATTATATTGACCGCTAAACACCATGATGGGTTTTGCCTTTGGCCAACTAAAACGACAGCGCATTCCGTTAAAAGCAGTCCCTGGAAAGACGGACAGGGCGATGTGGTTAAGGAATTGGCCGCCGCCTGTAGTGAATATGGTTTAGGTTTTGGTGTTTATGTATCACCATGGGATCGAAACGCACCAAGCTACGGCACTCCTGCTTATAACGACCTTTTTGTTAAACAGCTCACTGAGCTACTGACACAATACGGAAAAATTGATGAGGTTTGGTTTGATGGGGCAAATGGAGAAGGGCCTAACGGAAAAAAGCAAGTATATGACTTTCCGCGTTGGTACCGTGTGATCCGGGATTTGCAGCCTGATGCTGTAATTGCCGTGATGGGTCCGGATGTACGTTGGGTAGGTACCGAAAGTGGTTACGGCCGTGCTACCGAATGGAGTGTGGTGCCTACGAACATGACTTCACAAGAACAAATTGCAGCAGGATCACAGACCAATGAGATTATTAAACCTGAGATCGATCAGATGGCAGCCGATATTGGAAGCAGGGAGAAAATTAAGGGTGCAACCAAGCTGGTATGGTACCCTGCTGAAACAGATGTTTCCATCAGACCAGGCTGGTTTTACCATCCAGAGGAAGATGAAAAAGTAAAATCCCCGGAAAAACTATTGGACATATATTTTAATTCTGTTGGAAGGAATGGCGTTTTATTGTTGAATATTCCTCCTGACAAAAGAGGATTGATTCATGAAAATGACCACAAAAACCTTAAGGAATGGAATCAGCTAGTTTCAGGAACGTTCCAAACAAACCTGATGAAGGGCGCAACTTTCAGAAGTAATAACGGTAAAAAACCAAAGGCTCTAAGTGATCTGGATTACGACAGCTACTGGATTACACAAGGCACAGACACTACCGCTACGATAGAGATTAATTTGCAGGGGCAAAAAACTTTTGATGTGTTCGCTATACAGGAAAATATATCGATTGGACAACGCATCGAAGCCTTTGTTCTGGAATATAAGGATAGTGGAGAATGGAAAAGGATTACAGAAGGAACCACTGTTGGTTTTAAAAGGTTATTACGTTTTCCTACGGTAACTGCCGATACGCTTCGTCTGCGAATCACCTCTTCGCGATTAAACCCCACAATTGCAGAAATCGGAATCTATAAATTAATAGAATAATGCGTGGTGGGAGCCTCATTTAATTTCTGGGCTCCCAACGTACCACATCACCCCACATATCGTAAATTTCCGTTCTCGACACCACGATGTATTCCTCCTTAGCTAAGTAAATACCTTCTTGCCAAGTGCCATAATCTTCATCGATTGTGGTTTGAAACTTAACCTCCTGTCTGTCTTCAGGCAAGCTGCTCTTATCTAGTCGTACTTCCATGTATCAAAAGTAAACATTTAACAGGAACGCAGTGCGAATTTTACTGCGCTCCTGATTTTACTCTTTTTGCCTCCGCATCAGCGCTGCTCGACCTTTCTCTGGCCCCTTTAATATTATTGCTGCCAAAACGGTAAGTGATCGTGGCACGAAATACCTGACTTTCCCATTTTTGTTTCACCAGATAATTCTGTGAAGGCAATGCGCTGGTAATTTTGCTTTCCCGAAGGTTGAACACATCATTTGCCGCCAGCTTAATGTTTAACTTCTTGTCCATAAAGTTTTTGCTCAACCCCATATCTATTGCATACATGGGATCTATCAATAACGTGCCATACACTTGTTTGGAAACATAGTAACCCGATAATTCAAAATTGGTTGTGGAGTTTAAGGTAATGGTTTGGTTAGTGTTAAAATTAAAAGACAGCCGGCCACTTTCATAAGGAGCATTGGCAAGACTAGGTGACTCAAACCTGTTGTAATACACAGTTAAATTATTATTTGTGCTCCACCATTTGGTTATTGGCAAAGGAGAGCTGATATTAAGGTTATAAGATTTCTGCGTGGCAAGATTCTCATTGGAAATAAATAAGGTCTTTTTAGCTGTATCAGATAATAGCACTTCAGTAATTACATCGCTGGTACGGCTATAGCCCAAAGTTGTATTTAAAGTTTTCTTAAAGGAATAGGATAGCTCAAAAGAATTGGTGTACTGGGGTTTCAAAAATGGGTTTCCGAACTGATAAGTATACAAATCGACATAATAAATGAAGGGATTGAGGGATCCATAGTCAGGGCGATCGATCCTCCGGCTGTAGGATAAACCCATGGAATGGTTTTTTGACAAATCCTGGTTCAGGAATACACTAGGAAAGAAATTTAAGTAATCACGTTTTACTATGCGACTTTCGGTGATTGAGTTTCCTTTGGAATTCGTTTGCTCGGCCCTAAGTCCAATTTGCACACTTGTACCTTTGAACTTTTTGTTCACATTAAGGTATGCAGCATTAATATTTTCATCGTAAATGAACTGGTTGCTTCTGGTCACATCGTTCTCCCATTGATTAGTTCCAGAGTTGAAGTTCAAAAATCGATAATCGTTATCCGTGGTGACTATACTCGTTTTTATACCAGCTTCTAGTTTCATGTCTTTTTGGAGCGGATACGTGTAATCAATCTTCCCTGACCATATTTTAACCACAGATGGGGTTCCGTTCTGGAATAAATAAGGCGCCCTGGTTTGTTGCCCTCCAGCAAAATACAGGTTATCAAAAGCATTTACTTCCCTGCCGTTATAGCGCGCATAATCCGCATCAATCGAAAGTTCTTGTCCAAGGGTATCGATACTGCTTTTATAGTTTAAATTATATGTCTGACCAGTATATTTAGAATCTGAAAGATTCTTGCCTACCACGGAGGAGTCGCCAACTGCTGGCGTACTGCCAATGAGCGTCAATATATCAGCCTGGCTATCACCATTGCTGTTATAACCTGTAAATACAAACCCAATGGTATTTTTGTCGTTAAGAAAATAATCAATACCTGCTTTATAATTACTGTTATTGCGGTTTCTAATGTTATCACTGGTCTGGTCAAAAATGGTTCGATCCAGTAATGTATTATTAACACGGTAGATATCTAGAGAATTAAAACGTTTGTTGCGACCATAGTCAACATTACCGAAAACGTTAAACTTCGCCTTCCGGTGGTTTAAAGTAAAACCGCTATTGGCTTTATAGTAAGTACCATATCCACTACCGGCGAATACAGACCCATTAGTACCAAAATTGCTATTCTTTTTCAGTTTGATATTAATGATACCCGAGTTTCCGGAAGCATCGTATTTAGCAGAAGGATTTGTTATTAATTCAATGGACTTTATGGCACTACCTTCCATAGACCTAAGTAAATTAGCTAATTGCTCTGACGACAAATAAGTAGGCTTTCCATCAAGCATGATAGTTACGCCTTGCTTACCACGCAGGCTAATGTTTCCGTCCTTGTCAACGCTTACACCAGGCGACTTCTCCAGAATATCCAATGCGGTATTACCTACAGCAAGGGTACTATTTTCCACATTTAGCACCGTTTTATCAAGCTGCCTTTCCACCAATGGTTTTTGTTTAACAATATCAACGCCTTGCAATTGTTTAGCATCGGGTACAAGCTGTACTGCCTCCAACTGAATTTTAGACTTGGCAGAATTTAATTCATAGGGTCCTTTAAACACTTTTTTATAGCCCACTACGTAAATAGATACCAGGTAGCTGCCCATAGAAACATCCTTGAATTCGTATTGGCCATTTTCTTTGGTTAAAGTACCTTGTATTGCCAACGAATCTTTGGCATTCAATAAGCCTATGGTAGCATAGGGAAAAGCTTCCCTTTTCTCATCCAGTACTTTACCGGATATGGCCCCTGTGTTGATATTTGTTTGAGCATTAACCAATGCTAAGCTACATATACCGAGAAGGGTGGAAAGTAAAATCGTAAACTTTTTCATTTTTTTAAGCATAGGTTTTCCACATACGCTTGGTAGCGTATTTTTGGAATACGTGAATTAATGAGTGATTTTTTTACTAGATATTTCTGTTTATAAGATGCCTGTTATTGGCATTTCGTTACACAGGAATTTAAAAAAAATACACTCATTAAAACTTATGCTAAAAAAACTACGGGGCGTCGTTTATTTCAAGCCAATGTCCATCAGGATCCTGAAAATAAATTTGTTTTACACCATCCACTCTTAGGGTTGGTTCTTTCGCTGTACCAGGCCAGTTGCTATATTCAATTTTCTGCTTATCCAGTTTATTGATGAACTCGCCGATGGAGCTCACACTAAAACATAAATGTTCATTCTTATTGAACTTTTGGTTTTCAAATTCCCCTTGGATAAGGTGTAACTGACCTGAAGATCCCAGGGAGAACCAAACATGTTTACCATCTTTAAAAGGTTCCTCAATAATGGGCAAATTTAACAGGGATTTGTAGAACGCTGTACTTTTAGCAAGGTCTGATACATAGACAGCAATGTGATTAAGTTTTGCACTAACAGGGGGATCTGCCTGCGCATTGGCATTGTTCATAGCAAGAAAGGAAAAGAGAAAAAAGAGAAAAACAGTAAATATAGATTTCATAGTTTAAGATTTAAGAGGGATTTTATTACCGGTTTTCACGGCTTGATAAATAGCGTCAATGATCTTAAGGTCTTTCAAACCCTCTTCTCCATCTACAGGTACAACGACCTGCTTGCCTTCAAGAATGATGCTCGCCATTTCATCCATTTGCACAGTTTGGTGAGTTACATGTGGCTGGCTAAGTTCACCCTTATGGGTACGACCTTTAATTGGGCCATAATTAGTGGAGGGTTGCATTTCTGCGAATCCATTAGCACCGTTTAAAAAAAATTTATCGAGGTTATTCATGTTATAGGTGGATAGGCATGATGCGGTCGCTCCACCAGGAAAGCCTAACTGAAACTGGATGGTCTCATCAACACCTTGTTTAAACTTGGTCGGATCTGTTTTCGTTTCCTGGGCGGTAACCCACACAGGCTCCTCACCTATCATATACCGTGCACCATTGATGGCATAAATGCCGATATCCATCATAGAGCCACCTCCAGCTAAATCTTTATTTAAGCGCCACTGGGCTGGATCTCCTACCCTAAAACCCACAAGCCCTTGAAAAAATTTGATTTCACCCAATTCTCCGGCTTCGCGCATACGGATAACCTCCAGTGTTTTGGGTTCAAAATGCATGCGGTACCCAACAAGTAATTTAACATTTGCCTGCTTACAAGCGTCAATCATTTCCTGACCCTCTTTGGCATTAAGTGCCATGGGTTTCTCACATATCACATGTTTACCTGCTTTTGCCGACCTGATCACCTGATCATGATGAAGCGCATTGGGAGTGATCACATAAATTGCATCGATATCCGGATTATTCTTCACCTGGTCGAAGTTCTCGTAGTTATAACAATTTTTAGCAGGTATGCCATATTTGGATTGCCAATCTTTTACTTTCGACGGTGTACCACTGATCACGCCAACCAACTTGGCTTTTTGACAATCTTTCATGGCATCGGCAACCCTGGTTCCGTAACCACCCAAACCCATAATTGCTACCCTTAATACCGGTCCCTGATAAGGACTAATAAATGGCTTTTGTAGATTTGCCCAGCTTGGTGACGGCAAAAATGGAAGTGCTAAGGCCGGTAAGGCCATCTTTTGTAGAAATTTGCGACGTGATTCCATATATTGAAGTTTATTTGACCACAACAAGTTATTAAAAAATTAGTTTTTGTGAAATGTTTTGTCAAACCGTTGCGGATTTAGTTCGTTATACTCAACGATACACTTATCTTTATTAAACAAACACAAGGGTTTCCAGTGCACGCTCTATAAAATTCATTAATTCAGGAGGTAAACTTCATGCATCGTTTCTTTCAAATCGATATAAAGTTTCCTGAAAACGGCAAAATTTTTTAAATAATGGTCTCTAAGTGCAGGATTAGGTTTAAAGATTTCCAATTCGCCTGCGGCCACTTTTGGATAAACATGGATCAGGTTGAGGGATTTCATGGCAAGGAAAGCTGCGCCAATGGCTGAAGCATCGTCTGTTTGTACAATGACCAGTTCTTTACCAGTAATATCGGCCAACATTTGTACCCAAACCTCTGATTTCACAAAACCACCACTAATGTAAATCTGCTTGATCGGCTCTGTATTCACTTCAACAGCTTCCAATACATCCTTCATGGCATAACAAATTCCTTCTAATAAAGCTCTGGAAAAATGCCTGTTTTTGTGAGAAAGCCTAACACCAAAGAATGTCCCACAACTTTCACTATCCCAAATTGGAGCGCGTTCTCCAGTAAGATAAGGTAAGAACAGCAGACCATTGCTTCCCGCAGGGGTTTGTTGAACTTGTTCAAAAAAAGCATCAAATTCCTGGTCTCCCGGATTGTCATCGTCGTGGGTGGTGAGCCACCATTGCAAAGTAATGCCTCCATTGTTAATTGGCCCCCCACAAATATAGGTATCCTTATCCAGAATGTAACTGAAAGTCATTGCAGCAGCATTAGGTAATGGCTTTTTGCTGGCAATTCTGACAGCACCACTCGTTCCTATAGTCATCACTGACTGACCAGGTTGATAAGCCATGCAACCAAGGTTTGCTAAACACCCATCGCTTGCTCCTATGATAATGGGTATATCTTGCTTTAAAAAAGTCATATTCCTAAGCGCTTTATGACTACAGTAATCGGTAGGTACCGGTTCAGACAAACGTGATGGTTCTATTCCGGCCAAAGCAAGTGCAGGGGCATTCCATGTCAAGGTTTCCAAATCGAAAAGTCCGGTACAGGAAGCGATAGAATAATCTACCACAAACTCTGCATAGAGCTTAAACCAGATATACTCTTTAATAGAGATAAATTTATGTGTATTGTTGAAATTCTCCTGATCATTTTCCTTTAACCACAACAGTTTGCATAAGGGAGACATCGCATGAATAGGCGTTCCAGTAGCTTGGTAGATCGCTAATCCCTCATTTGAATTTTTTAGCTTTTTTGCTATGGCAGCACTCCGGTTGTCAGCCCAGGTGATCATCCGAGACAAGGCATTGCCGTCATCATCAACCAAAATAAGGCTATGCATAGCCGCACTTAAACCTATTGCTTTAGGTTGGTGCCCAATTTTATGGATTGTTTCCTGGAGACATTTTTGAAAGGAGAGCCAAATCTCCTCTGCATCCTGTTCGTGATAATCAGGCTTTGGAGATTGAAAAGAATAATGTTGTTGATTTGTTTCAAAAGATTTGCCAGACAAATCTACGGCTACTGCTTTAACACTTCCTGTACCTATATCGACGCCAACAATGTATTCCATATTTATTATTTATGGATACAAGATAACATTTTTGCTGTAAAATAGTGCCATTGGAACCCTTGGCTCCAATGGCAACTAATACAGCCAATATCAGTTACAATAATCTCAACCGATAATTTGGTCGTTCTGCTTTTCTCATGACTGCAGATTTTCTTCTTACTTCTATGGTCGACACACGAAGTCCATCTTTTTTAGATGAATCGGCTAATAAATGAACTGGTTGCTTTACTGTTTTAGATTCTTTTTCTTCTGTTATCATAAGTTAAGGCGTTTTTGTTACCTGCATAAACATTTCTTTTACTATTATGTTTTACAGATAAAATATTTGTGACAGTAAAATTACTGATCATCGTCCGTATGTAACTACACAGTTTTTGAGCAATTTTTGTAACCCTATCATTTGTAATTCATCTGATCTTTGCAACCTCCATTTCCAGTTTTTTTTGGTACCCGCAGGGGTATTCATCCTTGCTGATGACCCTTTTCCTAGCACATCTTGCATTGGTATGATTGCAAGACCAGCAACAGAAGCATACGCCAGCCTGATCAGGGCAAAACTTACCTGATGTACATCCACTTTATAACCCATGTATTCGTTAATGCGTTTTCTTTCCTTTTTATGAAGTTCTTTTTTGTACCAGCCTACACAGGTGTCATTATCATGAGTACCTGTATACACCACCGCATGCTGGTTAGCATATTGATGTGGCACATGAATCGATTTAGCACTATCATCACCAAAAGCGAATTGCAAAACTTTCATGCCTGGTAATTTAAACTGGTCACGTAACTGATAAACTGGCGCATCAATTTCACCAAGGTCCTCTGCAATAAATGGCATTTGCCGGAATCTTTTGCGGAGCACCTCAAAAAAAGCTTCAGCAGGCCCATTTTTCCACTTGCCGTCTTTAGCGGTTTCACTGCCGTACGGCACTTCCCAGTAGGCTGAAAACGCACGGAAATGATCAAGCCGCAGCAGATCATACCATTGCATGTTTTTTTGCACCCGTGTCATCCACCATTCAAAATCATTTTCCTGCATGGCATCCCAATTATATACAGGCATACCCCACAACTGTCCCTCTTCATTAAAATAATCGGGTGGAACCCCTGCAACACCTATGCATTTACCTTCGGCATCAACATTAAACAAGTCGCGATGAGCCCATACATCAGCCGAATCCCATGCAGCATAAAATGGCAAATCGCCAATAAATTTAACGTTACAGGTCAAGGCATAACGTCTTAACTCATCCCATTGCTGATGAAAAATGAATTGTTGCCATTTAATTTCCTGCAACAGGGCTGATTGTTCATGTGCCACCACAGCTAATGCCCCTGCGTCACGATCACGTAATGTAGTTGGCCATTCATACCAGGGTTTATCCAGATGCAAATCCTTTATTGCAGTAAACAAAACAAAGTCATCAAGCCAATATTTCTCTTTTTTGCAGAATTCCTGAAAATTCGAATAGTATGGAGCATTCTCTCCCATCTCATTAAAATTATGATACGCAAGATGTAATAGATCCTGTTTGTTCTGCGCTGCCTTTTTATACTTTATGGTCTTCTTTAAAGGCAATTTGTATTGTTGCAAAGCTTCTGGCTGCAGCAATCCTACAGCGGTTAATGGTTCCGGACTAATCAAATTAATATTGCCTGCCATCACAGAGGTAGCGCTATAAGGAGAATAGGATTGAGTAGAGTTGACTGGGTTTAAGGGAAGTAACTGCCAGAATTTCTGTCCAGCAGCATGTAAAAAATCTATAAAAGAGCGTGCCTCGGGACCCATATCCCCAATTCCATAAGGAGATGGCAAGGAAAAAACAGGCATTAATATCCCGGCTGCCCTATTATTTACGGCCGCTTTGAAATGCAACACAGAAAGAGGTATCTCGGTAAACACTTTTCTAACAAACAGTTTCGTGCCAGTTGACGATTTTTGATTCCGAAGTACATCCTTGAAATCTTCCGGGGTTCCCTCCGGTAATAGTACGTGCGTATCGCCCCAATCTTTGATCTCGGTATGGTTAACTGGGGTAAGGAACATCACCACATCACCTTTATATCGCCTGGCGAAAGCGATAAGGTGACTACCATATTTCCCCTCCACAGCGAGAGGAAGATAAGCGCCTTCACTGAACAATTGCGGCAACTGTTTCCGCAGGTGCATTAAACGGTGTATAAATGCCAATTTAATAAGGCCGTTAGCACTTTGTTTCCATAATTCCTTTAATCCAGTTGATTCTTTTTTTAAACGGGTTAAATACCATTCCCGTAATTTATAGTCTACCGGGCGACGATTATCTGGATCCACCAGATTTAAGTTCCATAAACCATCACCTTGATAGGTATCGGGTACACCAGGACATCCAAACTTTAACAACAAAGCAGATAGAGAATTTAACTTTCCAAAATGACACACCCGCTTATGAAATTCATTAAATACTGACCAAAATTGCCTGTTTTGATCTAACAAATTAACAGCAAAATTTTTTGTAATGGTTTCATATGGCACATTAGGCTCGTCCCAACTGGAATTTCGCTTCGCTTCCCGCAGGGCCTTTTCTATGTACTGTTGAAGTCGAACCGGGTAATCCAGCCGTCCGGATGCTGTTTCCGGATAAGTGGCCAGTAATGTTTGGTAAATAAAATATTCATCGTTTGTGTCTGGATGTTCTCCTTGCTTTAAATCCAGGTTCAGTTCCTGCCAAACGGCAACTTCTTTCAGCCACTCTTTTCTCAAATCTGTTAAAACCTGTAAGCGAGCCCGTGCATCCTCCCCTCGTTTCGTGTCATGTGTACTGGAGGCATTCATAGTTAAAGGCCAATGCGTCTGGCGTTCGATCATAGCTTCATGAAATTCAGATACAGAAATACCAAATATATCAGGCGAATCACCAACCTCATTGCTTCCTATAAAACGATTATAGGTATACATCAGGGTATCTTCCACACCTTTTGCCATTAAAGGACCTGTAAACTGCATCAGTCGTTGATAAAATTTTAACACGCGTTCTCCGTAAGCACTGTCTTCATTATTACCCAATAAAACCGTTGTCAATAAGGCCACAGGTGTTTTAAAGGCAGGTTGAGTTTTCAGTGAAGAAAAAATAGTTTTCAATGCCTCTTGCTCTTCTTTAGGAAGCGGGTATTGGTTACCATAAAAACGGTATACCGGGCAGCGTACCAGAATTTCGGCTATTAATTTCTTGAACACTTCAGGTTCAACAAGAGCGGATTGCGACGGGCTGAGGAGGTTTTGGCTTAGAAAGAGCTGAAGGAGATTCTCTAACTCCCCGTTCATAAAATTAAAGAGAAAATCCGTTTTCTTTTGTCTGATCTGCGTCTGGACAGGACTAGGATGTTCCTCTACTTTTTTATAAAACTGGTCAAATCTCCTTTCGGCTTTTTGATTTATAAATAGCTGGTTGACCAAGCCGAGGAAATCATATCCTGTAGTACCCTGTATGGGCCATGACTTAGGTAACGTTTCACCTGGTTCCAGAATTTTCTCCACAACCAGGTACACATCGGGTCCACAAAGCTTTCGCAGGTTAATTAAATATGTTTGAGGGTCATATAAACCATCCACATGATCAATCCTTAAACCCTGAAAAATGCCCTGCGTTAGTAGCTCTTTTGTAAGCCGGTGGTAAGCATCAAAGGTTTCCTGCTCATGCATATTCAAACAGATCAAGCTGTTAACTGTAAAGAACCTCCGATAGTTAATGCGTTCATTACTTTCCTGATAAGAGCAAAGCCTGTAATATTGAGTTTTAGCGATATTCAGTAAGGGAGTTTGTAGGTCCGTCTCGGGTTTTAAAGGCCAAATGCTATCGAAATATTTTAACACCTGCTCTCCATTTAGTTCAGACAGTGTTAATTCTCCGTTTGCTATTACCTCTTCCAAGCTTGCCCCTAAAAAAGGTGCCATCACGGGGTCAGTAGACAAATCTGTAGAGTTGATGTCAAAAAAATTGCGATAAGACGACCGGTCCCCATATTTTAAAACATCCATCAACCATGGATTTTGGTAATGATAGCCCATATGGTTAGGTACAATATCTTGAATCCAGTTTATTTTTAGTTTTTTCAGTCGCGCTGAAATACGGCGTAAATCCGCTATGCTTCCAATTTCAGGATTAATTTGATTAGGGTCAATGCCGTCATAACCATGGTTGCTTCCGGGCACAGCTGCAAAAATTGGTGATGCATAAATAGTATTTACGCCTAATTTAACCAGATAAGGAATTACGTCATCAAGATTTTTAAAAGTAAAGTCCTTATTAAATTGTATACGGTAGGTAGAAATAGGATTAATCATGGGACGTCGAATAAGCGACAAATGATGCCGGTTGTAAAACAATTTCCTGACCTTCTTTCCAGCGATCAGGAGCTTCTGTTGTTCCATACCATTTTTGCGATGCAGAATCAATAATCAACTGAAGATCAGTCATTATTATATCACTAGGATACAAAATTTCTTGTGGCTGTTTTGAAAAATTCATTAAACAAAAGACATGATCGTTATGATTTTGCATTCCTCGATCCAGGAGTAGCACCTGCTTAGATGCAAATAACTGGACGTTTACAGCTAAACGGTCATTCGCTGCCAATACAGCATTGGTTTTACGGAGCGTAATTAATTTTTTGTAAAACTGAAACAATGCCTGGTGAGGAGGAATTTCCAGCAGACTCCAGTTGAGTCTCGAAGCGTTAAAGGTATTTTCTGACTGAGGATCTATAGCCTCTCCTCCTGCATTCATAGCAGCAAATTCTTTTTTTCGGCCTTGCCTAACCATTTCAACGAGCTCTTCATCAGTATGGCTCACGAAATAATAAAATGGATTCGATTCTCCCCATTCTTCCCCCATAAATAACATGGGAATGTATGGTGAAAATAATACCGCTGCCGCCATCAGCTTTTGCATCTCAAAGCCGTATAGTGTTCCTGAACGTTCTCCCAGCAATCGGTTACCAACCTGGTCATGATTTTGCGAAAACACAACAAACTGCTTTCCTGGGTGTTGCGAGGCATCTTTTCCGAACTTCCTCCTCCGCTCAGCTGAATAAGCACCTGTATATACGTAGGCATCACGGTAAGACTTAGTCAAATCGGCCAGTCCGTTAAAATCCAGGTAATAGCCCTTTTTGGGCTCCCCGGCACTCACCCTCAGGGCATGATGAAATTCATCTACCCATTGCGCATCCATACCCAGGCCCTGTTGATCCAGTGGGGTAATATACCTCGGGTCATTTAAATCTGATTCTGCAATCAGGTAATACCTGCGGCCGGTTTGCTCCATGAGCAGATCTATTTGTTGCCTGATTTCCTGTAGCACATGAACGGCGCTATAATCCTTGATGGCATGTACGGCGTCAAGCCTTAACGCATCGATATGAAAATCCCTAAACCACATCAACACATTTTCTACCACAAAGTCCCTAACGCCATCGCAATCTTTATCATCAAAATTCACAGCGTTACCCCATGGCGTATGGTACTTGTCGGTAAAATAGGGACCATAGCTCGACAGGTAATTACCTTCCGGCCCAAAGTGGTTATATACCACATCAAGAATAACCGCCAAACCTTTCTGGTGGCATGTATCTACTAACTTTTGCAAGCCTTGCGGGCCACCGTAAGAAGTTTGCACCGCAAAAGGAAACACGCCATCATACCCCCAGTTTCTGCTTCCAGGAAAGGCACCAACTGGCATAATCTCTACAGCAGTTACTCCTAAATCCTTTAAATGGTCCAACCGTTTTTCTACCCCTTCAAAGTCACTCTCAGCTGTAAAAGTCCCTACATGTAATTCGTAAATCAGGTAGTTGTTCAAAGGAGGATTAATCCAGGGGAGGTCATTCCAGGCATACTGTAAATCGACCGCCATAGAAGCTCCATGAACACCATCTGGTTGTGCAAGAGATGCTGGATCAGGAAGTTGCTTATCGTTGTCAAGTTGAAACCAATATCGGTCTCCAGGCCTAATGGACTCTGTAACAACTGAAAAATAACCATAGTTTTCTTTGTTAAGGCGAATAGGTTCGCCCCCTTCCACCTTTAAGGCCACTTTTTCCGCCTGTGGTGCCCAAACTTTAACCACGGCCTTCTTACTTTCATTAAAGTTTAAGCCTATATTTCTTTTATCCAATTGCATTATATCGTTTTCGTCATTAAAACCATAAAAGACCTACCCTCCACAGAAACAGTTTGTTCATAGTTAAAATTCATAACTTTCGCTTTCAAACCGGGATCTGCGGTATCAAGAATCTTTGTCCACGTTCTTCCAAACCGGATTTCCGGGAGTTTGAATTGAATAACTCCATGGTGAGCATTTAACATCAAATAAAAACTATTATCAATAATCTTTCGACCCAGGTGATCACGGCCTATTACGCCATGACCATTCAGAAATACGCCAAGTGATTTAGCGAAATCCTCCTTCCAATTGTGTTCCTGCATTTCCTTTCCGTCGGGTAATAGCCAGGCAATATCTCTTGCGCCTGTTTCCATCACAGGTTTCCCCTGAAACCAGGTTCTTCTCCGAAAAACAGGGTGGTCCTTTCTTAGTCTAATCAACCTTCGGGTAAAGTCAAGCAATTCCTGATCTACATGCGCCCAGTCTATCCAGGAGAGTTCATTATCCTGACAGTAAGCGTTATTATTCCCCCGTTGTGTGCGACCAAGTTCATCCCCAGCAAGCAGCATGGGCACGCCTTGGGAAAGGAACAAGGTGGTCAAGAAATTACGCTTCTGCCTGGCACGTAACTTAAGAATTCCAGGATCATCCGTATCACCTTCAACTCCGTAGTTACAGGATCGGTTATGGTCCTCGCCGTCGCGATTATCTTCGCCGTTGTCATAATTATGTTTTTCATTATAACTTACCAGATCCTGAAGCGTAAAACCGTCGTGGGCTGTGATAAAATTAATACTTGCCGTGGGTCGCCGGTTATCATCACGATACAAATCCGGACTGCCTGTTACCCGTAAAGCGAACTCCGCGAGCATACTGTCCTCCCCCCGCCAGAAGTCACGAATGCAGTCCCGGTACTTTCCATTCCACTCTGTCCATCCTGGAGGAAAATTACCCACCTGATAACCACCTTCACCAACGTCCCAAGGCTCGGCAATCAATTTAACCTGCGACAGTACCGGATCCTGATGGATAACACTAAAAAAGGAACTCAGCATGTTCACCTCATTCAGACCTCTGGCAAGTGCCGAAGCCAGGTCAAAACGAAACCCGTCAACATGCATTTCCTGAACCCAGTATCGCAAACTGTCCATCATCAAGCGTAATACATTTGGAAAATAAGCATTCAAAGTATTCCCAGTTCCTGTGTAGTCCATGTAATAACGCTTATCCTCAGTTAATCGATAGTATTCAACATTATCGATACCCTTGAAACTCAATGTTGGTCCAAGGTGATTTCCTTCTGCAGTATGGTTATAAACCACATCAAGGATCACCTCAATTCCGGCTTTGTGCATGGCCTTAACCATATCTTTAAATTCCTTCACCTGCCCACCAAATACACCACTAGAAGAGTATTTAGTGTCTGGTGCAAAAAATCCAATGGTATTGTAACCCCAATAATTTTTCAATCCCCTTTCTACCAGCGGCCGGTCATTAATAAACTGATGGACCGGCATTAATTCAATAGCTGTAATGCCAAGGTTAATTAAATAATCAATCATCACAGGATGTCCCAGCGCAGCATAACTTCCCCTGATTGATTCCGGAATATCGGGATGAGTCATAGTTAACCCACGCACATGTGCTTCATAAATTATACTGGAAAGATAGCTCGTGTTAGGCGCTTGTACGCCTTCCCAGTCGTAACTTTGATCGACTACCACACTCTTGGGAACAAATGGCGCACTGTCTGTTTCGTCGTAACTCAAGTCATCCTCGCCCATTCGGTAACCGAAAAGGGAGTCGTGCCATTCTACGGCACCGGATATTGCTTTTGCGTAAGGATCAATTAGTAGCTTATTTGGATTGTAACGCAAGCCTAAGGCAGGCTTGAAAGGTCCATAAACACGATAACCATAACACTGGCCTGGTTTTATACCCGGAATGTAAGCATGCCACACATAACTGGTCCTTTCAACGAGCTTAATTCTAACTTCCTCTGTTTTGCAGTCCTGATTAAATAGGCATAACTCTACGGCAAGAGCTTGGCCGGCAAATAAAGCGAAATTCACACCTTTTCCATCCCAGTAAGCTCCTAAAGGATAAGGGCTCCCCGGGTGTACCTCAATTTTATCCATTAATCTACAGTATTTGAGAAAATAACCACAGAAGACTGTAAATGTTTAGAGATTTTGGAGTTGGCTACTTGAAATACTGCTTATCAAGAAAAAGATAGCGTTGATGGGTTTGAACTGATTCCATTTCCTGTTTAGCTGGTACACCAAGATTCATCAGTTTCATTTGACCTGATTTATCCACAGTATCCCATGTAGGCAAATCCTTTGCATTCGGATTACCTGTTTTTATGAAATTGGCAAAATAGTCCAACATCAAAGACGACACCTTTTCATCTTCTTTTGTCCAGGTGTATTCTGGATTACTGTATAAATTGCCCATCGCGTACTCAATTTCGAAAGCGTGGGGCGCACCCTTAAGCGGTGCTGGGTGTCCGGGGGCAACTGGTTGATTTTTCTCAAACCCAGGTTTGAAGGGAGGTTGTTCCTTAGAGAATAGGTAACGATAAACGGGCCGGCCACTTGTTTTGCGGTGAAGGTCAAGCCATTTCCAGGTGCTATAATTAATAAACTTATCACTAGCCAAAGCAGTGGCAGATGCAACAACTTCCGCCATGGTATGACCAGGATACAGCTGATGAACCTGTTCCGCCTGATCTTTATACACCTGAGTCAACTTCATTTTATAGTTTTCCGGGCTAGGGGCTTCCCCAAAAAGAAAAGCCTGGTAGGGAACTTCTGCAGAATTCCAACCAGCGAGCAAGGGTACTTTTGCCTGATCGCCTGCAGCAAAAATAGCAGATGGTGGTTGAAGAAGAAAATAACCATCCAGGTTAGCGGCAGTTTTAAAAGCGCCAGCTTCTAGCGACAAACGCAATAAATCTTCAGCAGGTATTTCCCTTAAAGCCGCTAAGGTATTAGCCTTTGCCTTGGCGGCAAAGGACTGCCCGTTTTGTTCTGCTTCTTGCTGACTCAGGGGGGCAAGGGTTGGGTGTATCATCGCCCCACTTTCCCCGATCGCACCAGCTATAAGATCTTTTGATAAGGGGGATGCCATTTGGGCCGACACAGAAATGGATCCCGCGGATTCACCGGCGATGGTAACTCTCGCGGGGTCGCCCCCAAATGCCGAAATATTTTCCTGCACCCACTTTAACGCAGCATGCTGATCTAGCAGACCGTAGTTCCCAGATGCACCGTGTTTATTAGCCTTTGTTAATTCGGGGTGAGCAAAAAAACCAAAAACGCCCAATCTATAATTTACTGTAAGCGTAACAATACCTTTTTTCGCCATGTTCTCGCCATCATACCTGCCCTCAGAACCATCGCCGGCAACATAACCACCACCATAAAAATAAACCAATACAGGTAGTCGCTCCTCTGAAGATTTAGCAGGGGTCCAGACATTTAGGTACAGGCAATCTTCACTCATGCCACTGGAGCGAAAACGCATGTCGCCAAATGGTTTACCTTGCATCGGGTTGGGACCAAATTTATGTACCTGACGTACACCTGACCAGTTATCAACGGGTTGAGGTTCCACCCAGCGAAGGTTCCCTACAGGTGCTTTTGCAAAAGGGATCCCTTTATAACTTTGAATACCTGAAGGTTGAGTTTGCCCGCTTAGGCTACCATTTTTGATCTTCACCTGTACAGACTGGCTAAATACAAAGCAACTTGTGCAAAGCAGGATAGCAATATTCAGAAACGTAAAAGTATATCGTCTTTTCATAGGGTTATAATATTTGCTTCCTTACTAATATATTACATTTTTTTATAGTTTTACGTTAACCAAACCCTTTGCACCATGATTATACACAAGAGAAACATCTTAATTTTTATCGTTTCAGGCACTATACTCCTATCATCGTTAGCTTTTATCGGATGTTCAGCTATAAATACGGGAGATAAAAAAAACGAATGGATTTCGCTGTTTAATGGCAAAGACATCAACAACTGGACGGTAAAGATTAACCATCATGATGTAGGGGAAAACTTTGGGAATACTTTTCGCGTGGAAGATGGCATAATTAAGGTCCGATATGATCAGTACGAGGACTTCAATGAACGATTTGGCCACCTTTACTTTAACCAACCTTTTTCCCAGTTCCACCTGAAATTTCAATACCGGATTACCGGGGAATGGAAAAAAGATGCACCAAGTTACACCATCAGAAATAGTGGGGTAATGTACCATTCTCAAGATCCAAAAACCATGCTGCGTGACCAGGACTGGCCTATTTCTGTCGAGTTTCAACTGCTTGCCGGTTTGGATGATGGTAAACCTAGGGCAACAGGTAACATGTGCTCGCCAGGTACCGATGTGGTTTATGAGGGACAAATAGATAAAAGACATTGCATCGATTCAAAATCTAAAACCTATAAAATTGAGGAATGGGTAAATGCGGAACTTATTGTATTGGGTGACTCACTGGTTACACATATTATTAATGGCGATACCGTATTGAAGTACAGTAAACCTCAAATTGGTGGAGGAACGGTAACCAACTATGATAAAGCAATAAAAATTGATAAAACCCCTTTAAAGCGTGGATTTATAGCTTTACAAAGTGAAGGACAACCAGTTGACTTCAGGAAAATTGAATTATTAAACCTGGAAAACAAGTAATGAGCACTACTATAGCCTGATATTAAGATTAACCTGTACCACTGGCAGGAATTGATAGGGTGATACGTTTTCCCTTAACTCTTGCTCATCACTTTCGGTATCCGTCAGATATTTGGTGCCTGTTATTTCTACGCTCGGTTCACCCATATAATAGGCTCCGACAGCAAAACCCACGTTTACCCTGTTTTTCGGTCTCGGATTTTCAATACCCAGGGCTAAATAAGGCGCAAACTTGTTCCATTGGATACGGCCATAAAGTTCGCCTACCTCATTGGCTGGAATCTCCATATCGTCAAATTCAAAAGTGCCGTTGTAGGTGACTACTGCCTCGCCCCTGCTTTTCCAAAAATAGGCTGCACCTGTGCTTAAAAGAATTTTGCGACTAAAGGATTCGGATTTGATAAATGGATGCCAGTCGACCATGAAATGGGCATTAGCTACGTCGACATCTACTGCAGCATCAGCTGGTCGCGAGTGTACAGTATAAGAGGTGTTAAATGAAAAGGGGAGCATGCTGAAACCAGCACGCAGGTTAAACCCCGGCTGCGGCACATACTTCACTTCCAACCCAGGTCCCTGGGTCGAAAGATGAGCAGAAAGATAGACGTTCTGTTGTGCTTGTACAGACGACAAGGTAAAAATTGAACAGCAAATAAGTGCATAAATAACCTTTCTCATTGCAAAAATTTTAGGGTTGAGCCTACGTACCTGATTACTCATTATTGTTATCGTTTTTTTCGGCCAAAGCAGCATCTGCAGCAACAAGAGCTCCTGTTGCACCAACAAGCGCTAAACCACTCATGGCCTTTGCAAAGCCAGTGGTCTTATCGTTAACGATCAAGTTTGCGGGCAACAGTTGATAACTTGCTATTTTGGATGGACTAGCCGGGCTTTTGACGATACTGGATACCCAAAAACTTTGCTCATAGGTAAAAGGTTTAGGCACCCCGTCTTTAATTGTGGAAAGCGTGATGAAACACCTAAACTGGATTGGCGAAGCAACTTTTTCATAATTTGCCTGCTTCACATACACCACGCCACTTCCATCACTATAGTCCATTGGTGTTTTTTCAAAACCAGCATCCACTAATTTAAAAGTATTGATCGTGTTTAGCGCATGTATGGTTCGAGTGGTTTGCGACTTCGGAGGTAAAAATGCTGCATTTTTAGATAGATTAACTGAACCAACAAAACTACCATAACTATCGATACTGCCTGCAGGTTGATAAACCGGCGTAGTATGATTAGTTTTACCATCAAAAGTAAGATTGTCGGCTACAAAACTATGGGCCTTATTGTCTAATACAACTGCCGATTGCTCCCAGTTCACGTAAACCGCCTCATTTAACTTATTAAATACTTCCACGGTGAGCGGACTGTTTTCTCCGGTAAAAGTATAAGTGATTTTTACGGAGTCATTTTCAACAAAGAATGCGCCTGAGGTTTCTTCCGTAGAGGCATCATTACTTGATACTGTGCTGATCATATACGACTTACAAGAAGACATAGCGGTAGCGATCAGGATGATTAAAGCTAGCTTTTTCATGGCGGTTTGATTTGTGTATCGTAAATATAATGTAAAGTAGGCAAATATTTTGCCTATACAAACAAAAATTATAGTGATATATCCCCCTGTTACTACCCCACTAGGACTACAAATTAATATCGTATTTTATGTTATTTTTAACAGTTTGACCAGAATATTTCTATTTATACCAAAATCTGAGGTTATTTTTGCAAAAAAATCAGCAATTTTAACACTTGATGAATTTCAATATGAAAGACCAAAAAGGATTTACAACCACTATATTACACTCAGACCGTTTACTTAAACCAGAATTCGGAGCTTTACATCAACCTGTTCACACTTCAGTTACCTGGGGCTTCGATGATGTGCAGGGGCTTGTCAATGTATTCCAAAATAAAGCAAAAGGCTACGCTTATTCCCGTCAGGGCAACCCTACCACAACGGCATTAGAGCATAAAGTAACCCAAATGGAACGTGGTAAAGCCACCGTAAGCTTCTCCACAGGCATGGCCGCCATTACCGCTACCATTCAGGCGCTGATGAAAGCAGGTGATCATATCATCGCCAGTTCCTTTTTATTTGGAAACACCCGCAGCATCATGCAAACCTACGCTGAAATCGGCGTTTCTTTCTCATTTGTTGATGCAACCGACGTACAGAATATCAAGAATGCGTACCAGGAAAACACCAAAATGGTATTTGTAGAAACAATTGCCAATCCGGCTACGCAAATTGCGGATCTTGGCCCTATTGGTGACTTCTGTGCCGAAAAAGGGCTCATTTACGTTGTCGACAACACCATGACCTCACCATACCTGTTTAACCCGATCAACGTAAAAGCCAGTCTGGTCATTAACTCTTTAACAAAATATATTGGTGGCCATGGCGATGCGCTAGGTGGCAGCGTAACCGATACCGGCCTATTTGACTGGACCAAATATGCAAATATTGCCCAAGTGCTGCGCGAGCAAATCAAACCTGAAATGCTGGGCATCACCCAGATCAGAAAACGAGGTTTACGTGACGGTGGCGGAACCCTTTCACCTGAAGCGGCACACACCATCTCTGTTGGTGCCGAAACATTAGCACTGCGCCTGGAAAGGGCATGTCACAACGCACTTACCTTAGCTAAATACCTGGAAGATCACGACATGGTGAGTAAGGTATATTACCCTGGTTTAAACAACCATCCGCAACATGAACTGGCAGGCAGCCTATTCAAACACTACGGTGGTTTGATGAGTTTTTCACTGAAAGAGGGTATTGATCTTTTCGCCTTTCTTAACCGACTGCAACTGGTAGTCAAATCAAGTAACCTGGGTGATACCAGAACACTTGCCATTCCGGTAGCACATACTATTTTCTTTGAACTAGGTGCAGCGAGTCGTGCAGAAATGGGTATTCCTGATTCTATGGTACGTCTATCGGTGGGTATTGAAGATACCCAAGACCTGCTTCAAGATTTTCGTCAGGCCCTCGAAGCTTAATAGAACTGCTAAGGAGCGTGCCTTCAGTTAGTTTAGGTCCTAACGATTGCCCGCTCCTCGGCATGATATTGATCAGCAATAAGATCCTTCCTCACCTGTAACCTGATTATTTTAGCCAATGCTTCGATGATTTTTATTTTTGAATAAGGTTTATAATAAACAATACTCATCTCTCTCACAGGGATGGGGGTATTGAAAAACGTTACTTTGATTTTTTTCTCCTCTGATAAAATTTTATAATACAGTTCTGGAATTAAAGTTAAACCACCAAACTCGTCAACCATATTGAGCAGGGTTTCAAATGAACTCACTTTAAGTTGCAGATTTTTCACCGTGTTTTCCTTCTTTTTCAGTGAACAAAGCTTTATAAACTGATCCCTTAAACAATGTCCTTCTTCAAATAACCAGATCTTCTGGCTTTTAATTTCTTCCGGCATGATATATTTCTTATCCGTACTCACATCACCATATACCATAAGGGCTTCCTCAAATAAAACCACTTTTTCAATCTCCTCGTAATTTATTGGGGTTGCAAGAATACCAATATCCAGGTCACCGTTCTTCAGTTGTTTAACAATAACATCGGTGGTCAGTTCAAAAATTTCAAGGCTTAAGTGAGGGTAAGTATCTAATATCGGCTTTACAATCAGTGGCAATAAAGTGTTAGCAATCGTTGGAATAATTCCGACTTTAACTTTCCCTTCAATTTTACCATGAATTTCTTTCGCCCGGTCAATTAAAAGTTGACTATGTAAGATTACTTTTTTGGCTTCTTCAATGATTTCCTTGCCAGCATTTGTGGTAAAAACACCTTGGGGCGTACGGTCAAAAAGGATTACCTCCAATTCCTCTTCCAATTTCTTAACCATCGCACTTAAAGTCGCTTGTGTCACAAAACAACGTGCCGCAGCCTTGGTGAAATTTTTAAAGTGATCTACTGCTATAATATATTCTAATTGTTGGATGTTCATATCATTGATGGTATCTATAGCAAAGATAGAAATTTTCAGTTATATCTATCGGCCACTTATTGATACATTTGAACCATTATTAACACACATATCATTAAATGAAGAAATTATTATCCTTAATGGCCATCTCTGCGATTTGTACGCAGCTAACTTTTGCCCAAACCTTAACTACCAATGGAGGTGCACCAGTTGGTGATAACCAAAATTCTAAAACCGTTGGCAACAATGGCCAGGTCCTATTAGAAGATATACACTTAATAGAGAAACTAGCAGCATTTGACCGGGAAAGAATCCCCGAACGTGTTGTTCATGCTCGTGGTGCCGGAGCATACGGCGAATTTGTTGCGGCAGCAGATTTTTCTGAGGTTACTAAAGCCAAGATATTTTCTGCAAAAGGAAAAATAACCCCTCTTTTTGTACGTATGTCTACAGTAGTTCACCAGGCCGGTTCTCCAGAAACTTACCGTGACCCACGTGGTTTTGCTGTTAAATTCTACACTGAAGAAGGAAACTACGATTTAGTAGGCAACAACCTGCCAGTTTTCTTTATCCGCGATGCGATAAAATTCCCTGACATGGTACATGCTTTCAAACCATCACCAGTGACGAATGAAGCTTCCCACCCTCGTCGTGTATTCGATTTCTTTTCTAATGTACCTGAGGCTACACATATGTTGACCTGGTTGTTTTCTGACTATGGTACACCTGCAAATTTTCGCGAGATGAATGCTTCAGGCGTTCATGCTTTTAAATGGGTGAACAACAAAGGGGAAGTAACTTATGTTAAATACACCTGGAAATCACAACAAGGTGAACGCAACTTAACGCAAACCGAAGCAAATGCCATTCAGGCAACACAAACTGAACATGCGACAATGGATTTATTTAACCACATTAAAGAAGGAAAATTTCCAAAATGGGATTTATATGTTCAGCTGTTAAAAGCAGAAGATTTTGCTAAACTTGATTTTAATCCATTGGATGTGACAAAAATATGGCCAGAAGCTATTGCTAAATTACATTTGGCAGGCACCATGACCTTAAACAAGAATGTAGAAAATTACTTCCAGGAGGTTGAGCAGGCTGCATTCGCACCAGGCAACCTGGTTCCGGGAATTGAAGCATCGGAAGATAAATTGTTACAAGGTCGTTTGTTTTCTTATTTTGATACCCAGCGTCATCGATTGGGTGGTAACTTTCAGCAATTACCAGTAAATGCTTCAAAAGTGCCAACTAACAACTATAATCAGAACGGTTATATGTCAATGAAGAAACATGATTTCGGTGACATCAATTATCAACCGTCAACCAACAGGCCAGAGGTTAAAGAAGATACTAAATTCAAGTATTCAGTATCGACCTTTGATCAAGTAGCAACCGCACAAGCTAAAATTTCTAAGCCTAATGATTTTAAACAAGCTGGTGAATTATACCGTTCATTTTCCAAAAAAGATCAGGATAATTTAATTGCCAACCTTTCCGGCGCTTTAAAAGTTGTAGGCAGTCCTGTAATTGTGGCTAAAATGATCTCCTACTTTTATCAGGCAGACCGCGAGTATGGAATGCGCCTGGCTAAAGAATTGAACTTATCAAGAGAAACACTTGAAAATTCGTTATCAAACCTAAAAAAATAATCACTCCATCCGGGAGCACCCTGTGCCCCCGGATGATTATTCTCATTTTCATGAACAAATTTTTTATTTTTATCCTATTACTGGCAGGCGCTTTAAGCACCCACGCGCAGCAGGCAGACATTTTTCAGGCAGCCCGAACAGATGATGTTAAGACCCTGAAAGCTTATGTCGACGGCAACAACAACATTGATACAGTAAACAATGCAGGTCACTCATTATTAATTCTTGCCGTTTATAGTAATAACCTAACAGCGGTCAATTACCTGATTTCACAAAAAGCAAATCTCGATCTCATGGACCGCTCAGGGAACACAGCACTTATGGGTGCTAGTTTCAAAGGCAATGTTACATTAACTGAGTTATTACTCCGTAGCAAAGCAAACCCTAATATATTGAACTACAACCAGGCTAATGCTTTATTCTTTGCCGCTACTTTTGGTCATGACGCCATTGTAGAACTATTATTAAAATATAACGTCAATAAAAACCAAATGGATAAATTTGGTAAAACGGCTTTGGACTACGCTACCAATCAAGGAAACGACAAAATAGTAACCTTGTTAGCAGCTAAGTA
Organism: Pedobacter sp.; assembly: GCF_045627485.1. GTDB lineage: Bacteria > Bacteroidota > Bacteroidia > Sphingobacteriales > Sphingobacteriaceae > Pedobacter. The sequence continues at coordinate 25,288 of NZ_JAZQNU010000109.1, read as the reverse complement.
AATGCAAACGGTTTATACGATAACTATTTAATCAGGTTGTTGTATAAACTGTTTACCACTTCTGTAGTGAAACCTATAAAACCATTACTTTCTACAGGGTTGCAACCATTGGATATCACCACCAGACCGAACTTTTCCTTAGGCTGGAAAAACATGGAACTATACAACCCATATGCGGAGCCAGTATGCCCTTTTAGGGTCTTTCCAGGAATTAAATTATGTACAGTACGGATGGCCAGCCCGTACCCATCCTCTTCTGCAACCTGCGTTTGAATAATTTTCGCACTCTTTTTACTGATCACCCGTCTACCATTATGCCTGCCCATATTCATATGCATGGTCATGTATTTAGCAAGGTCCGGAGCAGAGATTTTCATGCCACCTGTTGGTGAAAATATAGGCGTACTATAACCCATCACATAGTTTTTAATTTCTTCCCTTCTAGGGTTGTAAGCCGCTGGGGAAGCGGTAAAATTTTTTGTAGCGGCATCATATTCATACAACACTGTAAAACGCGTACTATCCAGGGAGTCAACACAATAACCACCATACAATCCCAAAGGATCCAGAATGTGACGTTTAACATACTGATCGAAACGTTCGCCACTCTTCTTTTCAATAATAGCGCCTACCATATTGAAATTTAAGTTACAATATTCATAACCCTGCCCCGGCTCGTAATTATTATAACATTTCGCCCAGTCAGGATTCTTTGCCGGATTAATCACGTCAAGATTAAAGTAACCCTGGCTATCGTTAATGCTGGAAGTATGTGAAAGTACCATCTTCAATGTAATTATCTTATCCGGAAAGGCCGGATTACGGATTTTAAATCCCACTAAGTCACTGAAGTCATCACTTAAGCTTAACTTTCCCTGCTCTACTAACTGCATAATAGCAGTTGCGGAAAAAGACTTCGATATTGAAGCAATTCTGAATATATCGGTCTCCGACAAGGGGGTCTGGTCTTCCAAATTTTTTGCACCGAAAGCGTGGGTATAAATCAGTTGATTGTCTTTTACAACAGCAACAGATACGCCTACAGCATCGTATTTTTTCATAATGGTTTGTATTTCCTGTTCCGCTTTTTCTACTTGTGCAGAAGAACTCATGGAAAAAAAGATCAGCAATAATAGGCTGTACAGAGGGTTGTGGCGGTTGTTTTTAAACATGGTTCAAGATAATAATTCCAAGAACAATCGCCTACATTTCCTGTTAATTTCTCTATATCCTATTGAACTAAATGCCTATGCTATACACAACAACCTGTATTACCTGTAACAATGCGGTGCAAAAGGGGATTTACAACAGCATGTTCTACCCCAACTTACTGTTTATGCTTTCTGCTTTTATCGTACTGGCCATTATCATTGCCATTTTTTCCAGGCTCGCCACCCGGCGTTATCAGAATCGATTATTGGCAGACCCTCAGCTCATGGAAACCAACAGTATTCCTTTAATGGCCGCATCGACCGTTCTGGGTATCGGGTTAGGTGGTTTTATAGACGGCATTGTATTACATCAAATCTTGCAGTGGCATGAAATGTTAACCAACAAAATCCCTGCAGACACACTGGTTAACAAAAGCATAAACATGTTCTGGGATGGCATATTTCATCTCTTTACCCTGATAACAACCATCATTGGTGTCTTCCTCCTGTGGAACCTGTTAAATAAAAAGAATATTAACACTTCTAAATATCTACTTTGGGGTGGGCTTTCAATGGGTTGGGGCTTATTTAACCTGGTGGAAGGCATTATCGATCACCAACTCCTGAAACTTCACAACGTAAAGGAATGGAGTGACAATCAGCAACTTTGGAATTATGGTTTTCTTGTTTTCGGATTGCTGTTGATGGTTTTAGGTTGGTATTGGCATAAAAAGGGGACCTCTCTCCGAAGTCCCCTGAAACAGGAAGTCTGAAGTTATTTATAGTGTTTTACGAATAGTTTGTTGCCAGGTTTTACCGCTGATGTCAGTGAATAATAAGGTGTACTCGCCTGCAGGAATTGTCCTAAGAACGTCGTCCTGAATAGTTAATTCTGCATTTCCTCCAAGTGGAATAACAAGACTGTGTGCCCCGGGCTTCACCTTGGCAACATATTTATTCCGGATGTGTTCAGTTGGAAATTTTGCTAAATCACTTCCATCTTTATGCATTAAAATTTTGCCTTCAGGACTTATGAGCGATATACCAATTAAAAATGAGCCATAAACATCAGCGCCTTCCACCCTAAATACACTAACAAATAGTTTATCCTGCTCAATGCGAGTATCAGATAGCCTCAACTCTGGTTTAATTGATTTGTTATGAAGCGTACCCCACACGCCACCATGAAAATATTGGTTTGTAAATAAGGTTATAAACAGAATCAGGAGCGATCCAATAACCACGAGTCTTTGTAATTTCCGTGGCTTAATGTCTAATACGCCAGAACCTATGATGGTAAACCACCGTTGCGTAGTAAAAGCAAAAGCCCTGGAACTAAACCAATAATCCATCGAGTGTTTTCCACTACCTGAAAGGAAAATAGTAAAACCAGCGGCCAAGCCTAAGATGCCAATTTGCCATTCGTCTAAACAGGTGGTACCCAACCAGCCTGCACTTAATAAAATACCCATTGCCAGACTAAATACACCTATACTCATCAGACGGGTAAAAAGTCCTAATATAAATAGTAATCCCACGATACCTTCAATGATGGTAAACGATGCCATAGACCACCATAATGCCTCCGGATGGGTTACCAGGTATTCAATTAAAGGTTTGATAAATAGGGCATTTGGCAAAAAGTGATTAAACTTTTCCCCTATATATCCAGCTGCATCTGGATCAAGCTTGTTTTCTAAAATTAACCTGCGCCAAAAGGCTGAGAAATACGTCCAACCGACTACTAATCTTATGGATAAGGTGAAGAGGCCCGCCAATTGATAAGACTGGCCAGACATTGTATTTGTTTGTTGCTCCCGCATAAATATATAAAATAAGAAGTATTTAAAATCTTTAGTACTTTGATAAACCGCGCACTAAGTAATAATCTTCCTATTTTGATATAAGATATAAAGAGGAACTTGATCGGAGCCTTTCACCCGGGAAAGACTCCGGTTAAATTTATTAACACCAACAATTAACGGTGAGGAATGTCTCGGCAAACCGGATGCTAGCAGTAACCAAACATCCTTCTTGATTACCTTATACGTTATCTTGCTGTTTACCCCAGTCACAGTTTTGCATACACTATTAGGTGCTAAAGTTGCTTTTGAAGTGTTTAAAGACTTTACCACCGGAATATCCAGCTGGGCATAGAGGGTTTTTCTAACAATGCATGATGAAAATAAAACTGCCAACAGGAGTGCGCAAAGGATTAGAAAATCCCTTAATTCCTTACTATGGTGTATAATTTTATTGTTCATCAATCCAACTAAAGTAGCTTTAAAATATAAAATGCTGAATTTTAACTTACAGGCTATAGTAGCTACTATTCAGGTTAGCGTTTGCCTTTTCTGCCTGCTCAATGATACTAAAATCTGACAGAATCTCTGGTACATTTTTTTTCACGCAAACGTTATGTTCAAAATGTACAGCAGGCAAGCCATCAGCAGTTACTATTGTCCAGCCATCATCAAGTGTATAGATTTTTCGGCTACCCATGGTAATCATCGGCTCAATCGCAATGACCAGGTTTTCCTGTAATTTCTTACCGCTCCCCCTGCGACCGTAATTTGGCACCTGTGGATCTTCATGCATTTCGTGGCCTACACCGTGGCCTACCATTTCACGAACTACACCATAACCGTATTTTCCATTGGTATATTGCTCAATGGCATAACCGATATCGCCGGTACGGTTACCCGTTGTGGCTTGTTTAATACCAATATAAAGCGACTCTTTGGTCACCTTAACTAACTGAAGAACTTCTGGTGTTGTTTCTCCAATGATGAAAGTATAAGCATGATCTCCATGGAAACCATTTTTATACACCACCGTATCAATAGACACTATATCCCCATCTTTCAACACGTATTTTCCAGGGAAACCATGTACCACCTGTTCGTTTACTGATATACATAAGGAATAAGGAAAACCATGGTAACCTTTACATGAAGGTATGCCGCCATTATCCCGGATAAAAGTCTCTGCCATTTCATCCAGCGACAGCGTAGTAATTCCTGGTTTAAGTACCTTGGCTACTTCCGTTATCGTTTTGCTCACCATCAAACAACTTTCCTTTTGTAAGGCTACTTCTTCATTAGTTCTATATAAACTCATTATTTTTATTTATGCTCTTTTTATGCAAATTTAGCAATGTTAAAACAATTACCAGCACAGGGTGTATAACAGCATCTTAATATTGCATTTAATTTACGGCGTAAATTTTTGCAGCTTTACACTTAATCGTACCCACTTCTTACTCAGGTATCGTGTGCAAATCTAACCCGCTCTTTTAACATGAATCATGCTTTAATACCGAACAAACATCACATCTTTTGGGATTTCTAAATAATCACTATTTGAAGCAAAAAATTATTTCCTAAAATTAGGATGACGACAGAAAGGATAATGATCTTAATGAAAACCTGATATTCACATTTTAATTGAAGAGAATAAAAATTCTAAATCTTAACACAATTAAGCCAAGGAGTTTTGGTTCTGAGAGTCAACGATGAAGGTTATTAAAATGGCCTTTTTTTAAGAGTTTAGGCTATAAAACATCTCAAATACGACACATTTTTAGTATTTTGGGCTGTTTCACTAAAAAACCATAACAAGACTACATGCTATTTACTGTATTGTCAGGACTAATAACATCGGGCCTTTTGATCCCATTTGGAAAATTTTTTCGTTCTAAATGGAGTGCATTAATCGCGATTTTACCAATTTTTTTGTTTATCCATCTGGCCAGTAAAATCCCTGCGGTTAGCAAAGGTCAGGTTTTTTTTGAACATACCAATTGGGTGCCATCTTTAGCCATTAATTTTGATTTCCGTTTAGACGGCCTCTCCTTATTATTCAGTTTATTAATTACAGGCATTGGTGCTTGTATTTTTATTTATGCCAGTGCCTATCTAAAAGGGCATCCTTATAAAGACCGGTTTTTTGGCTACTTATGCCTCTTCATGGCGGCAATGCTGGGCGTGGTCTTGTCAGAAAACATTCTTTTACTCTTTGTATTTTGGGAGTTAACCAGCATTAGTTCTTTCTTTTTAATTGGCTTTAACAATGATAATAGTGACTCCAGAAAAAGTGCATTAACGGCATTGAGTGTGACCGGCTTAGGTGGCTTCTTTCTGTTAGCAGGATTAATTTTACTAAGCGAAATTGCCGGCACCTATTCCATTCAGGAACTCATGGCTGCCAGCGACATCATAAAAGCACATCAATTATACCCTGTGGTAATCGGCTGTGTATTTCTCGCCGCTTTTACTAAATCAGCACAGTTCCCTTTCCATTTCTGGCTTCCTGGGGCTATGAAAGCCCCCACGCCGGTATCGGCTTATTTGCATTCGGCTACTATGGTAAAGGCAGGAATCTTTCTCCTGGCGCGTTTCAGTCCAATTCTTGGAGATACCCAGGCATGGAATTATACATTGATGATCGTAGGTGGATTTACCATGTTATATGCTGCAGTTCACTCCTTATTCAGAACAGACTTAAAAGGTATATTGGCCTATTCAACAATCTCCGCTCTTGGTATCCTCACATTTTTAATTGGCTTAGGCACCAAAGAAGCGCTCATTGCAGCATGTACTTTCATTGTGGCTCATGCATTATATAAAGCAACGCTGTTTTTAATTACTGGAATTATTGACCATGAAACTGGCACCCGCGATATCACTAAACTCCGCGGCTTACGAAAAGTACTGGTACCGGTATTCGTTGCTGGCCTGATGGCGGCATTATCGAGTGCAGGATTACCCCTCAGCATTGGTTTTATCGGAAAAGATCTGATTTATGAAGCCACGTTACATGCTGAACAACACCTTGCGCTTTATTTAACCATAGCCGCTGTAGCCACGAATGTTTGTTTGGTCATCGCCGGTTTTCTTGCCGGTATTAAACCTTTCACGGGAAAATTACCACAGGAATACGAGAAACTTCATTTACCCTCAGCAGCCATGTGGGCCCCGCCATTGGTTCTTTCTCTAGCAGGATTTGCTTTCGGAATCTTCCCAGGTATCCTGGGAGCGCAGCTTATTAACCCTATGGTCAATGCGGTAACAATGGAAACCGTCAATATGCAGCTTAAAATATGGCATGGCTTTAATACTGTTTTGATACTAAGTTTAGCTACCCTTTTTGCAGGCGCTGCAATTTACCTGGTCTATCAGCCAAAAAGCAGCAAACTAGCCATGGTGGAACGGTTCGAGAGCTTGTCGCCCCAAACATTTTTCACGAAACTAACCGGTTTATTTTTTGGTTTTTCAACATGGTACACCAACTTCATGCACAATGGATTTTTACGGTCTTACATTTTCAAGATAATAATCTTCGCACAAGCCTTACTTGCATACGAATTGTTAACGGGCGGACCAATTTATATAGATTACAGCCGTCTTTCTCCAATTAGTATTTATGAAGCTATAAGTGTCGCCATTCTCATTGCAGCAGTCTTTCTAACGGTTAGCACCTCTTCCAGGCTAACTGCCGTAGTAGGGACCAGTGTAATTGGTTATGCCATTTGTTTATTGTTTGTGTTTTACAGTGCACCAGATCTGGCAATGACACAATTTACAATCGATACCCTCACCGTTGTATTATTTGTGTTTGTGTTGTTCAACCTGCCTCCTTTCCTGAATTTTGCAAATAACCGCACCAAATTTAGGGACGCCATCGTGGCCATCAGTTTCGGCACAATCTTGTCATTAATAGCCATTAAGGTGCTTCAGGTACCTACAGATATCGACATCAGTAAATTTTATGGCGATTATGCATACACCCTTGCAAAAGGGAAAAACGTAGTTAATGTCATTTTGGTAGACTTCCGGGGTTTCGACACAATGTTTGAAATTGTCGTATTGAGTATTGCCGCCCTGGGGGTTTACAGTTTAATCAAATTGAAATTAAAATCTTCCGAAAAAGAATAATATGAGAAGTACGATTTTACAAACCGCATCGAATTACCTGTTGCCAATTCTATTCTTATTTTCTGTATTCCTGCTACTTCGTGGCCATTATTACCCTGGCGGAGGTTTTGTGGGTGGCTTGGTGGCATCTATTGCCTTCGTGTTACATAGTTTTGCCTATGGCACAGATAATACATTAAAAATACTTCGGTATAAGCCCCTAACTTTAATCCCTATAGGTCTCGGTCTTTCAACCCTTAGCATGTTCTTACCCGTCTTATTTGGCTACCCTGTGATGACCGGCCTCTGGTTCGATCAACCGATCCCGGTTATTGGCATGATTGGCTCCTCCTTGTTTTTCGACATCGGGGTATACCTGGTGGTCATTGGCGTGGTACTTACCATATTATTTACTATTTCATCAAATACACAATAAGTTATGGAATTGTTACTTGTCTTCCTGATTGGTATTTTATATGCCGCCGGCGTATTTCTAATCCTAAGGAGAAGCATGGTACGCCTACTTTTAGGAATCATTCTCCTGGGTAATGCGACTAATATTTTAATATTTTTATTTGGAAACATCACTAAAGGTAAACCGCCAATTATAGCACAAAATCTTAAGGTTTTCGGGGATATTTATGCCGATCCCATACCACAAGCGCTGATACTCACAGCTATTGTAATCAGTTTTGGATTAACTTCCTTTGCCATTGTATTGCTAAAAAGAGTATATGCCTTAATTAATTCAGACGATTTAGACGATTTAAACACTCCGGAAGAAGAAGATATATGATTGATAACCAAATTATAGCCACCGTAATTGTCCACTTGTTTACGGCTATTATACAACTAGGTTTCTGGAGAAAAACCGTCACACAAAGGGTACTTAGTATTATCGGTTGTTTTACCGGATTCCTACTTGCCTTAAACTTATTTTCAAAAGTGTTTAATGGAAGTATCCTTACCATGAACGCTGGAAACTGGGCCGCGCCTTTTGGCATTGTATTCGTTGCCGACACACTGAGCACTACATTAGTTTTGCTTACCTCCATTGCAGCACTCGCCGTATCTATTTTTTCTGCTACCGGTGTGGGCAGGGCCAGAATGTTATACGGCTATTACCCTATCTTCCACTTCCTGATTATGGGTTTAAATGGCGCATTTTTAACCGGCGATATTTTTAACCTCTATGTATGGTTTGAAGTGGTTATCATTTCCTCTTTTGTGTTATTGACACTAGGCGGACGACAATCACAACTGGAAGGCGCGGTAAAATACATGGCCATGAACATCCTCGCATCCACTTTCTTCTTAACTGGAATTGGAATCTTATACGGCATTACAGGAACCTTAAACATGGCCGATCTGGCACTTAAAATACCTAAAGTCCAAGACCAGTCGATCGTAACCTTAACGTCAATGTTTTTTTTAATTGGTTTCGGTATTAAATCAGCGGTATTTCCATTATACTTCTGGTTACCGTCCTCCTACCATACGCCACCATCCGCAGTTGCAGCTACTTTTGGCGGTTTGTTAACCAAAGTTGGCTTATACGCACTATTCAGAGTTTTTACGCTGATGTTTATACCTAATGATTTTATTAAAACGGTATTCATTGTCATGGGTATTATGACTATTTTAACTGGAGCATTCGGTGCGCTGATCAAAGACAACGTTCGCCGGTTATTTTCTTACCTAATCGTTTGCCATATCGGCTTTGTTATTGGCGGACTGGGTTTATATACTAAGGTGGCCTTAATAGGTGCTATATTTTACCTAATTCATGATATTATTGTAAAAACCAACCTTTTCCTGATTGCCGGGCTGCTGCGGCAGCTGCGTGGAACGATGAACATGACTAAGCTTGGTGGCCTTTATGCAGAATATCCAAAAATATCGTTAGTTATTGCATTGGTACTCTTTTCTTTGGCGGGCATCCCTCCGCTAAGCGGATTTTGGCCAAAGATTTACCTTTTTGAAGCGGCGTTTACCAGCCAGAATTACTTTTTTATTGCCAGCATTATTATAGGAAGTTTTATCACCCTTTACGTGCTTGCAAAACTATGGTCGGAAGTTTTCTGGAAAGATGCTGCTACCGATTCTGTAGTTATTGATAGTTTTAAAGATTTAAAACCATATAAAAAAACATTGTTAGTGCTTCCCATTTGCTTGTTAACATTGACCACGTTGTACATCGGTTTAAACGCTGAAATGGTAATCCAGGTAGCCGATAAAATAGCCTCAGAAATGTTAGATACCAGACCTTACATAAAAGCAGTATTAGGAAAATAAAACAGACGCTATGATTAAACATTTTTTAATGAACCTTCTGTTATCATTCATCTGGGTAGCATTAACAGGTTCCATGTATTATTCCAATTTCTTGTTCGGTTTTCTCCTCGGGTTTTTCATCATGTGGGTGTTAAACCGAAATGAAACCGATCAGCGATATTTTTATAGGGTACCAAAGACGCTGGGTTTTATTTTTTTCTTCTTGTATGAAATGATTATGGCAAATATTGCAGTGGCTTACGACGTAATTACACCGAAATATTTTTTCAAGCCTGGAATTATAGAATACCCGATGGATGCCAAAACTGATTTGGAAATCAACCTGCTGTCAACTGTTATTTCCATGACACCTGGCACCCTGATTCTTGATATTAGTGAGGACAAAAAGTCTTTATTTATTCACGTGATGTACTTGAAGAATAAGGAACACTTTATTGCACAGACTAAGAACGGATTTGAAAGACGATTATTAGAAATACTACGATGACATTAGATACTTATTTTGACTACATCATATTTCCGATATTAACCATATCTATCATATTGGTTTTTATCCGCCTGTTTAAAGGGCCTGAAGTGGCCGATCGTGTCATTGCTCTCGACCTGATTATTACGATAGGTATCGGCCTCATTACGGCCTACAGCATCCGTTCCGGACAACCTGTATTACTTGACGTGGCTATGATCCTGGGCCTTATCGCCTTTTTGGGTACTGTCGCCTTTGCCTTTTATTTAGATAAAAACAAACAATCATGAACATCCTGATCGCCACATTCAGTACTATCGGCGCCTTGGCCATTCTTTTTGCATCCATAGGAATTTTAAGGATGCCTGATTTTTATTTACGCCTTTCCGTTACTGTTAAAGCAGCCACTTTAGGAATCGGTCTGCTACTGGTTAGCGCCGCAATATACTTTCCCGATGTTTCTGTGACTACCAAAGCCATCGCCATTGTCTTCTTTTTAATTCTTACAGCGCCTGTTGCCGCCCACATGATTGGACGAACTGCATATCATACGGGAATTCCTACATGGAAAGGCACGATCATCGATGAACTAAAAAAGAACCAGCCTACACCTCCACCGGTTGCCGATGTCACACCCATTAGTGCACTTAAACGTACGAAAACAAAAAACCCTTCTAAAGAAGGGTCTTAGTATTTCAATACGTTTAAAAATCGAAAAAGTCGTTGAGAAAGGATTTTTTCTTATGTGGGTAACGTTTATCATGATCCTGCCGTGGCTGGTCATAACCATATTTTTTATAATCCCTTTCATAGTTTTCTTTACTGGAGTAATGCGTGGCAGAACTTTCCATTATTTTTTCAAGTTCACCCCTGTCCAGCCAGATTCCTCTGCAGTTTGGACAATAATCGATTTCAACACCCCGTTTTTCACTCATCAACAAGGTTTCATTGCAAGAAGGACATTTCATAAGTAAATTTTAAGTTAATAATACATAAACACGACACATTCAACAGTCAAGTATATAACGCATATTTAGCACTTTCTGCACATTTGTCTTACAAATAACAATGCTAAAGATGATATAGCTTTTACATTGACCGATAAATTTAAACTTCAAATTTATTATTTTTGTTAGTAATAAGCTTAAACACTAGAATATGGGATTAATGGGATACTACCTGATAGCGGGTGTTATGTTACTTATAGGTTTTATTGTTAGTAGCAGACTTAAAAGTAAATTTAACGAATACAGCAAAATCGGTCTTCAGAACCACATGAGTGGAAAAGAAATTGCTGAAAGGATGCTGGCCGATAACGGAATTTACGATGTCCGGGTAATCTCTACACCTGGTCATTTAAGCGACCATTACAACCCTGCAGATAAAACGGTAAACCTAAGTCCTGATGTTTATGAAGGCCGAAGCATTTCTGCGGCGGCCGTGGCTGCCCATGAATGCGGACATGCGGTGCAACATGCTACGGCATACGGTATGTTAACTTTGCGCAGTGCAATTGTTCCATTAGTTAACATCAGTTCTCAGCTTTCTCAATGGATCATTCTTGCAGGTATGGGCTTTTTAATCGGTGGCGCCAACCCAACCATTTTCTTGGTTGGTATTGCCTTATTTGCTATAACCACCCTTTTTACGCTGATTACACTTCCTGTAGAGTACGACGCAAGCCACCGCGCGTTAAAATGGCTTGAAACCAACCACATCACCACTGCTACTGAACATGATAAAGCTGCAGATGCGCTAAAATGGGCTGCACGAACCTACCTTGTAGCCGCCATTAGCTCTGTGGCGACCTTACTTTATTACATACTGCTTTTTATGAACGGCAGAGATAGCGACTAATGCTGATTGTTAATCTAACTTGATTATGGAGACTCCGTTTAAACCTCACGGATACAATTCTCTATCCCCTTACCTTGTTGTAGATGAAGCCCAAAAATTGGCCGATTTGCTGAAGAGAATTTTTGATGCAAAAGAATTAAGAAAATATGAAAGGGCGGATGGAAAAATTGCACACCTGGAATTGTTATTGGATGACAGCGTGCTGATGCTTGCTGATAGTACAGCGGCGTATACTGCGAATACAACGATGCTGCATTTCTATGTGCCCGATGTGCATGCTACATTTCAAAAAGCTATTGAAAACAATTGCGACATAGTGGAGCGTCCGAATGAGAAGGACGGCGACCCTGATACACGCGGGTCATTTATCGATTTTGCTGGAAACTATTGGTCGGTAAGTACCCAGAAGTAAAAGAGAAAATTATAGTACTGTTTTATAATTGCACTATTTTCATTAAATTTAATTAAGATTGAATGAACCTAAAGAACATTAAAAAGACAGCATATGACCTATTTCCGAAACACGTCGCTGATGGTTATCTTTCTATTGAGCGTCTCCTTTATTCCCTTTCATCATGGTTGGTCTAACTATAATCAGGATCAGGTAAATGATTTTAAAACAGCCATCGAAGAATCTACCTATGAAAACCCCCATGCCCTGGCTAAGGTTAAATTTAAAAATGAACTTTGGACCATATACCTGGCCCCTGCAAGCCGTATGACCGCACGTGGGGTAACTGCCGATATGATTAAAAAAGGAACCCCATTACGCATTGTAGCTTATCCACATAAAACAGTAAAAAACGAAATGCGTGCCGAAAGGATTTTTATCAATGGGGAGAAATTTGAGCTACGCTAAATGCTTGACCAGTCCCTCCTCCCGTTTCTCAGTTCACTAGAAAATTCGGGCTGGGCTGTAAGTATCCGTCAGTCTATGTGGCTGTACCCGGCGCTGGAAATCGTCCATCTCCTGGGTATGGTGATGATGGTGGGTGGTGCATTCTTTTTCGACCTCCGCTTGTTAGGCTTGGCCAAAAATCTGCCCTTGCAGGCTTTGTCAGCCTACTTACTGCCCATTTCAAGAAACGGAATGTTCCTGATTATCCCTTCAGGTTTATTTTTATTCATCACTAATGCAAAAACTCTTGGCGTGGATACTACCTTCTGGCTTAAAATGTCACTGCTTGTTTTAGCCGGGCTCAATGCATTCCTATTCCACCGCATGCAACTTCTCCCTGTTAAAATAACAGCCATCGTGTCCATTATGGCATGGATGGCTATTATTACTTGCGGGCGATTATTAGCTTATTAACTTATTTATGCAGATTCAGGGGTCGGGTAATAATTTATCATCCATTGTACACCGTAAGGATCTACTAAAATGCCGAACAATTCACTCCAGAACACCTTTTGCAGGGGCATTACAACCTCTCCGCCGGCAGATAACCCTTTAAAATACCTGGTGGCCTCTTCCCTGCTATCAAAAGAAAGACTGATACTAAAATTGTTACCCATCGTAAGCGGCGGTCCCATCGATGAAAGACTGTCTGTACCCATCAGTACCGTATGTTCATCAATCGGCAAAGTAACATGCATCACTTTGTTTTTTTCGTCATCGCTTAATGCTTTACAGCCAGGCATCTCTTCTTCCGTCACCTCCCCATAACGCATTAATGGTGCAAACTCACCACCAAACACGGATTTGTAAAAATTAAAGGCTTCTTCGGTCGTACCGTCAAAGTTCAAATAAACATCTGTTTTGATCATAACATCTTGATTTATAATGATTTGAAAATCCAAATATAATCAGATGTATTGACCTTTATGCGGTGTTATCATGACAAACTAAGGGGTGAAATACGACATATTTATTTGATATCGTATACATAGCTACCACTTTGTACCTGCAAGGGTGATGACACAGGCTTGCCCTTATAGAAAATACGCTGTGCAGCGCTTACAGGAAAATAAATCGTAGCAGACGAATTCGCTGGGATAGTTACTTCATAGGTTACCTTGTTCTTTCCCCTTTTCCAGTACGATCGGATCATGCCATAAGGTCCATGATGTGTTGCTTCAAAATGGTCTAGCCCCGTAACAAAATTAGGCTTTAACACAACGTTCTTAAAACCCGGTTTTTCTTCATCAATTTTAATGCCCCCAAGACCTTTAAATAACCAACCTCCTACTTCGCCAAACATCATGTGATTCATTGAAATGTCGCGCGGCGCATTGATATCCCAGTTTTCGTATAAAGTAGTAGCGCCGTTAGCAATCCACCAGCCCCATGAAGGGTAAGTATCTTGTGCAGCCAGTCTGTAGGCAGTTTCCGCCTGTCCGTTGTCGCTCAGTGCATTTAAGACTGCTTTGGCACCCAATACTCCCACATCCAGGTGCATTCCATCGGCAGCCACCCTCTGAGCCAAGTTTTCGGCTAAACGCATACGCAAAGCCTCCGGAACTATACCCCATTGTAAGGCCATACTTAATTCCGTTTGTACACCTGAAGCATATATTGCTGTTTTTTCATTGAGGTATTTATCGTTAATGGCTTTTTTGATTTTATCGGCTAACTGCTGGTAATAGACCGCATCTTCAGGTTTATTAAATAGCTTGGCTGCCTTAGCAAGAATCGCGGCATCAACATAAAAATAAACAGAAGAAGTATACTCCAGATTAGATGTCGATTTTACCGGTACCCAGTCGCCCCTCCCAAAAGAAGTCAGGCCTCCGGTACTCGTTTCATTAACATAGTTTACATACCTTTTAATGTTCTCATAACAATCTGCTAGGAGTTTAGCATCTCCATAAAACTGATAAATTTCCCAGGGGATAATGGCAATGGTACTCGTCCAGTCTGTACCGTTAGCCGTACCATAACCCCAGCCACCGGTTGGAATAATGTCGGGCAAAACACCATTGGGCTGCTGTTCGTCTCGGTGATCGGCCAACCATTTTTCATAAATGGTAATCCCATCAAAGTTATATAAACCTGTTTCAATGGCAAAATGACCATCGCCGGTCCAGCCATTTTTTTCCCGTTGAGGGCAATCTGTTGGGTAGCCAAAAAGATTGGACAAATAGGAATTATTGGTGGCCCACCATATTTTATCCAGCATTGGATTCGAAGACCTGATGCTTCCGCTCACAGGCACGTCGCTATGCATAAAATAACCGGTCAGACTGCTTTTAGTTAGTGAAACAGGCTTGTCGCTCATCACTTCCACATATTGAAATCCTTTATAATTAAACTTGGGCATAAATTCTTCCGTTCCAGTCCCGGCAAGAATGAAAATATCTGTTTGGAAAGGATCCTGATGATCTTTCGGTTTATGGTACACATCAATGTTACTTAGGTCGGTACGCCCATTTTCGTGTAAACGTTCTGCATGGCGAAGCCTGATCACCGTTCCGCGTTCTCCTTTAACTTGGATCTTGCTTACACCTGAGATGTTCCTGCCCAGGTCAAAAACATAGGTCGTATCATTAAATTTTTTCATCGATTTCACCGGTATTTCGTCTACATTTCGAATCGGATGCATCATTTGCGAAACGATGTTATTTGATGGCGCTGCCCTGTATAACACCCCTTTCCAGTTTTTGTCGTCAAACCCCACTGTATTCCATCCTGGTTGGGCCAATCGGGCATCGTAATGTTCTGCGGTATAAATACTGTTAAAGATAATCGGACTCAGACTAGTCTTCCAATCCAGACCGGACCCTTTCACTTCTGTCGTTCCATCTTCGTAAGTAATCCTAATGTCTAAACAAAAGGTAGGCCTGGCACGCCAAGGTGCTTTATCAAAGTTCCAAACAGCCACAGACTGGTGGTTATACCAGCCATTTCCTAACAGCACACCAATGGCATTATTTCCTTGCTGAAGGTTATCTGTAATGTCATAACTCACATACAGGGTTCGCCTGTCGAAACGGGTATACATAGGATCGAGGCGGTGGTTGCCAATTTTTTCTCCATTTAAATACAATTCATATAAACCAGCCACTGCAATATAGGCCCTGGCCGATTTGATTTTTTTCCCTGTGGTGATCTCCTTTCTGAAATAAGAAGCAGGCTGCAGGTTAACATCATTGCGGTCGCTGATCCAGCTGCCCTTCCAGTTTTCCATCCCCATCATACCAGTTTCAAACCTGGTTACCACAGAACGGGTAACCTGTTTATCCTGGTCCCAAAGCTCAATAGCCCAGAAATACCGGGTAAAAGGCTGAAGTGCTTTACCCTGATAAGTAACCAAACTCACGTCAGAAGTTACCTTTCCTGTGTCCCATTCTCCGCCTGTTCCTCGCGCTACCTGCAAAGAGTCTGTACCTACATACACACGATAAGCACTTTGAAAGGCACCTTGTGCCGGATGCTGCATACGCCAGGAAAGTCTCGGGTTAGGTTCGTCAACGCCGATGGGCTTAATCAGGTGTTCACAGGTTAATTCAATAGGTTTTGCTATAGCGGTTAAAGAAAAAATTAACGGAAGAATTGAAGCAGCGAGAATGCGGAAGAAGTGGTTCTTTTTCATAATTCGGGTCTAACTACAAGGATACAATATTTAAATTTCTCTGCATAACTGAAAGGTTGATGATCTATATTTTCAAGTAATTGTTACATTAGCAGGCACAAAACTGGACGATGAGAAATCTATTATTTTGCTTTTTAATGTTCCTGTGTGCCAAACAGGCTGATGCACAACAGAAAAGAGCACGTGATTATGGTTTGCAATTTGGGGTGCTGAGCCCTGGAAAGCTAAATGCCATTACCGACGTATCAGGCGTAAAGGTGGGCCATGTTACCCTGATTAAAGGCGATTCAATACGTACCGGTGTAACGGCCATCCTGCCTTACGAAGGCAATATTTTTCAACATAAAATACCTGCGGCAATCTATACCGGGAATGGCTTTGGCAAGCTGGCAGGAAGTACCCAGGTGGCAGAACTCGGGCATATAGAAACCCCGATTGTATTAACAAATACACTTAATGTTTCCACAGGTATTGATGCGCTGATCGATTACACCCTACAACAACAGGGAAATGAAAACGTTCAATCCGTTAATGCCATCGTTGGCGAAACCAATGACGGCTACCTCAATGATATCCGTGGCCGGCATGTAACCAAAACTGATGTTTTAAAAGCGCTTACGAATGCTAAAAATACCGGAATCGCTGAAGGTGCAGTTGGCGCCGGAACTGGAACCGTTTGTTTTGGATACAAAGGAGGCATAGGCACTTCTTCACGGTTGCTTCCAAAAAGCCTTGGTGGGTATTCCGTAGGTGTACTGGTACAAAGCAATTTTGGTGGCGTTTTGCAAATTGACGGCGTCCCTGTGGGTAAAACCCTGGGTAAGTTTGACTTTTCTAGCAAAATAATGAACAGCGCTGATGGCTCTTGTATGATTATCGTGGCTACCGACGCCCCATTGGATAGCCGCAATCTGGAGCGACTGGCAAAACGTGCTTTTATGGGATTAGCTAAATCCGGTGGAATTGCCTCTAATGGCAGCGGCGACTACGTAATTGCCTTTTCTACTGCTGAGGACCTCCGTACTCCCCACCAGTCGCCTGATGTAGCCAAGGCAGTTGCCTACTTGAGTAACGATCAGATTTCTCCTCTGTTTATGGCTGCCATTGAAGCCACAGAAGAAGCCATTATTAATTCTTTGTTTGCCGGAAGTTCAATGACGGGAAAACAGGGAAACCAGGTACAGGCACTTCCAATAGAAAAAGTCCTGCCTATCTTAAAAAAACATCATGCAATTAAAATCAAGTAAATACAGCCTTCTCAACGGAGAATTTCTTCCCAATGAAACCGCATCATTAGGTATCAAAGACCTCGCTATTCAGCGTGGTTACGGAATCTTTGATTTCTTTAAATCTATTAATGGTAAATTCATCTTTATTGAAGACCACCTCGACCGCCTTTATTACTCTGCCGCACAAATGCACCTGCCACTCAGACACAGCCGCGATGAACTGAAAGCGCTGTTACAGGCGCTGATGGAAAAAAATGAATTACCCAATTCAGGCATGCGCATTACCCTTACCGGTGGTTACGCCGACGATGGTTACACGCTGGCTGAACCCAACATCATCATTACTCAACAAGCCTTTAAAAACCCTGAATTTAGCGACCAGGGGCTCAAATTAATTACCCATCAACATCAGCGTCAGTTGGCTGAGGTTAAAACGCTCGACTACCTGATGGCTATTAATTTGCAGCCGCTGATCAAACAGTTAGGTGCCGACGACGTGCTTTACCACCATCAGGGCATGATCAGGGAATGCCCGCGGTCTAACTTTTTTATGGTCAACCAGCAGAATGAGGTGATGACCAGCGCTACTGGCATCCTGAAAGGTGTGGTTCGCAAACAGGTATTGACCATGCAAATTGATGGACTGAACATTATAGAAAGAGACTTTAGTATCGATGAGTTGCGACAATGTAAAGAAGCATTCGTTACGAGTTCAACAAAAAATGTAATGGCTGTTTCGAGTATCGACGGCGTAGCAATTAATGGCGGGCAGGCAGGTGAGGTAACCCGGGCCATTGCAACCGCATTTAAGACCTTGATCGCCTAACTAATTGACTTGAATATAGGTATCGCTTAAAAATAATTGGTATACTTGAGAAACACAAATTTTCTCAATGCACAAACAGTTAACTGTGATTTTCTTTATCCTGGTATTGTACCTTTATCCAGTCCTCTGCTTTTCGCAAGAACTTTGGAGCCTGAGTGGAGAGGTGAAAGACGCCAGAACCGGAGAGTCACTGATTGGTGTATCCATTTTAATACCAGGAGAATCTAATACCGGCACCCGTACAAATAACTATGGCCATTTCGCGATAACATTAAATAAGGGGACAACCAGGATAATGTTTGCCTATGTAGGTTACGACACACAAGAAATAACCATTGACCTCAATGCCAACAAGAAGCTGGATATCCGGCTGCAGCCAGCGGGCAACTCCCTCAACGAAGTGCTGATTACCCTTGACAGTAAAAATGACAAGGTCAACAGCAATGTGATGGGACTGGAGAAACTGAGTCGCGAAGACATCAATAAACTTCCGGTAATCTTTGGTGAAAAAGATGTAATCAAGGCGCTGCAACTTTTACCCGGGGTAAAAAATACCGGTGATGGAAATGGTGGTTTCTATGTCCGTGGCGGCGCTGCCGACCAGAATCTTATTGTTTTAGATGAAGCCATTGTGTACAACCCCGATCATTTACTCGGCTTCTTTTCTACCTTCAATGCCGATGCAATAAAGGAGGTATCACTTTATAAAGGAAATATGCCGGCTCAATATGGAGGCAGGCTTTCGTCGGTTATGAATGTTATCATGAAGGATGGCAACAATCAAAACTTTCAGGGTGAAGCCGGCATTGGTCTCATTTCTTCGCGCCTCAGCTTTGAAGGTCCGATCTTAAAAGACAAAGGGTCCTATTTTATCAGTGGTCGCCGAACGTATGTAGACCTTTTCCTAAAGGCAAGTTCTGACCCCATAGTAAATGAAAATAAACTATATTTCTACGACCTTAATTTCAAAGCTAATTATACACTTGGGGCTAATGACCAGCTATACATTGCCGCTTACCAGGGACGCGATAACATTGGCTTCGGCGAACAATTTGGCATCACCTGGGGAAATACGACAGGCTCTATCCGATGGAATCACCAGTTTAGCCCAAAAGTATTTTCCAACAGCTCACTGATCTACAGCAATTACGATTATGAGATCAACCTGGATATGGCCTCCATTAACGGACAGATCATCTCACAAATTAAAGACTGGAATTTAAAAGAAGAAATCAAATTCTACCCCAATAATAACCACGCCATTAGCCTTGGTGTGAACGCAATTTACCACCAGCTGCGCCCCGGAACTTATGCAGGTGACATTTCCTTGGTTAACAAACCCCTAAATTTCAGTTTTGAAAGTGCTGTTTATGCAGCCGATAACTGGAAGGCCAGTAAAAAACTGCAGGTAGATTATGGGTTGCGACTAAGCTCTTTTGCCGCATTGGGTGGCGACCAGCCGTACTATACGTTAAATGGTAATAAGGAAATAATAAACACCACCTATTATGGCAATCATGAAAGTGCGAAAACCTATGTGTATTTGGAACCGAGGTTATCCTTAAGTTATCTGTTCGACAATTTTTCTTCCTGGAAAGCGGCGTATTCCAGGAACAGCCAGTATCTTCATTTGCTGAGCAATACCGGTACCGGTAACCCGACCGACAAATGGGTGTCGTCAAATATTAACATTAAGCCGGGAATATCTGACATGTTTTCGCTGGGTTATGCCCGAAATCTTTTCGACGGTACTTATCAGCTCAGTATAGAATCGTATTTTAAAAACATGCAACACCAGATCGATTATAAAGACGGAGCTAATGTATTGAGCGGTGATCCTATAGACCCACAGTTACTTTACGGCGACGGCAAGGCTTACGGAATGGAGTTGCTATTGAGAAAAAATGCAGGAAAACTTACCGGTTGGCTTGGTTATACGATCTCGCGTACTGAAGTGCAAATTGATGGAATAAATGATGGCCGCTGGTATAATGCCCGGCAAGACCGTACGCACGACATTAGTCTGGTTGGCATGTACCGAGTAAACACCCTCTGGGATATGTCGGCCAGTTTTGTGTATTACACTGGTCACGCGGTATCCTTTCCAAGCGGCAAATACGATGCTGATGGGCAGGTTGCTTTTTATTATGCGGAGCGCAATGGCTATCGCATGCCTGCATACCACCGCCTGGATTTAAGCGCTACCCGCAAATTCAAACCACGAAAACATTACCGCTCAGAACTATCGCTCGGCGTGTTCAATGCTTATGGCCGTGCGAATGCGTATTCCATCAGTTTCAGAAAGGACCCGCATGATCCTGAAAAAACACAGGCGGTACAAACTTCCTTATTCAGGTTCGTACCTTCCATATCCTATAACTTTAAGTTTTGACGATGAAAATCCCCACGCTTTTATTTTTCCTGATTTACCCGTGTTTGATAGCTTGTGAGAAAGTTATCGATGTAAAGCTAAAGGATTCTGAGGCCATGTATATCATTGAAGGGGAAATAACCGATGCAGCCGGCCCGCATCTAGTTCGTGTTAGCCGTTCAAAAAACTTTAGCGATGTTAACGGTTATACGGCAGAAAGTGGTGCCCATGTGATCTTGTTTGATTTAACTGATGGTACGTCTGAAAAACTGAAAGAATCTGGTCCTGGGGTTTATAAAACATTTTTCAGCAAAGGCAAACGTGGTCACCAATACAGATTGGAAGTGAACGCGGGTGGCCGCCTATTTACAGCAACCTCAGTGATGCCCAAAATTAACGTGCGCCTTGAACAACTATATACCCAGACATCTGACTATATTAAAGACAACATTTATGTAGTTCCTGTTTACAAGGACCCCGATGGTACCGGCAACTACTATTTGCTACGTCAATATGTGAACGGCAAATTTATCCCTGTAACAGTGGCAAGATCAGATGAAGCCACTGATGGCAACCGGATGATGCAGGCACTCACCTATCGGATTGACGAAAAAAATGACAGGTGGAGAATTAAGGTAGGCGACAAACTAAAGGTAACGTTACAATGTGTGGACAAGGGTGTTTATGATTATTTCAGGACTTTTGAAAATACAAGCACCTTTAACAGCAGCAATCCATCAAATCCCTTAACCAACTTTTCTGGTGGTGCGCTTGGGGTATTTAATGCCAGTACGATAAGTGTAATGGAGGCAACGGTCCAACCCTAACAACCTTAAATCGTCTTGCAGGTTATTCATGGTCATGTTACTAGACATTTGGCAGTGATCCGTCATCCTGAATTTTATTGGCCTTAATACAATAATATAAGGCCACTAAACTCCAAACACATACCAGCATTTTGTCGTTGTTGTAACCCTCGTCTAGAATCTCAAGCAACTTAACAATAAGCGTAATGACAACAAAAATAAAGATAACGATGAGGACGATTTTGCCAGGCATGCGGCAAATTTAATATAAATTTAATAAGTGCGCACGATCCTAAAAAAAATGTTATTAACACAAACAATATTTTATTACCCCTCAGAAACTAAACAATTACAACAATTGAGATTAATAATTGTACTCAAATTGTAACGGAAAATTTAAGTAAATCGAACACCTAACCCATGGAAGCATCTGATAATTTTCTTACATTAGATTATGTTAAAAGGCATGAATATTCTAAAATCACTTTAATCCTTACAGCTATGGAACCTTTTGAAATAACAGTTGATGACGTGGTATTAACCATTGAACCTCAGAAAGATCATAGTTACAAAGTATTTGAAGCAGGTATACCAATAGGTTGCGTAACGCCCGACCTGAATGCTGGTGCATGGAAGCCTGTAGAATTATTAACCGACGAACGTGCCCAGAGAATTGGTCAGGCAATTGATAGACATTAATTCCAGTGACTACACTTTAATATTACCTTCTATAGAATCATCGTAAGTTTCGCCAACCACGGCGCCATACGCTCTTTTAACAAGGGCTACGGCCATGCTGTTTTTGGTATCCCAATAATATCCCTGATTGGGTATAAACTTTAAAACCGTGATTCTCGGATCATCCTTGCCATCTGTAAACCAGGTTTTCATCATAGGATCCCACAACTCCTCTATTTTAGCTTTGTCGGTACTTACAGTTACCTTTCCAGTTAAAGATAAGTAGTCACTATACGATGATCCCTGAAATAAGAGCTGCACAGTTGGTTCCATGCCGATTTCTTTATTTTTATGGCTATCTTCAGCACTAAGGAACCAGAAATTACCATCATCATCAATCTTCTCCGGCGCCATTGGCCTGGTGGCAAATAAACCTTCACTATCATTTTTTGTACAGAAAAAACACGACGAGGCCTTTTCAGCAAGCGCCTTAATTTTTTTTACACCTTCTTCCCCGAATAAATTTTTAAAATTATCTTCAGGCTGGTTTTTGTTAATAGAATCCATATTTCGCTTGTTTTGTTTCTTTATAAACAGCAGCGCACTAACAATGTTTGACAGCGGGCTTAGGCTTTACCATACTCACAATCATTTGCTTAAATGATTCTTGGCATAAATAAAACACAACTTATCGTAAATTGTCGAGCTAATAAAGCCTTTAAATAGCATTATGGAATCAAGAAGAGATTTTTTAAAGAAAGCCAGTGTATTTGCCGGACTCAGCACGGTAGCCCATGCCATCCCCTCATCATTGCTCAAAGCTATGACTATCGAACCTGCTGCAGGCAGTACCTATAAAGATGCAGCGCATATTGTTTTTTTAATGCAAGAAAACCGGTCCTTTGACCATGCCTTTGGTACATTAAAAGGGGTGCGTGGCTTTAACGACCCGCGGGCCATGACACAAGCAAACGGCAATCCTATCTGGTTTCAAAGTAATAAAGACGGACAAACCTTTACGCCATTCAGGTTGGATATAAAAAATTCGAAATCAACGTGGATGGGTTCTTTACCGCACGCCTGGGGTGATATGGTGGCTGCACGTAACCATGGAAAAATGGACAACTGGCTTGAGGCCAAACAAGCTGGCGGCGATTTTGCCGGCATGCCTTTGACGATGGGTTATTATGACCGCAAGGACATCCCCTTCTATTACGCCATGGCCGATGCTTTTACAATCTGCGATCAGCACTTTTGTTCTTCGCTAACGGGCACCAGTGCCAACCGGACCTTCTTCTTTTCGGGCTCGATCAAAGAAGATCCCCATGATGCTAGATCTCTTCCGCATGTATACAATAGCCAGATCGATTATAAGAATGTAGGCTGGAAAACCTTTCCCGAGCGGCTTGAGGAAGCACAGGTTTCCTGGAAAGTCTACCAGAATGAGCTGAGCCTTCCTGTTGGATTTAAAGACGAAGAAGCCGACTGGCTGGCAAATTTTACAGACAACAGTCTCGAATTTTTTAAACAATACCAAGTCAGGTTTCACCCTGCGCACATCGCTTATTTACAGCGGGAAGTGGATACCTTACCGGCTGAAATGAAACGTGTGGAAGCGATACAGCAAAAAACACCACAGGAGGAAAAGCTGCTGGCATCAATGCGGGAAAGGTTAAACCAGGCAAAACAAGGGCTGGAAACCTGGAACAAGCAAGGCTTTGATGCGCTGAGCGACTTTCAGAAGCGGATACACCAAAAGGCCTTTGTAACCAATAAAGCGGATCCAAATTACCATCAGGTAGAAACTATCGCTTATCATGACCAGGGTAAAAAACGTGAAATGGTGGTGCCTAAAGGCGATGTTTTACATCAATTCCGGGAAGATGTTAACAAAGGAGAACTGCCAACCGTTTCCTGGCTGGTGGCGCCAAGCCGGTTCTCCGATCACCCGGGTTCACCCTGGCATGGCGCCTGGTACATCTCCGAAGCACTGGACATCCTGACTAAAAATGAAGAGGTTTGGAAAAAGACCATCTTCATACTCACCTATGACGAAAATGACGGCTATTTTGACCACCAGTCGCCATTTGTACCTCCCCATCCAAATAAACCTTATACCGGAAAAACCTCTGCAGGGATTAACACGGACACAGAGTTTTCCGTGGTTGATCCAGACAAACCACAAGAGGGCCAGGACGAGGTTCCAATTGGCTTAGGTTTTCGGGTGCCCATGGTAATCGCCTCCCCATGGACCAGGGGTGGTTACGTTAACTCACAGGTATTCGACCACACCTCCTGCCTGCAGTTCCTCGAACATTTTATTGAAGCCAAGACTGGCAAGAAAGTGAAGGAAACGAATATCAGCTCCTGGAGAAGAAGTGTGTGTGGCAACCTCAGTTCGGCATTTCGGCCAGCTGACGACAAACCTATTCCCGACCTTCACATCGACCGGAATGAATTCATAGAAAGTATTTATCAGGCAAAATATAAACCCCTGCCGGGAAATTATGTGGAAGTCACGGCAGAACAACTGGAACAGGTAAAAAAAATGGGACAGTCGGCCCCTTTTATACCCGCTCAGGAACCCGGTTTTAAATTCTCCAATGCCCTTCCCTACCAACATGAAGTCAACCTTGTTCAAAACAAGGAAGGTCGTTTAGAAATGCAGTTTAGCGCTGGGAAGTCGCTATTTGGAAACAAAAGTGCTGCAGGCACCTTTCAGGTTTATGCTTCCGGGATATTTAATCTGCAAAAAGGCAGTCAAAGTGAGCAGGTAGAAATGAATCAATGGAATTTTTGTGTGCTTCCCGGAGACGAGATCAATTACCATTGGTCACTTAACGATTTCATGACTGATCATTACGAACTGCAGTGTTACGGTGCTAATGGCTTTTTCAGGTCCTTCAGGGGTTCAAAAGATGCTTGATAAAAATTATTTAAATATTATACAGCATATTTTAGTGAAAAGCCAAGGGAAAAGACGGAAAAAAACCGGAACGGGAAAACCGTTCCGGTCCGACTTGCGGGATCAGGCCTGTTCTTTGCGGAAAAACAGGTAGGCGATGCCGATGGCGAGAATGCCACTGGGGATGATCATCGTGCTGACGGAGCCCAGCAGGCCGGGCACCAGCAGGAACAAGTCGGATCGTAGCCATGTCGTTC
>NZ_JAZQNU010000108.1:0-21072 GCF_045627485.1 Pedobacter sp. | reverse complement strand
GACAGTTGCTGATCCTAAGCTGATATTTATTTCAGCGTTGAAGGCAGCTGCTAGTTCTATAATCCTTTGCCACACTCATCCTAGTGGCGAGATGAGACCTAGCAATGAAGACATAAAGCTTACAAAAAGGATTGTTGATGGAGGCAAGTTACTGGATATACCCGTAATGGATCACCTTATCATATCTAGACATCAGTTTTATAGTTTTGCAGATGAAGGAGTATTATAGCCTCAAAGAAATAACTACATTACAAGAAATATTAAATTAGATAACAGGCTAGATTCTGTGTGAAATTTGTGTGATAATCTGAAAGAAACGCCAAATAGTGCATTACGGGTCATCTCAGCTGGCTAGAGCGCTTGCCTGGCAGGCAAGAGGTCAGCGGTTCGACTCCGCTATTCTCCACCCCGTTAAAAAAGCCTTTCAGTGAAAACTGAAAGGCTCTTTTTGTTAAAGTCATTTCTTGATTGGCTCGTGATGGATTAAGCGGAATTGGGGGAAGTGAATTGTCTTGAAAGCGCATCATCCGCTTAGTTTATTATGCTGGATCGGCAGTTGTGAAAGCGCGTATATAAACTGTTTCCTATTCTACATATTCATTTCTGAAGATGAACTTATTGCTTAATTATCATTAAGTTAGTTAATGTAGGTCAATTAAAAAATCTGAAACCTTATTGCTCTTTTTTAAACGATATGAGCTTAAAATTAGAATTTTAATTGGTTAAAAGCGGCGCCTGCTATAGTGACAATGGATTATATCTGAGCAAAGCATATTGCTAAACATTTTATAAAATAATAATATAACTATGTGGAAAGAAAAAATATTACCTATGACAATTGGACTAATTTATCATGTACCACTAGTCAAAACAATATTGTCATATAGAACAGGTGGTACTATTGAGAGTAGATATTGCTACTCTGTCTGGTTAAGACACCTTAAGATGTTGAATACTGTTCAGGCCGGAATTCCGAAAAGGGTGGCAGAGCTAGGTCCTGGGGATTCTTTAGGGATTGGATTCGCGGCATTGTTGTCTGGTTGTGAGTCTTTCAGGGCGTTTGATGTAATAAAATACTGGAATATTGAACGAAATTTAAAGATCTTTGAAGAACTGGTTGTTTTGTTTAAAAATAAAACGCCTATTCCGGATAATACTGAATATCCCCGGGTTCAACCTCGACTTGATGCTTATGCATTTCCGGATAACATTATTTCAGAGGAAATACTAAAAGACACCTTGTCTGAATGCCGTTTGGAAGCGATACGTGAAGAAATTAAGAATCCTGACAGTCCAAATAATACCCTTGTCAAATTTTATGTTCCCTGGGATGATTATAAAGTAATAAGCCCTGACTCAGTAGATTTTGTATATTCTCAGGCAGTTTTGGAACATGTTGAAGATCTTGAAGGGACATACGTTGCCTTCTCAAAATGGTTGAAAAGGGGAGGAATCATGTCTCACTCCATTGACTTTAAATGCCACAACACCACTAGAAGTTGGAATGGCCACAGAACCTATAGTGAATTCGAATGGAAGATAATTAAGGGGGGACGAATGTTTCTGATAAACCGTCAGCCCTACTCGGTACATAAAGAATTGCATAAAAAATATGGTTTCAGGATATTGAAGGAACTTCCAGTCATTATGGCTAACAATATTCAAAGGATAAATTTACACAAAGGTTCAGGAATCTTTCAGAAGAAGATATGACAACAAGCGGTGCGTTTATACTTTCTGTAAAAGTGTAATTAGATAAAACACGCGTGCGCTCCAATCCACCCTTCCCGCCAAACCCCACTTTTAACAAATAATTGTAAAATTTCAATCATTTGCCCTTTTTAGGCGCATTCAGTAGCATTTTCTAACCTCCCCCTGACCGAAAATTATTATATTGAGCAAATATGCGCCAAAACGAAGCGCATCAATATGACGAGATGAAGGAAAGTAATCTTGTTGAAAATTTAATATATAGGCTTGAAAATAAACCATAAAAAATACAACCATATTTCCTTCGATTTATGGCTAACGTTGATCAGATCAAATCCTGAATTTAAAGGTAAAAGAAATCTGCTGTTTAGAGAATTTTTTGAAATCAACGCATCAATCGAAGAGGTTACCCAGGTGATCAGGTATTACGATGTGCTCTGCAATAAGATGAATGAAAAAACGGGGCTCAACATCAATACCTACGAGATCTATTTTTTAATTCTGAATAAGTTGAATGTTGATATTTCTGACATTACCATCGCTCAATTAGACCAGTTTTATAAAGAAACGGAAACCTTGTTTTTTGATTACAAACCTCAATTAATGTACCCGGCTATTCACAAGCTTTTTGATGAACTGAAGTTGGAGAATAAGTCTATGAATATTT
The DNA here is from genome assembly GCF_045627485.1 of Pedobacter sp. GTDB lineage: Bacteria > Bacteroidota > Bacteroidia > Sphingobacteriales > Sphingobacteriaceae > Pedobacter. The sequence goes on along the minus strand of NZ_JAZQNU010000108.1, from coordinate 18,695 downwards.
TAAGTAATACCGGTTTTATTAAAGGCAGAACTTTAAGAAAACTGATGACTGAATATGGTTTTGAAGACCAATTTGATTTCCAGATTTATTCTGATGAAGTTGGTATTTCTAAACCTAACCTTCAGATTTTTAAATTAGTAGAAGATCAGGTAAAGTTGAACCGGAATCTGGAGCAGAAAGATGTGCTACATGTAGGTGACAACATTGTAGCTGATTATAATGGTGCAATAGCATATGGTTTTGGTGCAATTCTCGTAAATTTATAAAGGTGAATAGAAGTTATAGTTTACATAAGATTGTAGAGGAACAAAACAGCCCGTTTAAAGTAGACGAATATAGCTGGTTCAAGTTCGGCGATAAACAATATGCGGAGAAATTTGCAACACAATTGTTTGATGGCTTTATCGCGGAACATAAAGACCTCGTATTATCAGGACAGGAGATTGTCATTTTGCCTAGTCCTTACCTATCCATCCCCACCGCTTCAAATTTTCTTTGCCACTTTTTTAAAATGAAGTTGAACAATTACTTGTTTCAACATCACAAAAAAGCATGTGCCGAGTCTAAAATATATAGAAATCAAACCTATGTAACTGATTATGGTAACCTGGATTTTGAAGAGCGTGTATTATTGATTTCCAACGATACGTATTATATCGATAGAAACTTCATAGAAGGCAAGCTTTGCATTTTTGTCGATGACATCAAAATTACCGGCAGCCATGAACATACCGTAAATAGGATATTAAACCAGTACCAGGTGCAAGGAGATTTTATCTTCTTATACTACGCAGAGCTAATTAATAAAGATATACATCCCCGGGTAGAGAATTTTTACAACTATTACGCGATTAAAAATGTTGCTGATATTGTTGAGGTTATCAACAGGTCTAGCTTCCAGTTCAATACGCGAATTGTAAAGTATATTTTAAGTTTTAACCAGGAGCAGTTTAACTATGTGCTGGATAATATTTCGGTAGAGAAACGTACCGATTTATTTCACCTGGCCATAAGCAACAATTACCACCAGATTACAGACTATCAAAATAATATAAACACTATTAAAACAGCTTAATTATGGCAATTAATTTACAGAAAGGTCAGCGCGAAAACATCAACGCCCCTAAATTTACCATTGGCTTAGGATGGGATACCAACAGCAGTTCTACAGGAACTCAATTTGACTTGGATGCCTCCATTTTTATCTTAGGTGCAAACCATAAATTAATATCAGATAATCATTTGGTATTTTATAATAACCTGCAGTCGCCAGACGAAGCGGTAATACACACTGGTGATAACTTAACTGGCGATGGTGATGGTGATGACGAGCAAATTAAAATTGACCTTACAAAAATTGACCCGTCAGTTAAGGAGCTTTGCATTGTGGTTACTATTGACCAGGCTGAAGCACGTAACCAAAACTTTGGTCAGGTTAGAAACTCTTTTGTAAGAATCGTTGACGAAACGACCAATACCGAATTGGTAAAGTATGAATTAGATGAAGATTTCTCTATTGAAACCGCTATAGAATTTGGTAGGTTATACAACAGAGAAGGACAGTGGAAATTCGAAGCCATTGGCATGGGAATGAAAGGCGGATTACAAGATTATTTAAACAAATATCAATCATAACAACATGGCAATCAATCTTCAAAAAGGACAACGAATAAATCTTGAAAAAAACAACGGCAGTAAACTCCAAAGCATTTGTGTTGGAATTAACTGGGGTGCAATCGAGAAAAAAAATTGGTTAGGTATTTCCAAAAAAGAAGCAGTTGACTTAGATGCGTCATGTGCACTTTATGACGACAATAAAAATGTGGTCGATGTGATCTATTTTGGAAGTCTTAACTCTAAAGATGGTGCTGTTAAACACAGTGGTGATGACAGAACTGGTGATATGGGTGGCGATGACGGATTAGATAATGAAGTAATTACACTTGATTTTCAACGTTTAAATCCTGCGGTTAACTACGTGGCTTTTGTATTGAACAGTTTCCAGGGACATGATTTTGGTACCATACCTTTCGCATCCATCCGCATTTATGAAGGAACACCAAAACAAGTAAGAGAAGTGTTCGCTACGTTTGATATTGCTAATGGAAAAGGCTTCGCTGGAAGTGTATCCATGGTGATGGGCGTATTCTATAAAAGAAACGGCGAATGGAAGTTCAATGCGGTTGGTGAGCCAACAAAAGACAGGAAATTAGAAGAAACAATTAAAACTGTAACTAGCCAGTACTTATAGTATGAGAAGATTACCAGTATACTTATTGTTAGATACATCTGGATCAATGTCGGGAGAACCGATTGAGGCCGTGAAAAATGGTGTTCAAATCATGATCAGTTCTTTGCGTCAAAATCCACAAGCTATTGAAACTGCTTTTTTAAGTGTGATAACTTTTGACAGTTCGGCAAAGCAAATTATTCCTTTAACAGACCTGGCCTCTTTCCAAATGGTTGATATCAGGGCTACCGGGGTAACCGCTTTAGGTGATGCTTTGAGGTTAGTGAGCACCAAGATTGATACTGAAGTTGCAAAAACAACGACAGAGCAAAAAGGGGACTGGAAACCCTTGGTATTTATCATGACCGATGGTATTCCAACTGACGACTGGCAAAGTGGTTTGAACGAATTCAAAAAAAGGAAAGTGGCCTATACTGTTGCTTGTGCAGCAGGTAGTGGTGCCGACACCAACATCCTTAAACAAATTACAGAAAATGTGGTGAGCCTGGATACTGCAGATAGTGCAAGTATCGGCAAGTTCTTCCAATGGGTTACAGCCTCTATTGGTGTAACTTCTACGAAAGTGGAAGATTCTGGTAAAGAAGTGTCTGGCCTCAATGAATTGCCACCACCGCCTTCTGAACTAAACATCGTTGTTTAATATACGACCGGTGTTTTCAAATGAATAAATTACGATGAGAGATAGGAATAAAATATGAGAAGATTACCCGTATATTTTTTATTAGACACGTCGGGGTCCATGTTTGGCGAACCCATACAGGCGTTAAACAATGCTTTAAGTGGAATGATCAATACGTTGCGGTCAGATCCACAAGCATTGGATTCGCTGTGGATTAGTATCATTACCTATGATCGGGCAGTAAACGAAATTGTTCCCCTAACAGAGTTAGTGAGCTTTCAACTGCCAGAAATTACCTGTCCTCAAAGTGGCCCCACCAATACTGGTGCTGGCTTAGACTTCGTGATTCAAAAAGTAAAGGTTGACCTTATTAAAGGTTCAGCCACCCAAAAGGGCGACTGGAAGCCTTTACTTTTTGTTTTTACCGACGGAAAACCTTCAGATATTCAGTTATATCGGGAGAAAATACCTGAAATTAAAGCACTAAATTTTGGCGCTGTAGTGGGTTGCGCTGCAGGGCAAATGGCTGATGACGCCATTTTGAAAGAATTAACTGAGAATGTGGTTCACCTGGATTCCGCAGACAGCTCCACCTTAAAGCAGTTTTTTAAATGGGTATCAGACACCATCGAACAGGGAAATAAAAGTCAGGGAACTGGCGAAACAATGACCCTGCCTCCACCACCTAGTGAAATTACCCTTGTTATATGATCAAATTAATCCCAATAATATTCAGCTTTCTTATCATAGGTTTGTTCCTATATTCGAAATTACTTCCTTACCAGGACAAGTTAAACCCTGGCTATAAAAAGGTATTTGACGTGATTCATAAAATTTTCTCGCCTCTATTTGGCTTTTTAAAGAAATACGTACAGCCTTTTCAGGTAGGCAGGGGTATTTCTGTCGACATGAGTCAAATCATTATACTGGTCATTTTTCTGGCACTTGTAAATTCTTTCTGATGCGAATCCATGGATAATGATGGAAGAAACTAAAAAACATATAGAGGCTTTATTGGCATATCATAAAATTGATATTCCAGCAAAAAAGAAATTGCTGCTGGATACTTTTGCTGCTAACGAGACAAACATTAATTTGGTCTGTGCCATTCGTGAAAACCAAAAAATACTTATGATGAACTGGAAGTTGAAAAACCGGGTTGACGACATTTTGTCGCAAACTGTTTACGTGCCTAACGGTACAGTAAATAAAGAATACCGTGCACCAATCGATTTTTTAAAATTAGGATGGAAGGATATTATCTATTCTGAGGTAACAGGTTTAGAAGATACAGGTTTAATTTATGACAGCAATGAAGAGTTGATTAGTGGTACGCCAAAAGTAAGCGGCAACCTTAAATTTAAACTATTATTCAGAATTGAAGGTGAAGCCGATGATTCGACGCTGAATGAGAAAGAGATCACCATCATCGTTAATCCTGACCCTAAATCCTTATGGAAAAATATAGACAGCGACGTTAAAGATCTTTACTGGAAAGCAGATGATGTAGAAGCTTCAGGCGACTTTTTAGATAAAAAAATTGTGGTTTCTTCAAAAAGGGGCCGAAGTCATGCAAATGTGGGTTCTTTCAGAGATGACGACTTTGCTTTTAAAAACCTTCCCCAATCAGGCTGGAGTGTAATTGCCGTTTCAGACGGTGCAGGTTCAGCTGCCTTGTCTAGAAAAGGTTCACAACTGGCCTGTGAGCTGGTGGTGAAGTATTTTGAAGACAACTTTACGCCAGCGCACCTAAAGGATTTCGACCAGGTCTTGCTAAGTCACTATAACAAAACAGATGTTGATTCATCAAAAAAAATAAGCCGTTTTGTTTATGACAACTTGTCTAAAGCGGCACATTCCGTACATAAACAGCTAGCAGCTTATGCACTTAGTGTTGAAACTCCGTTAAAAGATTTCCATGCCACGCTAATATTTGCAGTGGTTAAAAAATATGATTTCGGATATGCTATTTTAACATTCGGCGTTGGCGATTGCCCTATTGGGTTATTGAATAAAGATTTAACAGAAATCAAGCTCATGAATTTGCTGGATGTAGGCGAATTTGGTGGGGGTACCCGCTTTATCACCATGCCCGAAATATTCCAGAGTGATAAATTCTCCAAACGATTTGGATTTAAACTGATCGATGATTTCTCTTATCTAATGTTAATGACCGATGGAATTTATGATCCGAAATTTGTGGTTGAGGCTAATTTGGAAAAGATTGAATGCTGGAAAGAGTTTTTAGAAGATTTAAAAGGAAAAAATGATGATCACATTGGGGTGGACTTCAGTTATAGGAATAAAAAGGTAGCTGAGCAACTTTCCGGCTGGATGGATTTCTGGAATCCTGGTAATCATGATGACAGAACACTGGCCATAATTTATTAATCGATGAGTATAATTACTGTAAAATCCGTTAATGATCCTTCAAAGTCCTATCAATATGTTGATACTGGCGAGCCAATGCGTGGTGGTGTTAAAGACGTATTTTTTAGCCCTGACCGTAAATACGTGGTCGCGATCTTTAGGGATAAATTAGATTTTAATCAGAAAGAAAGACTGAAGAAAATCACCAATTACTATTTACCTCAAATTGAAACTAAAGAAGCTGGCGATTATTATTTAAATGAGGTTTACCGTTGGCCTACAGATGTGATTGAACATAATGGTTTAACCGGCGTGATTGTACCCATCTATGACAAAAAATTCTTCTTTAAAAAGGGGTATGAAAGCAGCGATCTGATTAAAGGAAAAGAGAAAAACGGGAAGTGGTTTGCCGGTGCTAAGTTCAGAAACAAGAAATTTCCATTATGTCTGGCCAGTTCAGAATTAGGCGACTGGCTTAGCTATTTCCAGATTTTGGTTAACTTAACCCGGGGCGTTAAAAAGATGCATGCCATGGGGCTTGCTCATTCCGACTTGTCATATAACAACGTGCTGGTTGATCCGGTGGAGAAATCTGCCTGTATCATCGATTTGGATGGCCTGGTTGTTCCCGGTTTATTTCCAGCGGAAGTGATCGGTACTGCAGAATTCATTGCGCCTGAGGTGCTGTCAACGAAACATTTAAGTAAAACTGACCCCAACCGTAAGTTGCCAAGCAGGCTTACGGATTTGCATGCCTTAGCTGTGCTGATTTATATGTTTTTGCTGCACAGGCATCCGCTTAAAGGTGGAAAGGTTCATGATCTTGATACAGAAAAGGATGATTTGTTATCCATGGGTGAAAAAGCCTTGTTTATTGAACACCCAACAAATCCCGAGAACCGGCCTAAACTCAACCAGGTGTCTAAATGGGATCTTCCCTGGGCAGATATTTCGAAATTACCATACACCATCACCGGTCCGTACCTGAAAGCGCTATTTGATAAAGTATTTATCGATGGTTTACATCATCCGATGCAGAGACCTACTGCTGAAGAGTGGGAAATTGCCTTATTAAAAACCACCGATCTTATGCAGAAGTGTTTTAATCCGGCATGCGATCAAAAGTGGTATGTGTTTGATAATACCAATACCCCAAGATGTCCATTCTGCGGCACGCCTCACCAAGGCACCTTACCGGTTTTAGACCTTTATTACCAGTTTAAAGAATCGGTATGGAAACCCGAAAACCACAGGTTAATGGTTTATAAAGATCAGTATTTATTTCAATGGCATGTGAATAGAAATGTGATCAGGAATGAGAAACTGAATGCAGCTCAAAAAGTTCCGGTAGGTTATTTTACTTTTTACCAAAACAAATGGGTGTTGGTAAATCAGAAATTAACATCTTTGAAAGACTTAACGGAAAACAAAGAAATTCCGATAGGTTCCATGGTAGAATTAACCGATGGAAAAAGGCTACTCCTGTCAAAAGAAGATGGGGGTAGGGTAGTGGTCATTACCATGGCCAATAAATAGTAATTACAAGTTTAAACAGAAAAAAAATAATGCAAACAAGTATTTTAGATTTACATCCCGGGTTAGTTTGGGGTTTTGTGATCGTCGTTGTAATCATGTTATTACTCGACCTGGGCGTCTTTAACAAGAAGAGCCATGAAGTTACCTCCAAAGAAGCGACCATTTGGTCTATTGTGTGGATTTCCCTATCCATGCTATTTTCGCTGGTCGTGTACTATGTGTTTAATAATGACGCCGGTGGTCATGATATCGCCATTGAAAAATTAACCCAGTACCAGGCTGCCTACTGGATTGAAAAGGCTTTATCAGTAGATAACCTGTTTGTATTTATCCTGGTGTTTGGTTATTTTAAAGTGCCTAAGTACCTGCACCACAAAGTGTTATTTTGGGGTATTATAGGTGCCTTAATATTCCGTGCCATCTTTATTTTTGCAGGGGTAGGAATCATTAACATCACCTTTTTACCTGAGATGAATGTTTTCGGTAAGTTAGTACAAATCAATGCTGTTCTGGCACTGTTTGGTATCTTCCTGATCTACGCTGGAATTAAATCATGGGGTGGAGGAAATGACGACGAAAACGAAGATTATAGCAGCTCTGCAGGTGCCAAAATGGTGAAGAGTTTTTATAAAATAAGCGATAGCTATGATGGTGACAAGTTTTTTACTGTTAAAAACGGTGTGAAAATGGCTACGCCTTTATTGGTTGTTGTAGCTGTTATTGAGTTTACAGATATTTTATTTGCTGTCGATTCAATCCCTGCTATTTTTGCCATCTCAAATGATCCTTTCATTTTATACACCTCAAATATCTTTGCGATTTTGGGTTTAAGGTCATTATATTTCTTGTTGGCCAATTTCATTTACATGTTCAGTAAACTGTCTTACGGTTTGTCGATCATCTTAACCTTTATTGGTATCAAGATGTTGATTGCACCTTGGGTACACATTTCATCACCCGTATCATTAGGTATCGTGGCAGGAGTGTTAATTTTGTCGGTGATCGCCTCATTGGTCTTTAAAGATGAAAAACCTGAGGAAAAGGTATAAATAATTTGTTTATAGCCAGTTAAGCTTTTTAGCTGGTTATAAACATCCATTTTATTGACAACAAGCAGCCCTAAGGGCTGTTTTTTTTTTGCTGTTTTATTGCGTTTCTTGCATTTATATGCAGTTTTTTGTTTCCTGGATTGTATATTTGAGCCGTTATCGAAAGCAATAACAAAGGGGGGATACCAGAGTGGCCAAATGGGACAGACTGTAACTCTGTTGTCGCAAGACTTCGAAGGTTCGAATCCTTCTCCCCCCACGCCTGCAGGGAAATTCTATTTTCCCATCTTTCACACCCTTCACCTCAACATTAAACACCAACAGCTGCATTGTAAAATGACCGCTTCGACTCTGGTTGCTGGTAAGTACGGGGGACTTCATCATAATCTCTTCAATGTATTTATAGGCTATAACAACCAGCTTAACCCTGTGTGTCCACATAAAAACCTTGTTTAGTGCCCTTAATTAAACTTGGTTTCGTAATTTAGCGATGTTTGTTAAAGATGTAACTTGATCCTTAATGTATGAAACGATCCGCAATTTTCAGTTTTTTCCTGGTATTATGTTGTTTCGGCTGCGGGCTTGGCGACCGCGAAAAAGAGCTTCAGTTAAAAGAAGAAGCTGTAAACAAAAAACAACAGGAACTGATGTTATGGGAACAACGTCTTACAATTAAAGAAAAGGACCTCTATGCACGTAAACAGCTGCTGGATAGCAATGAAGTGGTTGATACGGTAACTGTGTACGACAAAAACTTATCAGGTAAATGGCTGGTTAAAATGCAATGTATTGAAACAAGCTGTGATGGATCTGCCATTGGCGATACGAAAACGGAGCAGTGGGAGGTTTCTTCTGAAAATAGTAATGTAGTGGCTAAAGCGTATACCGGTAAACAGTTGAGCCGGATTTATAACGGTGTACATAAAGAGAGTGGACTGGTGCTTACTGACCAGCTGTCTACTCCTGAAAGTTTAATTAGGATCATCCTTCGCCCAACGACGAATGATGCACTGGAAGGCACCAGAGAAATAATCCAGGAGAATTGTAAAATTGTTTATTCGTTAATTGCGAAAAGAATACCATAAAGGTTATGTATACAAATATGGTCTTACTATCGGCCCTGGAATTCTCCTTACCTTTAAAAAATCCGGTGATTATTTTTTCGCTGGTTCTTTTTATCATCCTCTTTGCGCCCATTCTTTTTAATAAAATTAAAGTACCACATATTATCGGGTTAATCATTGCCGGTGTGATCATTGGCCCATATGGCTTAAACCTGTTGCGTCGTGATGCCAGTATGGTGTTATTTGGTACGGTGGGCCTGCTGTATATCATGTTTCTCGCCGGCTTAGAGATCGACTTGGCCGAGTTTAAGAAAAACAGGAATAAGATCCTGGTATTCGGTTTAATCACATTTATACTGCCTCTTGTTTTCGGAACTTTAGCCAGTTATTATATTTTGGGCTATGGGTTTCTGGCTTCTCTGCTCTTAGCGAGTATGTTTTCCACACACACGCTGGTATCATACCCCATTGCCAGTAAATATGGGGTTTCCCGCAGTCGCGCGGTTTCATTAACCGTAGGTGGTACCATGATCACAGATATCCTTGCTTTGTTAATCCTGGCGGGTATTGCTGGTATGACCAAAGAAGAAGTAACAGCCGGTTTCTGGATACAGCTGGGGTTATCATCTATACTATTTGTATTGACTGTGCTATTTGTCTTCCCGATAATAATCCGGTGGTTTTTTAAACATTTTGAAGATAGTGTATCTCAGTATATTTTTGTGCTTGCCATGGTTTTTCTGGCGTCATTTCTTGCTGAAGCTGCTGGGATAGAGGCAATTATTGGTGCTTTCTTCTCTGGCCTGGTGCTCAACAAATTTGTTCCACACTCCTCACCTTTAATGAACCGGATTGATTTCGTGGGCAATGCTATTTTTATTCCTTTTTTCCTGATTGGAGTTGGGATGCTCGTAGATATCAGTGTGCTGGTAAAAGGCTGGGGCGCCTTGAAAGTTGCCGGTGTGATTATCTGTGTGGCCCTGTCAACAAAATACGCAGCAGCCTACATTACGCAAAAATTGTTGCGTTTATCACCAACAGAGGGCAAAATGATTTTCGGATTAAGTGCGTCGCATGCTGCAGCAACCCTGGCAATAATATTAGTTGGTTATAACATTATCATCGGTGAAACACCTGCCGGAGAACCGATCAGGTTGTTAAATGAAGATGTGTTAAATGGTACCATTTTATTAATTCTGGTTAGTTGCGGTGTTGGGTCCTTTGTTGTAGAGCAGGCTTCAAAAACCCTTGCCCTGCAGGAAGAGGAAGCCAGTGATCAGGCACAATCGCAGGAGTCGGAAGATAAAATTATGGTTTCCCTGGCCTATCCAGATATGATTACCGAACTTGTTGACTTTGGCATCAGGTTAAGGCCACAAAAGAGTAATATCCCGATTTATGGTCTAAACATTATTGAAGATGATAATACTGCATACAAACCTACTAATGGCAGTAAAAAGATTTTAGAAAAAGCCGTTTCACATGCTGCGGCATCCGACAATACAATTATTCCTTTAACCCGGTACGATTCGAGCATTACTAATGGAATTGTATATACCATTAAAGAACACAATATAAGTGATGTTGTTATCGGTATGCATAAAAGTGCTGATCAGCATAGGTTCCTTGGCCAGAAGGCAGAGAATATCATCAAGCGGGTACACGAAACAATCTATATTTACAAGCCTGCACAGCCTTTTAATACCTTAAAAAGAATGGTGATTGCTGTACCGCCTCTTGCCGAAACAGAGCCGGGATTCCTTCATTGGTTACACAAATTGGTTGTCATGGCCAAGGAGTCTGGCATGGCTGTGAGTTTCTACGGAAACACCGTCTCTTTGGAAGTGATTAAAGATGTATTGGACCGAAGCGCTGCTTTTATTTCGTCGTCTTTCCACCTTTTTAGTGATTGGGACGACTTTCTGATTTTTAAAAGTGAGTTGAAGGTAAATGATATCCTGATTATTATCTCCTCTAGAAAGGGGCACGATTCTTATCAACATCAATCGCAAAAACTACCCTATTATCTTTCCAGTTATTTTGGGAAATACAGCTTTATTATTTTGTATCCTAAACAACTGGAACTGGGAATTAACATGGGGAATATCGAGTTAGCTGACAGTGCTTTAATCGAAACCATCAGTGAGCAAATTGGTGCGCTTGGAAAAGCAGGAGGGTACTTAAAAAAAGTTTTCCAGCCTAAGAAGTAAAGTCGCTTTTTTAAACAAATTTTTATCGGGGGGTGTTAATACAACAAAGTATCAACTAACCTATGGCAAATCAGACTCAGAAAACCATCATTGTAACCGGTGCCAGCTCTGGCATTGGTCAGGGAATTGCTATTGCCTTTGGCAGACAGGGCGCTAATGTTGTTGTTAACTATCATGGTGATGAGGAAGGCGCACAATCAACCTTAGATCAGCTTATTGCGGCTGGTGGACAAGGATTTATTCACCAGGCAGATGTAAGTAAAGAAGAGGAAGTTAAGGCGCTTTTTGCAAGAACAAAGCAAAAGTACCAGACGCTCGATGTGTTAATCAACAATGCAGGTATACAAAAGGACAGTTCTTTTGCAAATATGTCGCTCGATGAATGGAACAAAGTAATCAGCACCAATTTAACAGGTCACTTTTTATGTGCCAGAGAAGCCATTCAGGAGTTTGAGTATAAAAATGCGTCAGGCGCAAAGGGCGTGGCTATAGGAAATATTATTTTTATAAGTTCCGTACACGATTTAATTCCATGGGCGGGACATGTGAACTATGCATCTTCAAAAGGAGGTTTACTCATGTTGATGAAGTCACTGGCCCTTGAAGTTGCACCTAAAAAGATCAGGGTGAACGCCATCTCTCCAGGTGCAATTGCAACCGATATTAATGAGGAGGTGTGGTCGGATGAAGAAAGTCGAAAAAAACTGATCGAATTAATCCCATACCAACGTATCGGCGAACCGGAAGATGTAGCTAAAGTAGCTGTATGGTTAGCAGGTGAGGACAGTGACTACATCACCGGAACTACAATTTATGTAGACGGGGGAATGACTTTATATCCGGGGTTTGTAGACAATGGATAGTTCATTTGTAATGCTGTGATTAAACTGAGGTATTCAGTTTTACAATTTATTATGACCACTGTTTTTCAATTGTTTTTGTCTTAACTTTCTGGTTGATAAGGCATTTTTTTTTGATTAAACATTGCTCATGATACATCAACTTACGTTTACCAGATTTCTTGCTGCTATGGTAGTGGTTCTCTATCATTATGGCAAAACAAGCCCATTACTTAGCGGAGAGATAATGAGTACCCTGCTGAAGTATGGCAATTCGTCGGTAAGTTATTTCTTTATTTTGTCGGGTTTTGTCATGATCATTGCTTATGGCAACCGGAAAAATAAGCTGGATAAACTTTCGTATTATATCAGCAGAATTGCACGAATTTATCCTATTTATATCCTGGCCCTGTTTGCAGTCGCCCTAATTGCCTATCAGTCTGTTACTGGTTTAAACCCGCAGGGTTTGTTACTGCAAAGCCTGTTGGTACAATCGTGGTTTCCCGCTCATGTAATGACTTTAAATACGCCTGGATGGTCTTTGTCTGTGGAGGTCTTTTTTTATCTTCTTTTTCCACTGCTTTTAGGTATTTATAACAAATTCTCGCTCAAATCGCTGTGTTATGTGATTGTAGCTTTCTGGCTGGTGTCGCAAATTGTGTTTACTTTCCTTTTATTGAATCCTCAATATGGTGTGCCGGCTAAGTTTCTTTACTATGCACCAATCATGCATTTAAATCAGTTTCTGGTGGGCAATTTAATTGGTTTTTTGTATTTCAGGTTTAAAAAGAAAAATTACGATATACCATTGCTGCTGCTTATTGTGGCATTTCCTTTTTTGTTGTTGTTTGTTGATCGTAATACCACAAATATCTCCTTCCATAATGGCCTAACGGCCGTTTATTATGCACCATTTATACTGTTGATGGCTTTGAACAATGGCCGGATTTCCAGTTGGTTATCAAAAGGCGTATTTGTGATTTTGGGTGAGATCAGCTATGGGATTTATATCCTTCAGAAGCCGGTTCATAGTGTTGTGAGGCACGTTGGTGAAGCGTTGCGTATAAATGATACGTTGATCGAGATCCTATTTTTTGTTGTTCTACTTGGCGTATCCTATTTTTTATATATGCTCATAGAGTTACCGGGCCGGCAATTTATCAAAGCCCGGTATTTAAGGTGGAAAACCAAGCCAGGCAATATGGTAAGTACATAATCCCTAGCCATCTTGTATACTTCAAATGTTTAACCGCTCAATTGTGTATAAAATGTGTGTAAAACTCAATAACATTACACATTTGTTATACAAAACATATCACTATAGTCTAAATGGCCTTGGGGTATAAAATTTCATTGGTAATTTGAGTTACCAAATAAGTCAATATGAAGCTCATTTTTTATACCGCAAACTGTTTTATGGATACTTCCATAGAGGTTATTAATATTTTAAAGCATGTTGTGGAATTGCATGTCATCATCGAAGTGAGACAGGAGACGAAAAGCCAGACTATTATTGATGTAAGCAATTTCCCAGCTGATCAGGATGTGGTACCTGTAGAAAAGATGCTTAATTCTACCAATTACGCTAAATTAAAGCCTTACCTAGATGGAACGGCAAGCGCAAATTTCGTTGCATATGCACGTCCTGGCCTTGCTGGTAACTTTAAGACAGCTAAGGCGCTTCATAAACACATTAAAGCGATAAATGCCGATGTACTACATCTTGAAGCCTTGTTGGTGAGGTCATTACTGATTATACCGTCTTTGTTTTCTTTTAAAAAGATCTACTTAACCATCCACGATCCCCTTCCACATGTAGGTGAAAAGGACTTTAAGATTAACCTGGCGAAGTTTATATACTTTAATTTGCCCAAAGTAAAAGGTTTTTTCTTTTATTCTGAATTCGCAAAAAAACAGTTTCAGCAGTATTATAAAATCAACAACAAACCTTGCTGGGTAGTTAAAATGTATCCATTGTCGTACTATAAAAAATTGGCAGGTAATAGGAACATAGACAAACGAAGCTTATTGTTTTTTGGCCGCTTATCTCCTTATAAAGGTATTGAAGTGTTGTTAAACTCGATGTCAAATGTTTTTGAAAGGTTTCCGTTAACACATTTGGTAATTGCCGGACGCAGCGTCAATGATTATAAGATCCCTCAGGAGGTTTTAAACAAGTACCCAGATAAAATAACTGTTTTAAACCGTCACATTTCCAATGATGAGCTGGTGAGGCTGATTGGAGAGGCGAAGTTTGTTATTTGCCCGTATATTGAAGCTACGCAAAGTGGCGTATTGATGACCAGTTTTGCTTTGAATACACCAGTCCTGGCAAGTGCTGTTGGTGCATTTGAAGAATATATTGTCGACAACCAGAATGGCTGCCTTGTGGCACCTAATAATAGTCAACTATTGGCTGAAAAGACTATCGGTTTGCTGGAGGATGATTATTATAAAAATTTGTCGATGAATATAAAAATGCATCAGGACCACAATCCATGGAACTTAAATGAGCAAATATATATAAGTGCCTATCAGACCAATTAAATGTGGTATAAGCGCTGATTTATTGTGCTTTTCGCTGTAAAAACTGTAAAATTGTAAAATTTTTTATAATCAGTTTGAAACTACAATGAGCATTTTTACAATATTATTTGCCCTATTCCTATTGGGAATAACCTATCTATATGTTACTAAAAATCGTAAGTCATATACAGAAAAACCATCCGCAGATGGTGATGTGTACATCAGTCCCGATAAAATGATTGCTGCCAAGTTGTTAACAGCAGAACAACAAGCTGCTTTAAAACCTGATCACGTATTAGAGATCCTAAAGAATGGGAATGATGATTTTGTTAGCGGTGATTTCACTGTAAGACGGAATGCAGAGCGTGTGCTACAAGCTTCAAGCGGACAGTACCCATTGGCTGTAGTGTTATCATGCCTGGATTCCAGGGTGCCTGTGGAAGATGTTTTCCAAAGAGGTGTTGGCGACATTTTCGTGGTTCGTGTTGCTGGGAATATTATCAATGAAGATATTCTGGGTAGCCTGGAATTTGCATGTAAAGTGTCGGGTTCAAAGGTAATTGTGGTTTTAGGTCATGAAAATTGTGGTGCTATACATTCTGCGGTCGCCAAAGTTGAACTAGGAAATATAACGCCACTTTTAGCTAAAATAAAACCTGCTGTAACGGCTTCCGCTAATTTTCCAGGTACTCAAAATGTGACTAATCCAGCATATCTGCACCATGTATGTGTGGAGAATGTTAAAAACAGTGTAAAAAACATCAGGGAAAATAGCCAGATTTTAAGCAATATGGAAGCTTCCGGTGAGATTATAATCGCATCAGGAGTGTACGATATGGAAAGCGGAAAAGTTAACTTTATGTAACATAAATACTATGTTTGAGCATTATGGCAATATTGTTGCTGGTTTACATGTTTAAACTCACGCTATACAAATTATTATGGTAAAAAGAATACATGTTCTTGAAGACGATACTGATATCAGATATATTATAGAATTTCTGCTTAAAGATGAAGGTTATGAGTTACAGTTATCTTCGTCATTTTCAGAGCTTAAGGAGAAGTTAAAGGACTCAGTGCCTGACCTATTTATACTGGATGTTATGCTTCCGGACGGAGATGGTGCTGAAATATGTGCTGATTTGAAAAGTGATCTGTTTACTAAACATATCCCGATTATTGTGATGTCGGCCAATGACCAGAACAAAGATAAAAGTATTGAAGCTGGCGCAGACGATTACATTAAGAAACCTTTTGATATTGATTACATTGTAAACAGGATCGATAAGTTAATCGGTAAAACGGTAAAATAATTAATTTACTATATTTGAGTTCTCAATATATAAATTAATATGCCAGATCAGAAAGAGGAAATATTTAAAGGGATTGCGCAACGACTTAAAATAGAAGGTTTTAATGTTGTAAATGTTGATGATACCCGCCCATGGGGAGGTTTTTTCGTTATTGATGAACAGCAGGCCCAACAGTTTGCTAATGTTTATTTTGACGGACTCAATGTCGACGAACTTAAAATAAGTGGAAAATTAAGTCCAAAAATCCTTGTGGTTGCTCCACAAAAACGTTTATCATGGCAGTATCACCACCGCAGAGCTGAAATATGGCAAGTGGTAAGTGGAACAGTCGGTGTAGTAACCAGCAATACAGACGAAGAAGGTCCATTGCAGAAGTTGCCACCAAACACCCGCATTAAGTTGGAAAAAGGTGAAAGACACCGCCTAATTGGCCTTGAAGATTGGGGGATAGTGTCAGAAATATGGCAACATACCGACCCTGAAAACCCATCTGATGAATCGGATATTGTAAGGGTACAAGACGATTTTGGAAGATAAAAACACAAAATATATTTAAACGCCCGCATCAATAATTGATACGGGCGTTTTTTTTTAGCACATTTTCCATAACAAAAACGACGCGATTTCGTTTAATACAGCAATAACACTATATGACTATTTTAATTTTCTTTTTACTACACTGGTTTTTATCCCTTTTCTCTCAAACATTTTTTCTTCATCGATACGCCTCCCACAAGATGTTTAAAATGAATCCTTTCTGGGAGAAGTTCTTTTACACAGTTACTTTTATTGCACAGGGATCCTCATTCCTTAATCCGCGCGCCTATGCTATTATGCATAGAATGCACCATGCTTACAGTGATACTGTTAAAGATCCACATTCGCCACACTTTATTAAGGATGTCTGGGGTTTGATGATACAAACTAAAAACATTTACCTGGATCACCTGAAGTTTAAAACTGAACCTGAAGAGCAATTCCGTGGCAATTATCCAACCTGGGCATTTATCGATAGAATTGGTGATGCGTGGCCAACAAGAATTGCATTTATCCTATTCTATATTGGATTTTATATTGCTTTTGCTACCCAGTGGTGGATGTTTTTCTTACTGCCAATTCACTTTTTAATGGGCCCGATCCATGGTGCGATCGTTAACTGGTGTGGTCACAAGTATGGTTATTCTAATTTCGATAACGACGACCACAGTAAAAATTCTTTACCCTTAGACTTTCTGATGATGGGCGAATTGTTTCAGAACAATCATCACATGCGCCCTAATAGTCCGAATTTTGCTGCTAAATGGTATGAATTTGACCCGACTTACCCTATACTAAAAATGATGCACTGGATGCGCATCATTAAAATTAGAAAGACCTAAAAAATTTTAAGAGAAGAACTAGCTAATAAGGCTAGTTCTTTCCACTCCAACGGCGACTTCCGCTTTTGGGTGTTCTTTTAGCGCCGCTTAGGTTAGGATCACGATCCTGGCTACGTGGTGCTGATTTACTTTTGGCAGTGGCCGACGCATTCGCATTTCCACCTCTACGGTGATTACTTGCTGAAGGTTTTCCTCCCCTCGGTTTATCTTCTTGTTTAGCCATCAAACCCTGCCAGCTCATCGCGTAAGGGTTGTCTTCGGCAACAGGAATGGTTAGGCCAATTAGCTTTTCAATATCTTTTAAATACTCCTTTTCTTCTGCATCACAGAATGAAAAAGCAATACCGCTTAATCCTGCACGACCAGTACGGCCAATTCTGTGTACATAAGTTTCTGGAATGTTCGGTAATTCGTAATTGATCACATGTGTCAATTCATCTACATCAATTCCACGTGCAGCTATATCTGTAGCTACTAAAATACGAGTAGTTCTGTCTTTGAAATTTGACAGGGCGCGTTGTCTCGCATTCTGCGATTTGTTACCGTGTATGGCTTCTGCTTTAATGCCCGACTTTATAAGGTCTTTAACCACTTTATCCGCACCATGTTTGGTACGTGTGAAAACCAAAGCAGTTTGGATGCTTTTATCTTGAAGGATATGGTTTAATAAGGTTCTTTTGTCGTTTTTAGCTACATAGTAGATTGATTGTACAATTTTTTCTGCAGTTGATGATACTGGTGTAACTTCAACTTTAGTTGGTGCATTCAAAATGGTATTAGCTAGTTTCTGGATTTCAGCAGGCATGGTTGCAGAGAAAAACAAAGTCTGCCTTTTTGCAGGTAACTTGGTGATTACTTTCTTTACGTCATGAATGAAACCCATATCCAACATTCTGTCGGCTTCATCAAGCACAAAAATTTCAAGGTCGCGAAGGTGGATATATCCCTGACCCATTAAGTCCAATAACCTTCCCGGAGTAGCCACTAAGATATCAACGCCTTTGTGTAAGGCATCGGTTTGTGCTTTTTGACCTACGCCACCAAAAATAACCTGGTATTTTAAAGGTAGGTTTCTGCCGTAAGCTCTAAAACTTTCGTCAATTTGAATTGCCAGCTCACGGGTAGGTGTTAATACCAATGCTTTAATTGGTCGTGGACCTTTTGTGTTAGCATGTGGTTTATGAAGCAATTGCAACATCGGGATGGCGAAAGCAGCAGTTTTACCTGTTCCTGTTTGTGCACAGCCTAAAAGATCTTTGCCTTGTAATATAGTTGGAATAGATTGTTCTTGTATGGGGGTTGGTTGAGTATAACCTTCTGTTTGTAGCGCAGATAAAATGGGCTCAATCAGATTTAATTCGTTGAATAACAATATGTATGTGTTTAATGTATAATAGATTGAAATGAACAAATTTCATTTCTTCACAAAGATAAGTATAATTTTCTTTTTATGCAGATTTTTTACGTCCGGCTAACTTGCTGATAAAATACAGGGCAATAAAGCCAAAAAACAAGTATAAGCCATTTGACGCGGACGCC
>NZ_JAZQNU010000107.1:0-2513 GCF_045627485.1 Pedobacter sp. | reverse complement strand
GTTTCAATGTTTTTACTATCTACTACCAAAGTTACATGGTTTGAACGCTTACGTATTCTATAACCACGTCCTTGCGGTGCCGGTCTCAATCGCTTTAACTGGCGGCCACCACCAACCATAATTGTTTTCACAAAAAGTTGGCTTTCTTCAGGGCGAGAACCTTCATTTTTTGTTTCCCAGTTTTTGATCGCAGATAACAAAAGTTTCTCAACTCTAATCGCTGCTTCTTTGTTGGTGAATTTCAAAATATGTAATGCTTTCTCTACACGCTCACCTCTGATAAGATCTACAACCAAACGCATCTTACGTGGTGAGGTTGGACAATTGTTTAATTTCGCTACTGCTTCCATCTCTTAATTATTTTTTCTTTTCAGAGTGACCCCTAAATGTTCTGGTTGGAGCAAACTCTCCCAGCTTGTGACCAACCATGTTTTCTGTTACGTATACCGGTATAAATTTATTACCGTTGTGTACTGCAAATGTATGATTCACGAAATCTGGTGAAATCATCGATCTGCGAGACCAAGTTTTAATGACAGACTTTTTGCCTGAATCATTCATAGAGATTACTTTTTTCTCTACGTTATGGTCAATATAAGGTCCTTTTTTAATTGAACGAGCCATTATTTCTTCCTTTTCTCTATGATGAAACGATTTGAGTATTTTTTAAGCGTACGAGTTTTAAATCCTTTCGAATAAACACCGTTTCTTGAACGAGGCTGACCTCCTGATGAGCGTCCCTCACCACCACCCATTGGGTGATCAACAGGGTTCATCGCTACCGGACGTGTTCTCGGACGACGGCCTAACCAACGTTTGCGGCCGGCTTTACCTAATACTTCATTTGCATGATCCGAGTTAGAAACAGCTCCAATAGTTGCTAAACAGGTAACCAAAATTAATCTGGTTTCTCCCGAAGGCATTTTCAAGGTAGCATATTTACCATCACGTGCTGCTAATTGTGCATAAGCACCTGCGCTACGTGCTAACTGTGCACCACGACCTGGATGAATCTCCACGTTGTGTACAATTGATCCTAAAGGTATGTTGGATAATTTCAATGAATTTCCTACCTCTGGAGTAGCTGTTTCTCCCGAAACTACTGTTTGTCCTACTTGCAACCCTTCAGGTGCAATAATGTAGCGCTTCTCTCCGTCCACATAGTGTAATAATGCGATACGTGCAGTACGGTTTGGATCGTATTCAACAGTTGCTACTGTTGCAGGGATATCAAACTTATCACGTTTAAAATCAATTAAACGGTAAGATTTTTTGTGACCACCACCCATATAGCGCATAGTCATCTTTCCTGTATTGTTACGTCCTCCCGACTTTTTAGAAGATACAACCAATGATTTTTCGGGCTTGGTTGCTGTAATCTCCGTAAAACTGGCTCCTACTCTAAAGCGGGTACCCGGAGTAACTGGTTTAAATTTTCTTAAGCCCATAGTTATAAATAATTCAATTCTTATTAAAGATTCGCGTAATAATCAATTGTCTCACCTGCTTTTAGTGTTACAATCGCTTTTTTGTATTTAGGGCTACGTCCTGAAACTAAACCACCTTTTGTATTTCTTGATTTCAATTTACCAACTACCACCATAGTGTTAATTGCTAAAACGCTCACATCATACATTTTTTCAATGGCTGCTTTGATTTGTAGCTTATTTGCTTTATTATCTACTTTAAAAGTAAAGCGGTTAGACTTTTCTGTTAAGGCAGAAGCTTTTTCTGTTAATACTGGTTTTTTTAATAATTCCATATTATTTGGCAAATGCCTCCTCAATAGTTTTAACAGAATCCGCAGTTAGCAAAATCGTACCGCAATTCAATACATCATATGTATTCAATTGATCAGCCGTAATCACTTTTGCTTTCTTTAAGTTTCTGCTAGATAAATAGATATTGTTATTTTGCGAAGGTAAAACCAACAATGTTTTAGTGTCAGTCAAATTCAATGCATTAACTAAGCTCAGATAGTTTTTAGTTTTGATCGAATCAAAAGTAAAATCTTCTAAAACCACAACATTGTTATCTTGTGCTTTGTAGCTTAACGCCGATTTACGGGCTAACGACTTTAATTTTTTATTCAATTTGAAACTATAGTCACGTGGCTGAGGACCAAACACACGACCACCACCATTGAACAAAGGTGATTTAATACTACCGGCACGAGCGCCACCAGTACCTTTTTGCTTGTATAATTTGCGGGTCGAACCTGCAATTTCATTACGTTGCTTTGATTTATGCGTTCCTTGACGTTGGTTAGCTAAATACTGCTTAACATCTAAATAAATTGCATGATCAACAGGCGTAATACCGAATACCGACTCAGGAAGTTGCACTGTTGCACCTGTCTCTTTTCCTGAAATGTTTAATACTTTAACTTCCATCTGCTTACTTATCTAAGATTACGTAAGAACCTTTAGCTCCCGGTACGGAACCACTAACTACCAAAAGGTTTTGAGCAGCATAAACTTTCAAAATTTGTAAATTCTGAACCTTTACTCTGT
>NZ_JAZQNU010000106.1:0-3849 GCF_045627485.1 Pedobacter sp. | reverse complement strand
GAAAGCATTACATATTTTGAAATTTACCAACAAAGAAGCAGCAATTAGGGTTGAAAAACTATTATTGTCGGCGATCAAAAACTGGGAAAACAAAAATGAAGGTTCTCGCCCTGAAGAAAGCCAACTATTTGTGAAAACAATTATGGTTGGTGGTGGCCGCCAGTTAAAAAGATTGAGACCGGCACCTCAAGGCCGTGGTTACAGAATACGTAAACGTTCAAACCACGTAACTTTGGTAGTAGATAGTAAAAACGTTGAAACTCAAAACTAATTAACAGAAATGGGACAAAAAGCACATCCAATAGGAAACAGATTAGGAATCATCAAAGGTTGGGATTCTAACTGGTTCGGAGGCAACAACTATGCTGATAAATTAGTTGAGGACGATAAAATAAGAAAATACCTTGCTGCCCGTATTGCAAAAGGCGGTGTAGCAAAAGTTGTTATCGAACGTACATTGAAACGCATTACTGTAACGATTCACACGGCTCGTCCGGGTATTGTAATTGGTAAAGCAGGTCAGGAAGTTGACAAGATCAAAGAAGAGTTGAAGAAATTGACTAAAAAGGAAATTCAAATCAACATTTTTGAGATTAAACGTCCAGAACTAGATGCTCAATTGGTAGCAGAAGGCGTTGCAAAACAGTTAGAAGCGAGAATTTCTTTCCGTAGAGCAATGAAATCTACTATCGCATCTACTATGCGTATGGGCGCTGAAGGAATCAAAATTATGACATCAGGTCGTTTAGGCGGTGCAGAGATGGCACGTAGCGAGCAGTACAAAGAAGGAAGAATTCCTTTGCATACTTTCCGTGCGGACATTGATTACGCATTGGCTGAAGCTTTAACTACTTATGGTAAAATAGGGGTTAAAGTATGGATCTGTAAAGGAGAAGTTTACGGTAAACGTGATTTATCTCCGAACATTGGTGCAACCAACAACGCTCCTGGTAAAGGTGGCAGACCTGAAGGTGCATTCGGTGGTGGCAGAGACAGAGATAACCGTGGCGGTGGCGACAGAAGAAACGACAAAGGTCGTGGCGGAAGAGGTCCAGGTCAAGGTGGTGCTCCAGGTCAAGGTAGAGATAACAGAGGCGGAAACACTCCTAACAGAGGACCCCGTAAATAATTAGTTAACAGATCGTTTTACGATAATATTAAAATACAATGTTACAGCCAAAAAGAACGAAGTTCAGAAAGATGCAAAAAGGCAGAATGAAAGGTTTAGCAACACGTGGTGCTGAATTATCATTCGGGTCTTTCGGGATTAAATCTTTAGAGTCGACTTGGATTACCAGTCGTCAGATAGAGGCAGCCCGTATCGCGGTAACTCGTTTCATGAAACGTGAAGGCCAAGTGTGGATTAGAATCTTCCCGGACAAACCGGTAACTAAGAAACCAGCTGAAGTACGTATGGGTAAAGGTAAGGGTGCTCCAGAATACTGGGTAGCCGTAGTTAGACCCGGAAGAATTATTTTTGAAGCTGAAGGTGTGCCTTTGGAAGTTGCCAAAGAAGCAATGCGTTTAGCCGCTCAAAAATTACCAATACAAACAAAATTTGTGGTACGTAGAGATTACGTAGAAGCATAATAAGAGTTACTTATAATAAAAAATTAAAAGATGAAGAACTCAGAAATTACAGGGCTTTCACAAGAAGAACTAGTAGCCAGGATTGCAGAAGAGACAGAAAACTTAGTTAAGTTAAGGTTTGCGCATACTATTTCGGCTATTGAGAATCCTACCCGTATTACTAAGGTAAGGAAGGATATCGCCCGATTAAATACTGAACTGACTAAGCGCAAAGCGGAGTCTGCTACTGAAACTAAATAACTTTAGAGTCGAAATGGAAAGACAATTAAGAAAAACAAGAACCGGGTTAGTGGTAAGCAACAAGATGGATAAATCTGTCGTAGTTGCAGTAGAACGAAAAGTGAAACACCCGATCTATGGTAAGTTTGTTAAGAAAACTACCAAATTTATGGCTCATGACGAGAAAAACGATTGCGGTATTGGTGATACAGTACTGATCATGGAGACTCGTCCGCTGAGTAAGAACAAGAACTGGAGATTAGTGGAAATTTTAGAGAGGGCTAAATAACATGGTACAACAGGAATCGAGATTAAATGTAGCCGATAATAGCGGCGCAAAAGAAGTATTGGTTATCCGTGTACTTGGTGGTACTGGAAAGAGATATGCTTCTATTGGTGACAAAATCGTTGTTACCGTGAAAAGTGCATTACCTTCTGGAAACATTAAGAAAGGCACAGTTTCTAAAGCAGTTGTAGTAAGAACAAAAAAAGAGATCAGACGTAAAGATGGTTCTTACATCCGTTTCGACGACAATGCAGCAGTATTATTAAATGCACAAGATGAGCCACGTGGTACACGTATCTTTGGCCCGGTAGCAAGAGAACTGCGTGAGAAACAATTCATGAAAATTGTATCATTAGCACCGGAGGTATTATAAAATGAAAGATAAAGTAACTACACAACCAAAAATTAAAATCCGTAAAGGAGATTTAGTAAAGGTTATTGCTGGCGACTCAAAAGGCCAACAAGGAAAAGTACAAGAAGTTGTTATTGCTAAGAATAGGGTAATAATTGAAGGTGTTAACCTTGTATCAAAACATACGAAACCAAATGCTGCTACCCCAAACGGTGGTATCATAAAAAAAGAAGCTGCTCTTCATATTTCTAATGTACAGTTAGTTGATCCAAAAACTGGTGAAACTACCCGCGTTGGCAGAAAGTTAAACGCTGATGGGAAATTAGTTAGGGTTGCTAAAAAATCAGGAGAGGAGATCAAATAATGGCTTACGTACCAAGATTAAAGAGTAAATATAAAGAGGAAATTGTAACCACGCTTAAAGACAAGTTTGCTTACAAAAGCGTAATGCAGGTTCCTAAATTAGTTAAGATTTCGATCAACCAGGGTGTTGGACGTTTTTCGGTAACTGACAAGAAGATCATTGACAGTTCAATTCTGGAGATGAGCACTATTGCAGGACAGCAAGCAGTAAGCGCAAAATCTAAAAAAGATATCTCAAACTTTAAGTTACGTAAGGGTATGCCGGTTGGTGTACGTGTAACTTTACGTGATAACAACATGTTTGAGTTTTTAGATCGTTTAATTTCCGTAGCTTTGCCACGTATCCGTGATTTTAAAGGTATCAATGACAAAGGTTTTGATGGAAAAGGTAACTACACATTAGGTGTTACTGAGCAAATCATCTTCCCAGAGATCAATATTGATAAAATTAGCAAGATTTTAGGTATGGACATTACGTTTGTAACTACTGCTACTAATGATGTTGAAGCATTGGAACTTTTAAAACAATTTGGTTTACCATTTAAAAATCAAAATACAAACGTATAATGGCAAAAGAAGGAGTAAAAGCTCGCGAAGTTAAGCGCCAAAAAATGGTTGCTAAGTACGCGGAAAAACGTGCGGAACTTAAAGCTGCAGGTGATTACGAAGGATTAGATAAATTACCTAAAAATTCATCAGCTGTTCGTTTACATAACCGTTGCAAAATTACTGGTCGCCCTCGTGGTTACATGCGTACTTTTGGAATATCAAGGGTAATGTTCCGTGACATGGCTTTAGCAGGAAAAATTCCTGGAGTAACAAAAGCTAGTTGGTAATATCGTATTTTTACGTTAAGGTTGTACGCTCTGCGTAGAACCTTGCGTTATTACGTTACAATTAAATATTAACCGATGGAAGGTCGTTCCGAATGGTTCGGAAAGGAAACCACTATCACAATTTCATAAAATGAATACAGATCCAATAGCAGATTATCTTACAAGAGTAAGAAATGCCATCAAGGCAAATCACAGAATTGTAG
>NZ_JAZQNU010000105.1:0-31148 GCF_045627485.1 Pedobacter sp. | reverse complement strand
GGATATACTTACCAAAGTTGGTGAAATTCATTTATCGATTATTAGCTAGGTATAAATACAATATTAATACAAAGAAACAATAAATATTGTTGTGGCTTTCTTTTTTAATTTGATTTTTTAAGGTATTGATAGATTTCACTATTGGTAGAAAGTACCACAGATGTTTTATCACTAAAAGTTTTTTCGAGCGTTTCCATCGACTTCAAAAAGCTGTACAGGTTCTTTGCCTGAGGACTTTTGTTATAGGCTGAAGCGTAAACTTCTGCAGCGGTAGCATCAGCCTTTCCTTTAATTTGCTCGGCTTGTTTAAAGGCCGCCGACTGGATGTTTTTCAATTCTCTGTCTTTCTCTCCATTAATCCTGGAAGCTTCCCCTTGACCTTCTGACCTGAATTTATCGGCTACGTTATAACGTTCACTCTTCATCCGTTCATAAACCTGTTCCTGCACTTCCTTAACATAGTTAATTCTTTTGAAACGGAAATCAAGTATTTTAATCCCCAGCTCTTTGGCTTGTTTGTTAGCTGATGCCAAAATCATGTCTTGCATTTTGTCGCGGCCAACAAACACACGCGCCAGCGAATCTCCTAATACCTCGCCTATGGAATCGAGTTCTGGTTTACGGTTGGTACTTCTCACCAATTCCTCAATATTGTGTTTGGCCACCACATTCCTGGTTTCACCATCCAGGATGTCGTCCAGCCTTGATTGGGCACCCCGTTCATTTGTTAGACGTTTAAAAAACTGTAAAGGATCGGTGATCTGCCAACGGGCGTAGGTTTCCGCAAAAATAAACTTCTTATCTTTTGTAGGTAACTGGTTAGGATCACCCACCCATTCCATAAATCTTTTTTCAAATACATTGGTGGTTTGCAGAAAGGGGAGTTTAAAATACATGCCCGGTTTAGTAATGGCGTTGCCAATAGGGCGGCCAAATTGAGTAACCACAACCTGTTCGTATTCCCGAACGGTATAGGTGCTCAGCAACAAACAAATAAGTCCTAGGAAGGCAATAATGCCAGTCAAAATTTGTTTTCTTCTCATGTTAGTTCTTCTTAGGGTTTTCTTTGTCTTTATTAAATTGCATCTGGAGTAAAGGCAGTACGTTTGCGCCGTTTTGATCTGTGATCAGCACATTGCCCAATTTGGATATGGCACTGCTCATGTTTTCCAAATAGATACGTTTTTTTGTTACCTCCGGTGCTTTGACGTATTCCGTGTACAGGTCGTTAAACCTGGCTACCTCACCCTGTGCATTATTTACCCTTTCTATAGCATAACCTTCAGCCTTCTGAATGGTTGCTTTCGCTTCACCGCTGGCCTTTGGAATTACTTTATTGTATTCAGACTTCGCCTGGTTAATCAGGGTTTCTTTTTCCTGTTGCGCTTCGTTTACTGCATTAAATGCTGCTTTTACCGGGTCAGGAGGATTAACATCCTGTAATACGACCTGCTCAATTTTCACGCCCATACTGTAATCATTACAGATTTGTTGAATGAGTTCATGTAGCTTTACCGTAATTTCCGTTCTGCCGATGGTTAACACTTCGTTTACAGTACGGTCGCCCACCACTTGTCGGGTAGCCGCTTCAGATATATTTCTTAAGGTGCTTTCAGGGTCGCGAACCTTAAATAAGTAGTTGTAAGCATCGTTAATCCTGTATTGCACTACCCATTCCACGTCGGCCAGGTTAAGGTCGCCGGTAAGCATAAGCGATTCATCTGACACCCCATCTTTGGAATATTGCGATTGCTGGCCACCATTGGTCGACCGGAATCCAAACTCCAGCTTTTGCTGGCGTTCTACCGGCACTTTGTGTACTCGCTCTGCAAAGGGTACTTTTATATTTAATCCGGGTTCTACCGTGCGGGAATAGCGGCCTAGCCTGGTAATCACGCCAACTTCTTCCGTTCCAATTTGAAACACCGTGTTCCATATGATGATGATGCCTGCGAGGCCAAGAAGAATGGCACGGCTGTGTTGTAATAGTTGAGTAAGGTTTCTATCCATTTTATGAGTTAAGTGTAGATATCGTTTTGCCGTAAAATAATAAATTTTAAGTTAATAAACAATTTCCGAAGGCATGTTTTTGTGGTCGGCAGTGCCATAAAAAGTGGTCTAAAAACACATAATTTTTCGACATGGACTAATCCTGCATCCAAGTTGAGTCCAAGTTCAGTCCAAGTTGAGTCCGAGTTTTTTTAGTCAAAACTTGGACTCAAATTGCTATTAACCTGAAATTAATTAGGAAACAGGAATAGGTCATATATGCTCCTAATTGAATTTCTTTAAACTTAATTTACCTTTGCTACCTTTTACGTACATTAGAAAGTATAAAACCATAAAACAATGAATGCATTAGTAACCGGGGCAACCAAAGGAATTGGCCGCGCCATTGCCCTCAGTTTAGCAAAGGAAGGTTATCATTTAGCGTTATGTGCTCGGAGTGAGTATGATCTGCAGTTGTTTGCCAGAGAGTTAACAACCTACGACATACGGGTGGTGTTTTTAGCTACCGACTGCAGTGACCGCGAAGCGGTGCAGCGATTTTGTGAATTTGCTGCTTCATCATTAGGGGCTATTGATGTGCTTGTGAACAATGCCGGTGCTTTTTTGCCGGGGTCTATATTAGACGAGCCAGAAGAGAACCTTGCTTCACAGCTATCACTTAACCTTAATGCTGCATACCATTTCTCCAGGTTTTTTGGTAAAGTAATGAGAGACAGGCGTTCTGGCCATATTTTTAATATCTGTTCTATTGCCAGTAAGGAATATGTTAAAAATGCTGGTAGTTATAGTGTAACTAAAGCAGCCTTGCTTAGTCTTAATCATGTATTGCGGCAGGAATTAGCGCCATACAACGTTAGCGTTACCGCAATTTTACCGGGTTCTACATTAACTGCTTCCTGGGAAGGAACAGAGATCCCAAAAGAACAGTTTGTTCAGCCTGAGGATATTGCGGATACGATAAGCACCATATTACTTTTAAGTGTTGGTGTAAATGTTGATGAAGTTATTTTACGGCCAAGAGACTTTAACTGATAAAGGAGACCAAGTTATGGAAAAGAGATTGTATAGAAATGAGAACGACAAGGTGATTGCCGGCGTTTCGTCTGGAATAGCCACTTATATGGAGGTAGATGTAACCATAATCAGGCTGCTTTTTGTGTTGTCCAGTATTTTTCTAATGGGGACAGGTATTTTAGTTTATCTGGTGATGTGGATTGTGGTACCGGTAAATTATAATCCTACAGCTCGTTTTGATAAATATAATGATTTTTTTAAAACCCAGCAACCGGGTGGTGCCGGCTTCCAGGAGCCCACTGCTTTTGGTTCGGAAGAAAATGTAACATCAAGTACGGCACCCAACTGGAGCTCATCGACTTTTAGTGAGGGTGATTTTAAAACTGCTAATCCGGCGGATTATAAATTTATCAAAAAGAATAATGATACCGGGCGTACCATAGGGGGCTTGATTTTACTGGTGATTGGTTTGTATTTCCTGATGTATGAATTTAATATCATTCCTCACTGGTTCAGCTTGTGGCGCTTATGGCCTTTGATATTTGTAGCTATCGGCATAAGCCTTATTGCGAAATCGAAACGTCAGAATGCCTGGGAAGATTGGAAAAAACAACAAGAAGATGTGGCCGCTGCGCCAACAGATGCTGAGAAGCCTGACGAATCAACTACAACACCTTTGTAAAATTGCTGTTCAATAATTTATATCTTAAATAACTGGAAAATGAGACTGGATAGAATAATGTGGGGTATTATACTGCTGTTTGTAGGTGGTGTACTCTTATTGGAGAACTTTAACGTAATTGATTTTTACTGGAGTAATGTTTGGCGTTTCTGGCCGGTGTTTCTAATCATAGCCGGGGTAAATATCTTGTTTAACCGCAAGAATTCACAAGTAGGAATGAGTATTTCCATCGGTGTCCTGGTGGTGATGTTAGGTTTTTTGTTTTACAAAGGCCAGCAACCCCCACGGGCGCAACAATGGTTTTCTGATGGAATCCAGGGCGACATAGATATTGATATAGACAATGATGATGATAACGCGCCTTCTCGGAATGTACGTTTTAGTGAACCATTTGATATTGATACCACAAAACAAGTCTCTTTAAATATTTCCGGTGGTGGATCATCTTTTGGTTTGGAAGGTGCAACTGACAGTTTGATTGCAGCAGAGGTTAATGGCCGCGGTGGTAATTACACACTTAAAAAGGAAATTACCGACAGTACCCAAACACTTACTTTTAAAATGCAAAGCAAAAAGACCAAGTGGAATATGAAGGGTGGGGGTAACGAGGTACGTTTTTTACTAAATACCATTCCGGTGTGGAATATTAACTTTAATATGGGTGCCGGAGAAGTAGATTTTGATCTTGCTCCATACAAAGTTCGCTCGATCCGTTTTGATGGTGGTGCTGCTGCGCTTGATATTAAGGTGGGTGATCTTTTGCCAATTACTGATGTAGTGGTAAAAACTGGTGTTGCCAACGTTGTGATTAACGTTCCTGAGGGATCTGGCTGCCGCATTAATACAAAAACAGGCTTATCATCCAGAGACTTCGCTGGTTTTACTAAAATAAATGATAACGTTTACGAAACTCCAAATTATAAAGCGTCTACTAAGAAGATATTTATCAACTTCGACGGTGGTTTGAGTAACTTTGAGGTGAAAAGATACTAATAGCTAAAATGGTGCAAAATGATTCATATACCGTAGTAATTGACGGAAAACCACAGGGGCCATATGCACTGGAACAACTCGCCACCTTAAAAATAAAGTCGGGTACTTTTGTGAGAAAACCCGGTATGGATGATTATAAAGAAGCGCACGAATTCCCTGAATTACGTGCACTTTTAGGTTTTACCTTCCAGCATACCGCGCCGCAGTATTTTGCATCTTTCGATCAGCGCCTGCTGGCTTCGGCGATAGACTTTTTCCTGATCAGCCTGGTTTATATTGCCGTGATGTTGGTCTGTTTTATTTTCGTGACTGAAAAGATGGAAAGGATCATGTTATTCGCAGCTTTTTCTCCGAGCATCATTCTGGCAAAATTTGTGTATGGTACGCTTGCCGAGGCTTCTAAATCGCAAGGTACAATTGGTAAAAGATTACTTAATATCAAGGTTACAGATTTAATGGGAAACCGGATTTCTCCTGGTAAAAGCTTTTTAAGAAATATAGCTAAGGTTCTGTCTGTTATTCCATTTTTTTTTGGCTATCTCTATAGTTTTCTCAATAAAAAGCAACAATGCTGGCATGACATCGCAGCAAATACTTTAGTTATTAAAGATAGATTGATTTAATCTTTATCTTTGCCGTTCATGGAAAAAATAGCATTGCAATACTCCAGATTTTTAACAAAGGAAGTTTCTGTAGGGCATATCCCTATGGGTGGGAATCATCCGATCAGGATACAGTCTATGACCACCACTGATACCATGGATACCATGGCAACCGTTGAACAAACCATCAGGATGGTGAACACCGGGTGTGAGTATGTTAGAATCACAGCTCCAAGCATCAAAGAAGCAGAAAACTTAGCCAACATTAAGAAGGAACTTCGACTGCGTGGTTACGATGTGCCTTTGGTTGCTGATATCCATTTTACGCCCAATGCTGCAGAAACTGCCGCCAGGATTGTAGAAAAAGTACGGGTGAACCCTGGGAATTATGCTGATAAAAAACGTTTTGAGAATATAGAATATACCAGTTTAGCCTATGAGGCAGAATTGGCGCGTATTTACAAGAAGTTTACCCCATTGGTAAAAATATGTAAAGAGTATGGTACCGCTATGCGCATAGGTACCAATCATGGTTCTTTATCAGACCGAATTATGAGTCACTATGGTGACACACCAAGGGGCATGGTAGAGTCGGCCATGGAGTTTATCCGCATGTGCGAAGACTTGAGTTATTACAATCTTGTGATTTCCATGAAAGCAAGTAATACACAGGTGATGGTGCAGGCCTATCGTTTGCTGGTAGACACGATGACTAAAGAAGGTATGAATTATCCACTGCATTTAGGTGTTACCGAAGCAGGTGATGGGGAAGACGGAAGGATTAAGTCGGCCGTGGGTATAGGTACCTTGCTTGAAGATGGTCTGGGCGATACGATTAGGGTGTCATTAACCGAAGATCCGGAGTTTGAAGCTCCTGTAGCCAGAGCATTAGCTGCACGTTACGACAAAAGAATTATTTTACAGGAAGCTGAAGCTGCAAAAGGGATAACCTCGAGGGAAAGTATTCTGGTGAAGGACCTGCCGTACAGCCCCTTTGCGTATAGCCGTAGGACGACCATCCCGGTACAACATGTGGGTGGCACGCATCATCCTGTGGTAATGCTTGATGTAACTTCACAGAATCTTAAGGACCCTTACTTTTTGACTGTTGCTGGTTATCGCTACGATGCGTTGCTTGATAAATACAATATGGCCGATCAGGCCTGCGACATGGTATATCTTGGCGACCAGTTACCTTCATTTTCCTTTCCAGGTAATTTAAAACAAGTTTATAATTATGCTACCTGGCTTACTTTAAAAGATAAAACCAATTGCCATCCTATTATACCATTTGCTGATTATGCACAGACGGTGGTGAAAGATAATTTCCTTAACCTGGTGTTGATCAAAGCTGGAGAAGCGGTAGATTTATCCTTGCTGGGACCCGATACTGTGATCCTGCTTGAAACTGATGCTGTTAATGGTATGGCCATACAACGCGCTTTCTTTATTGCGTTGCTGGAAGCTGAACTGTCTGTTCCGGTAATCATCAAACGGAGCTATCCGGACTTAAATGCCGAGGACCTGATGTTGTATGCAGCAACAGACCTTGGTGCGCTGCTTACTGATGGATTTGGTGATGGGATATCGATTGATGCACCACAAGTAGCCTTATCGGCAATTAACACAACCAGTTTTGGTATTTTACAAGCTACCAGGACCAGGATATCAAAAGCTGAATATATTTCCTGCCCAAGCTGCGGCAGAACGCTTTTTGATTTGCAGGAAACGACACAATTGATCCGCTCAAGAACAGACCATTTAAAAGGCATAAAAATTGGCATTATGGGTTGTATTGTGAACGGGCCGGGGGAGATGGCAGATGCTGATTATGGATACGTGGGTACTGGTCCTGGTAAAATAACCCTTTACCGTGGAAAAGAGGTGGTGAAGAAAAACGTGAATACCGAAAGCGCTCTGGATGATCTTATTGATCTGATTAAAGGTGATGGCAACTGGCTGGAGCAAAACTAGCCTGGCGTTTCTTTTATAAATTGTAAGGTTTTTTCACAAACTTCCTGGAGGTGCGGTGGCATCATTCTTTCTGTATAAGGGTGTGAAGCCCCATATACATGATTGGCACCTGCAACTTTGTTGATGATGGCATTAGGTTGTGCCTGTGCGAGTTGCTGGGCTACGAAAAAGGGTACATTTACATCTTCATCGCCATGTAGAATCAACCATGGTATATTCAGTCGGCTGGCAGCCTCTATGATATCAAACTCCTTTTTATGGGCTTTGTAATCCATTAATAACTCGCTGCCTAATGGCATTTTTTCCTTTGTACGCGCATTCTCTACATATATGCGACCTGTTCTTTTCCATTCTTCTTCCTGCTCGGGTTTCCAAAGGCTACTGAAATCTGACACTGCACTCCAGGTGACCACCCTGTGAATGCGGGGATCAATTTCTCCCTTTGATATGGCAAGTCCACCGCCCCGACTATGCCCTATAAGGGTAATTTTAGCACCGGCATAGGTGTGTGCAATATAATTGATAACGGTGTTCACATCGGCCAGTTCCTTGCTGATGGTGTTGGCAGCAAAGGTGTCCATGTCTTTTACGTCAATAGGGTTTTCGGGCATGACGCCACTGTGAGATAGGTTAAACTTAACAAAACGGTAGCCTCTCGAAGCAAAAAATTCTGCTATCAGGTTATGTGCACCCCAGTCTTTGAAGCCTTTAAAGCCATGAATAAAGAGGATGACTTCAGGTTTTGTATGTGAATCGTCATAAGTATTGTCACCTAGGATGATTTTTTCGCCTGATCCCGTTAATATAAACTCTGTCTTCTGTATCATAAGGCTGTTACTTGGCTAGTTAACTGCTGTAACAATTGAACATGAGGTAATGTTTAATCTTATTAAATAATTTAAAATCTTTCTAAATAGAGCTTAATTACAGCATAATGACAGACGATCACAATGGTCTTGTTACTTTTGTTTCGCAAAAAAATAATACTCAAACACAATTGGAATATTTAAGGATTATTGCTTTTACACATAAACAGATCGACCTAAAATCTTTAGGTAAGTTGGTTATATGTGAGCAAACGCTCGATGATAGGTTAAAAAACATTCAGGAACAGCTGAATGTGAAGGAGATTTTTTACGTAGGAACCTGTAATCGAGTGGAGTTTATTTTTACATCCAGTAGTGTACTTGATGCAGAATTTATCACACGTTTCTTAACGGTGCTTGATATGGGGTTGCCGGAAGAATACATGGAACAGTTTGTGGCTAACGTTTCTACCTATGAAAAGGTGGCTGCTTTTAACCATTTACTTCGTACATCGTGCTCATTAGAAAGTTTGGTGGTTGGTGAGAAAGAGATTCTAGCACAAATACGTAAAGCTTATGAGTCATGCCGTTTGGCAGGTTTTACCGGCGATTACATGCGGACCATGATGGATCGTGTAGTAAAAACGGCAAAGGAAGTTTATACACTTACCAATATCTCTAAAAATCCTGTTTCCGTTGTGTCACTTGCTTACCGCAAACTTCGTGATCTGAACATGTGCGCCAAATCAAGGGTGCTAATTGTTGGAGCAGGAGAGACTAACCACAACATTGCACAATATTTAAAAAAACATACTTACTCTACTTTTTCTGTTTTTAACCGCACACTGGAAAAAGCAGAACAGCTTGCAGCAGAGTTACATGGAAAGGCTTATACCTTGGATGATCTGGAGAATTACACAGAGGGTTTTGATGTGATTGTTACCTGTACTGGTGCTACAGCACCCATTATTACAGATGAGATTTACAAAAAACTACTGCTGGGCGATGTAACCAAAAAGGTGATCGTTGATTTGGCTATTCCAAATGATACCGCTCCTGAAATACTTAGCAAATATCCTGTTCATTACATCGAGGTAGAATCTTTGAAAGAGATTGCCAGAAAGAACATCCAGGAGCGTTATAATGAACTAGTTAATGCAGAGCAGATTATTGAACAGAACATCCAGGAGTTTGATTTAGTGCTTCGTCAGCGTAAAATTGAGATAGCCATGAGCAGTGTTCCGCAAAAAATTAAGGAAATCAAACATACTGCCATTAACGGTATTTTTGCTGACGAGATTAATGGACTTGATGATAAATCAAAGGAAGTTCTGGAAAGGGTAATGAACTATATGGAGAAGAAATACATAAGTGTTCCTATGGTCATGGCAAAAGAAATATTAGTTAAAAACAGCTAATTCTAGCTATATTAGTCAGCAAATACATTATAGTTTCGTACGTGAAAAAACTCATTATAGGCACAAGAGGCAGCGATCTTGCTTTATGGCAGGCCAATTACATTAAAGATAAGTTAGCAGCAATTGGTGCTGAAGCTGAACTGAAGATTATCAAAACCCAAGGCGATAAAATCCTAAACCTCAGGCTTGATAAGCTTGAAGGAAAGGGTTTTTTTACTAAAGAACTTGAAGAAGAATTGTTGGATGGCCGTATTGATCTGGCCGTGCATTCGCATAAAGATTTACCGACAGCTCACCCTGCCGGATTGATCATTGCAGCGGTTCCTGAAAGGGAAGACCCTGCTGAACTTTTACTTATTTTGAAAGATTGTGTAGATGTTACTCAAAAACTTTCGTTAAAAACAGGGGCCATGGTTGGAACTTCTTCAAACCGTCGTAAAGCACAGTTGCTGGCGCTACGCCCTGAATTAAATATTGAAGATTTACGTGGCAATGTACCTACCCGTATACAGAAATTGCGTGATGAAAATTACGATGCGATTTTACTGGCTAAAGCTGGTGTAAATCGTTTAGGTATTGATTTGAGTGAGTTTCATGTTGAAGTGCTGGATACCTCAGAATTGGTTCCATCGCCTGCTCAGGGTGCTTTAGGCATACAGATTCGTGAAAAAGATCAGGAGTTGTTTGACTTATTGCAACAAATCCACCATGAGGAAACTGCTTCGGAGATTGCTGTGGAGCGTAAGGTGCTAAACCTTTTCCAGGGTGGATGTCATATGCCGTTGGGTTGTTACTGTAAAAAAGAAAACGGGCAGTATGAAGTGTGGACGTCAAAAGCGGAAACAGACGAACATTTTCCAGACAGGCTTTTCTATCGTGTACCAACCTTAGATGGCTTGGCCGAAAAGATTGTTGAAAAGTTTACAGCTAAGCGAAAATTACCTTCAAAAGTGTTCATATCACGTGAAATTGGTGAGAATAACTATTTTAGAAGAGCTTTGGCTAAACACCAGATAGAAATTGACGGACGTTCTTTAATACGCACCTTTCCAATTGTACTTAGGCTTGATCCATTTTACTTAAAGAACTTAGATTGGATCTTTTTTAGCAGTCGTAATGGCGTGGAATACTTTTTTAAGCTAAATCCGGTTTTATCAAAACGCGTTAAGTTTGGCGTTGTGGGCAGAGGTTCAGAAGATGAATTAAGGAAACATGGTCATGTGGCTGATTATGTTGGCGAGGGTGGCGATATTGATGAGGTTGCCAGACTTTTTGCTGTTGTTGCAGAAAACCAGACTGTGTTGTTTCCAAGGGCACAGGATTCGCTGTTAAGCATGCAAAAGTTTTTAAAACCGAGCACCAAAGTCGTTGACTTACCCATTTATGAAACGGTAATTGAAGAAGATATAGACCGTACTTCTGCAGAAGTGTTGATATTTACGAGCCCTTCAAACGTAGAAGCTTATTTTGCAAATAACTTATTAGATCCAGAACAGCAGGTTATTGCCATCGGTCATTCGACAGGTAAAAAATTTGATGAGATGGGTGTAAAATATATCTTGCCCTATTCTCCTGACGAGATCGGCCTGGCCGAAGCAGTTTTTGGAATAGATGTCAAATAATTAAAAAGAGAGGTTAAACATGTTACACCGGCCAAGAAGGTTAAGAAAAAATCCAATCGTTAGAGAAATGGTAGCGGAAACCCGCTTATCTAAAGATATGTTCATCTATCCTTATTTTGTTGTCCCAGGGAAAAATATCACACATCCGATTGATGCCATGCCAGGTATCAGTCACTTTTCGGCAGATACACTGCTTACTGATGTGGAGAAAGGCCTGAAACTAGGTGTAAACAAAATTATGCTTTTTGGTGTTGGTGAGGAGAAATCTGAAGATGCACATGTTGCATACCATGATCATTCGCTGATTCCGGAAACCATAAGGGAACTGAAAAAGAACTTCGGTGATGATTTATACATCGTAACGGATGTTTGTGTATGTTCATATACCACCCATGGTCACTGTGGAATCATGAAAAATGATTACGTTCAAAACGATGAGTCGGTGGAGCTGATTGCTAAAATGGCACTTACGCATGCGCAGGCAGGTGCTGATATGCTTGCCCCGTCTGACATGATGGATGGCCGTATCCAGGCGATACGTGAGCGTTTGGATCAGCATTCCCTGGTGAACACAGCGATCATGTCGCATGCCACTAAATTTGCCTCGGCTTATTACGGTCCTTTCCGCGAAGCGGCAGACTGTGCACCGAGTAAAGGAGACCGGAAAGCTTATCAAATGGATTTCAGAAATGGAAATGAGGCGATCAGGGAAGCTTTATTAGACGAGGCTCAGGGTGCAGATGTGTTAATGGTTAAGCCGGCTTTGGCTTACATGGACATCATTCACCATTTAAAACAACACACAGACCTTCCGGTGGCTGCTTACAATGTATCGGGTGAATACTCGATGGTGAAAGCTGCAGCTGAAAAGGGGTGGATAAACGAACAACAAGTGGTGATGGAAACCATGCATGCTTTTGCCAGAGCAGGTGCCAGTATCATTACCACATACCACATAAGGGATATAGTAGAAAAGAATTGGTTATAATATGTTAGAGTCTTTAAAAAAAATATTTTCTGGAAATGAAGGCGATATGCCTGCAAGCGCTGGAAGCAAGCCCGATATTTCTCGCGAGAAATCTGCAGAGCTGTATGAAAAAGCCAAGGCTTATTTTCCTGGCGGTGTAAACTCACCGGTTAGGGCTTTCAAATCGGTGTACGGTACACCTTTGTTTATTCAAAAAGGTGATGGCTGCTATGTTTGGGATGCCGATGGTAACCAGTTTATAGATTTTTGCGGCAGCTGGGGACCATTAATCCTTGGACACAACAATGCTAAAGTTCGTGAGAAGGTAACTGAAGTGATGCAGAATGGTATGAGCTTCGGTGCACCAACTGCATTGGAAAATGAACTAGCAGAACTTATTATTAAAAACAATAAACTGGTTGAAAAAATCCGTTTTACCAGCTCCGGCACGGAGGCGGTAATGTCGGCTATACGCCTGGCCAGGGGATATACAAAACGTGATAAGATCCTTAAATTCGAAGGCTGTTACCATGGCCATTCCGACTCCCTGTTAGTAAAAGCAGGTTCTGGGTTGGTTACCTTTGGAGAATCTTCTTCTGCTGGGGTACCGCAGTCTTTTGCAGCCGAAACGATCGTTGTACCATTAAATGATACAACAGCGCTAACAGAAGCTTTTACCCGGTTTAAAGATCAGATTGCTGCGGTTATTATTGAAGGTGTTCCGGCAAACAACGGTTTATTGATTCAGGATAAAATCTACATTGAATTTCTGCAAAATATTTGTAAGGAGAACCAAGCCCTGCTCATTTTTGACGAGGTGATTACAGGTTTCAGGTTAGGCTTTGAAGGTGCTGCGGCATACTATGGCATTAAACCTGATATCGTTACCTACGGTAAAATTATTGGCGGTGGTTTACCAGTAGGTATGTATGGTGCATCAGCGGAAATTATGTCACATATTTCTCCTGAGGGAGGGGTTTACCAGGCCGGTACTTTATCAGGTAACCCGGTAGCAATGGCCGCTGGTATTGCACAGTTAACGGAGTTACTGCGTTCAGGTTTCTACAAAGAGCTGAACAATAAAACGTCTGAATTTGCAGAAAGCATTAAGCGTTTTGTTACCGCAAGAAATTATAAGGTAAGAATCTTTTATATAGGTTCTATTTTCTGGTTTGCATTTACCGAAAAGGAACAAATTAGATGTGCTGAGGATATTGATCCGGCAAGCATGGAGAAATTTAAAATTATGCACCGTGAATTGTTAAACAGAGGTATCTATTTAGGTCCTTCTGGTTACGAGGTAGGTTTTGTTTCTGCTGCACATACTAAAATTGAATTAGAAAAAGCAAAAAGAGCGATCATTGAATCACTCGAGATTGTTTTCAGAAGCAAATAACATGAAAAAATCCATCGTCATATTCTATTGCCTATTGCTGTATAGTTTGGTACAGCTGATTTCCTGGGGGATGTTGGTGATTAAACTGCAACCTTCAAGGATGGCTATGATTATGGGCGAAGGATCTGTGTTTTTATTTCTGCTTTGCATAGGTGCTTATTTTCTGCACCGGTCTATTAAAAAGGAAGATCGTTTGCACGAACAGCAAACTAACTTTTTGCTGTCGGTTACGCATGAATTGAAGTCGCCACTGGCTGCCATTAAACTTTCTTTGCAAACTATTGTTAAAAGAGATTTAGACAGGGCCAGGCAACAATCCTTGCTAAGTAACTCCTTAAAAGATATTGAGCGTTTAGACGACCTGGTGGAGAACATGCTTTTGGCCACGAAAATTGAAAATCGTTCTTATTCGTTTCCGAAAGAGGAATTCGACTTTTCTGAACTGGTACAGAAGGTTTCTGATCGTTTGCAGATTCACACTTGCGATTGCGACCAGAACATAACAACCAACATACAACCGGGTGTAAAGCTTAGTGGAGATCCGTTTGCATTATCTTCTGTGTTGACTAACCTGTTGGAAAATGCCGTGAAATACTCTGGACCCTGTGCAAAAGTAAGTGTAGAACTTTCAAAAGTTAATGGCCATGCGTTCTTAAAAGTTGCAGATAATGGCCCGGGTATTCCCGATGAAGAAAAAATGCTCATATTTGATAAGTTTTACCGTGTGGGTGATGAAAGGGTAAGGAAAGCAAAAGGTACAGGTTTAGGCCTTTTTATCGTTAAGGAAGTGTTACAAAACCACGACGCTGATATCAGTGTTAAAGATAATGTGCCACAGGGTACAATTTTTGAAGTTACATTTAGTTGATTCCTATGCAACAGAAATTAAGAATTTTATTGGTCGAAGATGAAGACCACTTGTTAGATGCGATAAAACTTAACCTTGAATTAGAGGGTTACAAAGTCCATGCTGTTAAGGATGGGAAAACTGCACTTAAGGTATTTAAGGAAGAGCGTTTTAACTTGATTATTCTGGATGTAATGCTTCCTGAAATGGATGGTTTCCAGGTATGTGAAACTATACGACTTGAAAACACAGAGGTTCCTATT
Source organism: Pedobacter sp. (assembly GCF_045627485.1). Classification (GTDB taxonomy): domain Bacteria; phylum Bacteroidota; class Bacteroidia; order Sphingobacteriales; family Sphingobacteriaceae; genus Pedobacter. Next base: position 16,554 of record NZ_JAZQNU010000105.1, on the reverse strand, counting down.
TTATTCCTGACTGCCAAGAATACGAGTGAAGACCGTGTAATGGGCTTAAAGAAAGGGGCTGATGATTATCTGGTTAAACCTTTTAATCTTGAAGAACTTATTCTTCGTGTTGGTATCCTGGTTAAGCGAAGCATGAAATCGGATGATTTAAAAGAACTTAATTCCTATAAAATAGGCGATAAGACCATTTATTTCAATTCATTCGAGCTGAAACAAGATGACGGAACCATAGTTCCATTAACCAAAAAGGAAACGATGTTATTAAAGTTACTGATTGAGCGTAAAAACGAAGCAGTATCTAGAGAGCAGATTCTGGAAACGGTATGGAATTATGATGTTTATCCTTCCACTCGTACGATAGATAATTTTATTTTAACATTCCGTAAATATTTTGAACCTGATCAAAAGAACCCTGTTTATTTCCATTCCATCAGGGGAGTAGGGTATAAATTTACTGACGTAAATAATCAATAATGCTAAGCGCTAAGGGCAGATATGCACTGATGATGGCTACGGCTGTTGCAGCCATAGGATGCCTGTTTTACCAGCAAAATCAGCTCGCTGCTTTTTTGGGGTTGTTACTGGCATTGTTAATATGGAGCCATTTTAAGCAGAGCTCGGTGTTACTGGCCTCTAAACATTTTAAAAATGGCGATTACGAGGCTACCGAGAACGCATTGGATGAGGTTCCTGATCCGGAACGCCTGGCTAAAAGCAGAAGAGGGTATTATGAATTTATGCGGGCAAATATTGCCTTGCACCGTGAAGAATACGAAGAAGCTGAACACCATTTCCAACTGGCGAGCTTATTTCCGTTAGGGGGCAAGACCGATAAGGTATTTGTGATGATCCACCTCGCCAACCTCGCTTTACGTAAAAAAGACAAAGTAAGAATCCTGGCCTACCTTGAAAGGGCAAAAGATATGGTGAGTACACCACGGGCCAAGGAAATTATAAAACGAATTGAGAAAGAAGCAGATAGCTTATAAAAACTCTTATACAATCAGATGAACACGTTATTTTTAGATGCTGCTTTTTCAAAGCAAACCGAACGTCCACCCGTATGGATGATGCGCCAGGCTGGCCGTTTTATGCCCGAGTATTGGGAGATAAAAAACAAGTATTCTTTTCTGGAAATGTGCAAAACACCAGAAATTGCCGCTGATGTAACGATGTTGCCAGTAGATTTGCTGGGCATTGATGCTGCCATTTTATTTTCTGATATCCTGGTAACAGGGGAAGCCATGGGTGGCGATTTAAGCTTTACCCAGGGTGTTGGTCCTCGTTTCGCTAATCCTGTGAGCACTTTAGCTGATGTAGAAGCTTTAGAAATTGACGTACTCGATAAACTACAATATGTGGCCGATGCCATTAAAGTGATTCAACAACGTCTGGATAATAAAATTCCTTTAATTGGTTTTGCTGGTGCACCTTTTACAGTAATGAGTTACCTGGTTGAAGGTGGTTCATCAAAGGACTTCAAAAAGACCAAATTACTGATACATAATAAACCGGAAGTTGCACACTTGTTACTTTCTAAGATTGCAAAGGTTACCACCGATTACCTGAATATGCAGATCGCTGCAGGTGTTAATGCCGTTCAGATTTTTGATAGCTGGGCCCTGGCCTTATCATGGAATGATTACCAGGAGTTTTCGCACCGTTATATTCAGGAGATCATTGCTAATTTAAATAGAAAAGATATTCCTGTAATCTCTTTCTGTAAAGGAAGTTCTGTATTTGCGCCGATTATGGCTGAAGCAAAACCAAATGTGGTATCTGTAGATTGGAATGCCGACCTGTTAAATATTAAAAACAGCCTTCCAGCTGGTATGGCAGTGCAGGGAAACCTGGATCCACATATTTTATATGCTGATAAACCAGTAATTAAAAAACATATCTTACAATTATTTGAACGCATGCGTGGAGAGAAAGGGTTTATTTTTAACCTGGGTCATGGTATTATGCCAGATATTCCTTTCGACAATGTGAAATATGCAATTGAGGTGGTAAAGGAATTTAAATACTAACCTAACATGGCTTACTTATACGTTCTGGCTGTCCACATTATCTTTGTTGTAAGCTGGATGGCCGGATTGTTCTATAGCGTACGCCTGTTTATATACCACACTGAAGCTAATGATAGGCCCGAACATGAAAGGCTGATCCTGCAGCGAGAATACGAGAAGATAGAACACAAATTGTGGTACATTATTACCACGCCTGCCATGGTATTAACCGTTGTTGCTGGTATTACCATGATTGTGTTGAGGCCAGGTCTGCTAAAAATGCCCTGGTTGCATGTCAAACTTGCTTTCGTAATAGGCTTATTAGCTTATCACTTTACTTGTCAACATATTATGAACCAGCTTAAAAACGGAGTTTTTAAACTGAGTTCATTTAAACTGCGCCTATGGAACGAAGTGGCGACCATTTTTTTGGTGGCCATTGTTTTTACCGTAGTGTTGAAAAGCGCTGTAGACTGGTTGTATGGTTTAGTTGGACTGTTGTTATTTTCTACCGTAATTATGATGGCGGTGAAGTGGTATAAAAGTTATAGAAAAAAACGGGGAGAATAATTTTTATGAAAAAAGTACTACTTACCCTGAGTTTGAGTTTGTTGTTAACTGTGTCTTTTGGACAGTTTAACCCAACTGCTATTGAAAATCACATCCGTCCGGATAGTGCCGCAACTGGCCAGTTACAATTAAATTTCTATAATTTCAATTATGTCCGTAATTACGAATACACCAACGAATTTCACGATGGATATACCCTGTATGGCACACAATTGCAGCCTCAACTGGTTTACCAGGCACACCCTAACCTTGCCATTACCGCTGGTGCATTTATCAGGAAAGACTTTGGTGATAATGGCATTTATGATGCGAAGCCTTTATTTAGCCTAATATACAGTAAGAAAGACCTCACCCTCATTTTCGGAAGCTTGCAAGGTGGTATTAATCACGATTATATAGAACCCCTGTATAACTTTGAGCAACAGATTACGAATCCAATTGAATATGGCACCCAGTTATTAGTTGAGAAAGAGAAATTTAAGCTCGACGCCTGGATCGCCTGGCAAAAAATGATTTATAAGGGTGATGCCACCAAGGAAGAGATTGTGGGTGGGCTAACGACAGAAACCACCTTATCTGATCAAAATGGCTTGAAACTGAGCATTCCAGCGCAATTTATGGTTTACCACGAAGGTGGTCAAATCGATGTGTTAAAGGAGATCCCTATTACTACCCTTTTTAATGGTGCTACGGGTTTCAAACTACGGAAGGTAATTGATACTAAAATTAAGTCTGTGTACACCGATAATTATTTAGCGGTTTATAAAGACTTCTCTTCTGATAAAAGACGTGCCTACCAGGGTGGATTTGGCATTTGGCTAAACGCCGGTATGGAGACTACCTTTGGTAGTTTTGTAGCTTCGTATTGGAAGGGAAATAGATTTATTTCCATTAAAGGAATGCCTTTATATGAGTCGGTTTCCAATACCCTTAACCACCAGGGGTATACCCAGCAGAAACGAAATATAGTTTCATTGCGTTATGCTTACCAGAAAGAACTGATCCCTAATTTATATCTTGATGTGCGTTTAGAGCCACATATAGACTTGGACCAATCCGCTAAACAACTCCAGTTTAACCATTCTTTCTTTTTAATATACAAGCAGAATTTTACGCTTTTTAAGCCTAAAAAATAATTTTCTAAAGTCCTGCAACCTTTATCAGGGATTCTGCATCTTCATTATACCAACGCAAACGATGAAGCTGATTAAAACCTATACAATTGACGATTTAATGGAGGGCTGCAAGGCCGGCGACAGGAAGATGCAGGAGTTGCTTTACAAGCAGACCTCCGCTAAGATGTTCGCCCTTTGCCTCCGTTATGCAAAAGATCATATGGAGGCTGAGGACTGCCTGCAAATGGGCTATGTAAAGGTTTTCCAAAAAATACATGATTATCGTGGTGACGGTTCTTTTGAGGGCTGGATCAGGAAGGTAATGGTGAATACAGCCATTGGCAGTTATAGAAAGAACATACGCAATCTGGCCGTGGTACAAATAGAAGAGGCTAACGAACAACCATCAACAGGTTTTGATTTTAGTAAACTGGGAATGCAAGATCTGATGAAATTGATTCAGCAACTGTCAGATGGTTACCGCATGGTCTTTAATTTATATGCCATAGAAGGTTATTCACATAAAGAGGTTGCGGAGATGCTTGGAATCTCGGAAGGGGCGAGTAAATCGCAACTATCGAGAGCCCGGGCTATTTTAAAGGAGAAGATTATAAAGATGGAGGGTATTAATTATGGAACCTATGCAGGATAAGGAGTTTGACCAGTTCTTTAAAGATCAATTGGCGGAGGCCGAAATGACGCCACCAGCCAAACTTTGGGCTAATGTAGACGCTCAGCTAACACCAACACCTAAAAAGCGTTTACCGATGTTATGGATGGCTGCTGCGGTAGCGGTTGTTGCAGTAAGCGCAGCGCTCTTGTTTAATCAGCAGGAAGATAGTGTTATTAGCGGGCAGCCTGAGTTTGTTACCACAGCAAGGAAGCCTGTAGTTACTACCGCACCGGTAATTGATGCACCAAAACCGAAAGTAGTTCCAGTATCTGGCTTGAAAACCCCACAGGATGCAATGTCGCCTATTGTTTCAAAACAAGCGTTGGTTAGCGAGGTGTCTGCTGCCCCACGTAAAAAATCTGGTAAAAAAGAATTGTTGGTGATGCAACCATCTGCACAGGACGGGCATCTTGTTAGTAGCCGTAATGAAGAGAGCCAGCTACAGGATGAAAGTATATTGGTTCACGAAATGGGACCGGCACTGGTTACTGCTACACCAAAAGAAGAGACCATGGTAGGGATACAGGAAATACCTGAACTGGATGCCTTTTCTAATGAATATAATACATTACAAGGAAGGAAAGGCATAAGTAACGTAGGTGACCTGGTAAACTTCGTAGTAGATAAAATAGATAAACGGGAGGAGAAGATCCTGCATTTTGACCCCAATGATGACGACCAGACATCGTTGATATCCATTAACATTGGCATTATAAAACTCAATACCAAACAAAGAGCGAAAAGATAACAAATACCAATAAAAACGAAAATACAAGATGAAGAACTTATTTATTGCCGCAATACTGGTTGGCGGACTGGCCGGAGCGATGACACAAGCCCTACATGCACAAACAACAGATACCGTTAAAAAAAAGAGTGAGGGTACTGCCAATCACGAGGAAAATGTATTTACCATCAGATGGGGTAAGAAAAAAAGCTTGGAGATACGAAACGATAATGATAGTACAAAGTTGAGGCAAGCATCTAAAGGTCGTTTTCTTGGTGGGATTACCTTTACACGTGTAGACCTTGGCTTTACCAAGTTAATAGATAATGGAAGTTTCAACTTGTCGCCAACAAACGAATTTTTAAGTTATAAAGGCGTAAAAACCTCTACTGTTTCCTTTGATGTGCTGCAATTTGGCTACCGTTTTAACCCCCATTTTAAGGTGTATATTGCAGGTGGATTCGACTGGACCTTAATCAGGTTGAGGAATGATATTACCATTCAGAAGGCAACGCCGAATCTGGAGTATGTGGAAGAGGATATCCATTTCAAGAAAAACCGTTTCTCTAACAGTTATGCACATATTCCTTTAAACTTTGAATTCCGTTCTAAAGAAAATGATAATGGAAAGCGATTCTACTTTATAGTTGGCCCGGAAGTGAGTTTTCTGTTAAACGGAAAAGTGAAACAAGTGAGTGAAGAGAACGGAAAAGTTAAGTATAAAGACGACTATAATTTTCAAACGTTGCGATATGGCGGTACTGCGCGGATAGGTTACGGTGGATTAGGTCTCTTTACTAAATACTATTTTAACGATATGTTCGACAGTCCGGCACAAAAAGGCTTGAAATACATGTCGTTCGGGGTCACTTTTGGTTTAAATTAATACCACCATTGCCATGCAGTTGGACTAAATGAAATAAGTTCCGGTAGTTATACTTAGCATATTAAACTAATTGAATATACTATCGTCAAACAAAATATACACACACACAAATATTAACCGGTCCCGTAATCCCTAGGGTTGCGGGATTTTTTGTGTCAAAAAAATTATCTTTACGGAGTGAAGGAACAAGTCATCAGCGTACAGCATTTAACTAAACAATACCAAAATACCCAGAATTCAGGCATAAGGGATATCAGTTTTGATATTGCGCGTGGACAGATCATCGCCATCCTTGGCGAAAGCGGAAGTGGGAAATCAACCTTACTAAAATGTATTTATGGGTTGCTCAAAGTAGATGAAGGCCAGGTCTTGTTCCAGGGAAAGCGGGTTAAAGGACCAGATGAGCAGCTGATACCGGGGCACAAGGAAATGAAAATGGTAACCCAGGATTTCTCACTGAACATCTATGCCAAGGTTTACGATAATATTGCTTCTATGCTTTCCAATACAGATGTGAAGGCCAAACAGGAGAAAACGATACAAATGATGGGGCATCTAAACATCCAGCATTTAAGAGATAAAAAGATTACAGAGTTGAGTGGAGGGGAGCAACAACGTGTGGCTATCGCCAAGGCGTTGATTAGCGATACTTCTTTGTTACTGCTTGATGAACCATTTAGCCAGGTAGACGCTTTGCTTAAAAACCAGTTACGTGCGGATATCAAAAGAATTGTGGCTGAAACGGGGGTTACCGTAGTATTGGTATCTCACGATCCGGCAGACGGGATGTTCCTTGCGGATAAGTTATTGCTGATTAAAGACGGACAACTGGTACAGCAAGGCGCGCCTGAATATGTATATAACCATCCTGAACACGCCTATACCGCCCGGTTATTGGGGAATGCCAATGTGCTAAACACTGTTGATGCAGAGAAACTAGGGCTTCACACCAAAGGTGAAGAAGTGGTGATTTACCCGGAATGGGTGGAGCTGAAAAGTTCCTGGAATAGTCGCCGTTTCGAGGTCAAAGATGTTTATTATAAAGGTTTTTATGAAGAACTGCTGCTTGAACGGGAGGGGGTGCAGATCAGAGCGATTCAATTGAATCGGGGTGAGCATAAAAAGCATGGATATTTGCAGGCGAGTATAAGTAAACACATTGTATGTCCGTCTTAATACGGTGAAGTGTTAACTTTGTTAAATGAAGAGTATTACAGCCCGTAATACATTTCTTATAAAAGTATAAAAGAGGCCGGGTATTTTTACAATGACCAGCCTCTTTTACTTGTGTAAATAACTTGTTTTAAGTTACGGCACGAATGTAGATGGGATTAGTACGATCTTTACTTTTATTGTCCTTTCAGGTTTTATAGGTGCTGTATTAATATCGCCAGATCTCTGTGCATCAATAGCAATACCACCATTATATAATTCATAGCTATATGCTTCAGTATCGTAGGTATAAGGAACTTGAATATAGCTATTCTCATTTATAGGGTGGTTGATGTATACTAACAGACCTTCATCATCCAGTGTAACCTGGTCCAATTCAGGGATATTTAAATTAACGGTATAATTAAAAACACTTTCATCTAGTACCCACTCATCTTTTTGTATGGTATAATTAAACGTCCTGTTTGGTGTTTCGTAGTAAATATTTTCTTTCTTGCAGGATGCCAAACCTAGTGTAGCGATGCAAAGGAGGAGTAAAAAGCTTTGTTTCATATGCTTGTGTTTACAAACTGGAAGCAAATATTTTGCCACAAATATCTAAAATGGTTAAACCAGGTACTCGAATAAGGTATGGTTATTATTTAAATCGATATACTCAAATTTGAATTCTTTCATTCTTTCGATAAGCGGTTCATAATCAGCTGGCCTTGCTAATTCTATCCCCACTAACGCTGGTCCATTTTCTCGGTTGGTTTTTTTGATAAACTCAAAGCGGGTAATATCGTCATGTGGACCTAACACATTATTCACAAATTGTTTCAAAGCGCCTGGTCGTTGTGGGAAACGAACGATGAAATAATGTTTCAGGCCTTCGTACAATAAGGACTTTTCTTTTATTTCCTGCATTCGCTCTATGTCGTTGTTGCCACCACTGATGATACATACAACGGTTTTACCTGCGATGACATCTTTCAGCTGATCTAAAGAAGCAACAGATAAAGCACCTGCAGGCTCTACAACAATGGCATCCTGGTTGTATAACTTTAAGATAGTTGTACACACCTTTCCTTCAGGTACCAGGATCATATCATCTAACAGTTCTTTACAGTACTGGTAGTTTAAATCACCTACTCTTTTTACAGAAGCACCGTCAACAAAGCGGTCTACTGTATCAAGGGTAATTGGACCGCCGTTTTCTAACGCTTGTTTCATGGAAGGGGCACCTAAAGGTTCCACACCAATCAATTGCACCCCTGGTTTTGTATGGCGCAAATAGCTGCTTACACCAGCCGCCAGTCCGCCGCCGCCAATAGGCATCACTACTACATCAAGGTCAGGCAGGTCTTCGTATATTTCTACTCCGACAGTTCCCTGACCTTCAATAATTTTAGCATTATCAAATGGGGGGATAAAATGCATCTGGTGAGCTTCCGTATAAATTAAAGCTTCCCGCATGCAGTCATCAAACGTATCACCTACTAATACAATTTTAATGTTGTCGCCACCAAACATTTCAGTTTGCGTTACCTTTTGTTTTGGTGTGATTTCAGGCATGAAGATCACGCCCTGAATATTCAGTTTCTTACAGGAGTGGGCCACACCCTGTGCGTGATTACCCGCACTGGCGCAAACCACTCCATTTTTTCTTTCCAGTTCACTTAACGAACTGATCAGGTTATAGGCACCACGTAACTTATAAGAGCGTACAATTTGTAAATCTTCCCGCTTCAGGTAAATATTTGCGTTGTACTTTTTTGAAAGTCCCGCATTATAAACTAAGGGTGTTCTTTTAACGGTGTCACTGATTCTCGCTGCTGCGGCATAAAAATCAAATTCTACTTCTTTAGTTACATTCATGATTATAAAAATTTATTGATCGCATCCAGGTAAGCGTTAGCCGAAGCCTTAACGATATCAGTACTGAATCCATAACCGATATACTGTTTGCCATCATGGGAAACTTTCATATTTACTTTACTAATGTCGTCGCTACCACCATGCATGGCTTGTATGGTAAAATCTTTAAGTTGTATTTGTTTGCCGATGATGCTGTCAATGGCCTTAATGGTTGCGTTTACGGGGCCATTACCTTTTGCCATGGCTTCAAATTCTTCGCCATTGTATTCTAACCTGATGTTGGCTGTTGGGCTTAAAGGATCGCCGCATAATACCTGCAACAGATTTAATTTATAGCCATTTTTATAAGGATTATCTTCACCATCACTCATTAAATAAAGCAAGTCATCGTCAGTAATTTCCTTCTTCTCATCAGCCATTACCAGGAAGCGTTCATAAACAATTTCCAGGTTCAAACGGTCGTTATTGTAACCTAAGCGAGTTAAGTGGTGTTTCAACGCATGGCGGCCACTGCGTGCTGTGAGGATGATGTCTGCCTGGTTGATGCCTACATCTTCCGGGTTCATGATTTCGTAGTTCTCGCGGTGTTTTAAAAAGCCGTCCTGGTGAATCCCAGAACTGTGTGCAAAGGCATTTTGCCCGATGATGGCTTTGTTAGGTTGTACCGGCATACGCATCATGCGGCTTACCATGCCACTGATTTCGTTAAAATGTTTGGTATTCAGGTTGGTATGTAAATTTAAAGCATGGTGGGTTTTTAGAATCATCGCCACTTCCTCCAAAGCAGTGTTTCCGGCACGTTCGCCAATACCGTTAATGGTACATTCGATCTGTCGTGCGCCACCCAATACGCCAGCAAGCGTGTTAGCTGTAGCTAATCCTAAATCATTATGGCAATGCACTGAAATAATCGCCTGATCGATATTTTTAACATTTTCTTTAAGGAAGCGGATTTTTGCGCCATACTGCTCAGGAAGGCAGTAGCCATTGGTATCGGGAATGTTCACTACAGTAGCACCTGCAGCGATAACTGCTTCCACCATTTGTGCTAAAAAGATGTCATCAGCACGGCCGGCATCTTCTGCATAGAATTCAATGTCTTCTACAAATTGCTTGGCATATTTTACGGCATCAACGGCACGTTCCAGAATCGCTTCACGGGTACTGTTAAATTTATATTTAATGTGCATATCCGAAGCACCGATACCGGTGTGGATACGTGGGCGTTTAGCGTATTGTAATGCAGCCACGGCAGCATCAATGTCGCCTTTGTTAGCTCTTGTTAACGCGCAAATTATAGGATCTTGTACTGCCTTAGAAAGCTCCACAACACTTTGGAAGTCGCCTGGGCTAGAAATCGGGAAGCCGGCTTCAATCACATCCACACCAAGAGCCTCCAAAGCTTTGGCAATTACTACTTTCTCGTCAGTTGCCAACTGGCAACCTGGTACCTGCTCGCCATCGCGTAAGGTGGTGTCAAATACGTAAACTCTATTCGGATCGTGTAACATATCGGTGTGTATTAATGTGTGTTTGTGCTTTGTGAAATAAATTTGATAACAAGCTGGCCCATTTCCTTTGTTCCCAAAACCTTGTAGGGGTTAATGCTTTCATCGGCAATGTCATTAGTGCGGAAGCCCTCTTTTAAAACCTGGTCTACTGCGCTTATAATCACTTTGGCTTCTGCTTTTAAGCCGAAGCTGATGTCTAACATCAGGGCAGCGGATAGAATAGAAGCCAGGGGGTTGGCCAGGTCTCGGCCTGCAATATCGTGTGCCGAGCCATGGATGGGCTCGAAGAAGCCGGTACCATCACCAATAGAGGCGGAAGCCAGCATGCCCATGGATCCTGCAATTTGTGATGCTTCATCGGTTAGGATATCGCCGAAGAGGTTAGCCGTTAACACCACATCAAAACGTTTAGGATCTTTGATGAGTTGCATGGCTGCATTGTCGATAAACATATGCTCTGTTTCTACTTCCGGGTATTGCTTTGCAATTTCCTGCACGGTTTCTCTCCATAAACGTGAGCTTTCCAGTACGTTGGCTTTGTCAACAGAACACAATCTTTTGTTGCGTTGCATGGCCGCCTGGTAAGCCTTATGCGCAATTCTTTCCACTTCGTAGCGGTGATAGATCATCAGGTCTGACGCCGTATTGCGGTCTTCAGAACGGCTTTTTTCGCCAAAATAGACATCGCCGGTCAGTTCTCTGAAAAACAAAATGTCTGTTCCTTTCAATATTGCAGGTTTAATGCTTGAAGCATTCAGGAGTTCATCAAATAATAAAATAGGACGCAGGTTAGCATAAAGACCCAGTTCTTTCCTGATTTTCAGTAATCCTTGTTCCGGACGAATCTTTAGCGAAGGATCGTTGTCGTATTTCGCATGACCTACCGCGCCAAAAAGGATGGCATCGCTGTTTCTCGCTTTTTCTAAAGTTTCATCGGGCAGTGGGTTGCCTGTGCTTTCAATGGCTACATGGCCCATTTCTGCTTCATCAAAGGTAAATTGATGACCAAAGGCTGTGGCTATCTTTTCCAGTACGGCTTTTCCCCAGGTCGTTACTTCCGGACCAATACCATCACCTGGTATTACTAATATATTTTTGTTCATGTGTTTATCTCCTGTTCTAAAATGATAGCTGTTTGGGTGGCTACACCCCGGTCAAGGCTAATTCGTTTATCGATACTTGCTGGCAGGCGGTTTTCGAAATGCCCTACATAGATTAAAGTTCGGTTGGCGGTACATAAAGCATCGACCAATTGGTTAAATAACCGCGTTTGTTGCTGGTCTAAGCCCTGACAAGGCTCATCCAGGATCAGCAATGGCGGGTTTTTAATAATTGCCCGGGCTAATAAGGCCAGGCGTTGTTTCCCTATGGGGAGTTGTGTTAATAAGGTATGTTCATCAGCGCTCAGGTCAAATAACTGGAGCAGCTGTCTAACTTTTTCACTTTGTGAGGCACTCAGGGTTTTGAATAAACCTGTCGTGTCAAAGAAACCTGAGGCTACCGCTTGAAAAACAGTAGAAGAGGGTTCAAAATACCACTGCAGCTCTGGAGAGATAAAACCGATGTTTCGTTTAATATCCCAGATGCTTTCGCCGCTGCCTCTTCTTTTTCCAAACAAGTAAATCTCATTGGCATAGGCTTGTGGGTTGTCGCCGGTAAGCAGACTGAGAAGGGTTGATTTTCCAGAACCGTTAGGGCCTTGTAATATCCACTTTTCACCAGTCTTTACGGACCAGTTAATGTTTTTTAATACAGTTTTATCACCATACTTTACATAGACATTTTTAACCTTTATCAATTCTCTTTCTTCCGTTTCCGGCATGGTTAAAAACGCAGGGATATTGAAAGTAAAGGGGCCATCGGTAGCGATGTCGTGCAATTCTTTCGCTATAGAAGTGTAAAGCGTTCCCTCTTTTAAGGTAGCATAGCGGTTGATGCAGCAAGGCTCGTTTCCATCATTGCTAATCAGGATAAGCTGCATGCCCTGCGCACAGGCGCTATCAATCAGGGCATTTAAGTTTCCCCTGGTTTTAACGTCTAAACCCGTATAAGGGTTATCTAATATCAATAATTGCGGCTGCAATAATAAAGCTTTGCATAACTGCAGTTTCTTATGTTCGCCACTGGAAAGCTGAATTAAGGAGGCATCACGGCGGTGTAATAGGTCTAACGACTTTAATACCTCGAGTATATCGTGTTCCGGTCTTCCTGTTTTGTTACCATAAGCGGTCATTTCTTCCCATATGGTAACACTGGCTTGGGCTTCGCTACTGTTGTAGCGCTGTTGGTAATAAAAATTGGATGTGCCTTGTTTATCCTTAAATGGAAACCATTGTGCTACATACAATACTTTTGCCGCTGCGTTTGCAGCTTCATCGTACCGCACCTTGATGGTGCCGCTGCACTGCATTAAACCAGCAATAACTTTTGCCAGGCTGGTTTTACCACTGCCACTGTTGCCCCTTAACAACCATTGCTCTCCCTTGTAGATATTCCAGGAAAGCGCCTTCCATACCACATTTTTACGGTAGTGAAGGCTCAGGTTATAGATATGGACAAAAGGTTCGTTCATGTTAAATGCGGTTGTTTTCGAAGGCCGTGATGGCTTCTTTCTGGTTTAAAATGAAATCGATATCGTCATAACCGTTTATCAGGCATGACTTTTTATAGGCATTGATTTCAAAAGATTCGTTCTCCAGTGTCGATTGAAGTTCTACCACCTGTTCCTGGAGGTCAACAAGCAACTGTGTTTTAGGGTCTCTGGTTACTTCGTCAAATATTTTTACTAAAAAAGCGTCGGAAACCTGGATAGGCAATAAACCGTTGTTCAGGGCATTTCCTTTAAATATATCGGCAAAAAAGCTGCTGATCACTACTTTAAATCCATGATCCTGAATGGCCCATGCTGCATGCTCGCGACTGCTGCCACAACCAAAGTTTTTGCCCGCTACCAGAATTTCACCGCCATAGGTAGGGTTGTTCAATACAAACTCTTCTCTTTTATTCCCATTGGCATCGTATCGCCAATCGCAAAACAGGTTTTCACCGAAACCTTCCCTGGTGGTTGCTTTTAAAAAGCGTGCAGGAATAATCTGATCGGTATCAATATTTTCAACCGGTAAAGGAACCACGGTAGAGGTCAATTTTACAAATTTGTTCATCAGTATATCTTTTAGTTTAATGGCCTAAGCCTCGGCTAGTTCCTTTAACATTTCCCTTACATCGGTCACCTTCCCGGTAATGGCAGCTGCCGCTGCAGTTAGGGGACTGGCCAGTAAGGTGCGGGAGTTTTGTCCCTGACGACCTTCGAAATTTCTATTGGAAGTGGAAACACAGTATTTTCCAGCAGGGATTTTGTCTTCGTTCATCCCTAAACATGCACTGCAACCTGGTTCGCGTAATTCAAAACCTGCGGCTTGAAATACTTGATCTAATCCTTCGGCAATGGCCTGCTGCTCAATTTGTTTAGAGCCTGGCACAATCCAAACCGTTACGTGTGGTGCTTTTTGTTTGCCTTTAACGAAGGCAGCAATTTCACGCAAATCTTCCAGGCGGCCATTGGTACAGCTGCCGATAAATACATAGTCGATCGGTTTGCCAACTAATAACGCATTGCCTTCAAAACCCATGTAATCTAAAGCCTTTTGGAAAGAAGGCTGTTCTGATGGGTTCTGACTTGCAGTAGTAGGGATGTGCTGACTGATGCCCATGCCCATGCCAGGGTTAGTACCATAGGTAATCATGGGTTCTATATCCGCTGCATTAAACTCAAGCACTTTGTCGAAAACAGCATCTTCATCGCTGTATAAGGTTTTCCATTTCTCCAATGCTTGATCCCAGGCTTCGCCTTTAGGTGCAAATTCACGACCGTTTACGTAGTCGAAAGTGGTTTCATCAGGTGCAATTAAACCACCGCGGGCACCCATTTCGATGCTCATGTTGCAGATGGTCATGCGCGCATCCATGCTTAGGTTTTTAATGGCTGTACCAGCATATTCAATGAAATAGCCTGTTCCACCAGCAGCAGAGATTTGTGAAATAATATAGAGAATAATGTCTTTTGCAGAAACACCTTTACCTAGTTCGCCATTTACTTCGATTTTCATGGTTTTAGGTTTTTGCTGCAACACACATTGCGTTGCCATAACCTGTTCCACCTGTGAAGTTCCGATACCAAAAGCGATACAGCCGAAAGCACCGTGGGTAGATGTGTGACTGTCGCCACAAACAATCGTAGAACCGGGAAGGGTAATACCTAACTCCGGACCGATAATATGCACTATACCTTGAAAAGGGTGTCCTAAGCCGTAAAGCTCAACACCGAATTCCGCACAGTTTTTTGTCAGCATGTCTACCTGGTAACGGGAAAGCTCTTCCCGGATGGGTAGGTGCTGGTTCAATGTAGGCACATTATGATCTGCCGTGGCAATTGTTTGTTTTGGTCTAAATACCGGTAAGCCCCTTTTTCTTAAACCATCAAAGGCTTGAGGGCTGGTCACTTCGTGAATGAAGTGTGTGTCAATGTATAAAATATCGGGAAAACCCACGTCGCTTTTGACGACGTGAGCATCCCAGATTTTTTCCACTAATGTTTTTCCCATGAGGGTTAGTTTTTTAGGGTTAAGCTTGAGTTTCTTGTTCTGCTGGTTGGTTTTCTGGACGTAAGCTACGTACCGTTTTACCCGCTTGCCATAATTCGCTGTCACGAAGCTCTGCCAGTTCAGCATTTAGTTTCTCGCGGTAATCAGGCTGGCTGTTAGAATCAATTGAACGTTGTGATTCTTTACCTGTAGCTACGCTTTCATATAATTCTTCGAAAACCGGTTTAGTGGCATCTCTGAATTTTTTCCACCAGTCTAAAGCACCGCGTTGTGCCGTGGTAGAGCAGTTGGCATACATCCAGTCCATTCCGTTTTCTGCTACTAATGGCATTAAACTTTGTGTTAATTCTTCAACGGTTTCATTGAATGCTTCAGAAGGGGAGTGTCCGTTGGCGCGCAACACATCATATTGTGCAGCGAAAATACCCTGGATACAACCCATTAGCGTTCCACGCTCGCCGGTTAAATCGCTGAAAACTTCTTTTTTGAAGTCAGTTTCGAATAAGTAACCGCTACCTACAGCAATACCTAAAGCAATCACCCGATCGTATGCTTTACCTGTAGCATCCTGGAAGATGGCATAACTTGAGTTTAACCCACGACCTTGTAAAAACATGCGGCGTAATGAAGTTCCAGAACCTTTAGGAGCAACTAAGAAAACATCTACATCAGGTGGAGGGATAATTCCTGTTTGTTCGTTGAAGGTTATACCGAATCCATGAGAAAAATATAATGCTTTACCTGGAGTTAAGTGTTTTTTAACAGTTGGCCATAATTCAATTTGGGCAGCGTCACTAAGTAAGTAGCAAATAATGGTTCCACGTTCTAATGCTTCTTCAATTTCAAATAAGTTTTCACCTGGAACAAATCCATCAGCAATCGCTTTATCCCAAGTTTTTGAATTTTTACGTTGTCCGATTATTACTTTGATGCCGTTGTCTTGTTGATTTAAAGCTTGCCCAGGGCCCTGAACACCGTAGCCGATGATCGCTACAGTTTCTTTACTCAATACTTCCTGTGCTTTTGATAACGGAAATTCTTCACGTGTTACTACATTTTCTTCTTTTCCGCCGAAATTTAATTTTGCCATGATCTTGTTATTGGTTTTATGAATGGTTGTTTATTAAAGCAATAGACCTAAGTCTATTACATGGTAAATACATTATCTTGTTTGTCTAGGTATTCGTTTTCAACGACATCCTGACCGGGTTCTTTTCTTTCAAACTCCCGTAATTTAGCATTGAAGCCTTCACTATCTTTGATGATGGCCACACGTGCGCTCCTCACAAATTCAATTAGGCCATAAGGCTGCAGCACTTCAATGAGTTTATCGGTTTCTTCGCGGTGGCCTGTGGTTTCGTACACCGTGTAATCCTTACGGATCACCACGGCCCTTAAGTCGGATCGTAGCCATGTCGTTCTGTGAGCCAAG
>NZ_JAZQNU010000104.1:0-14911 GCF_045627485.1 Pedobacter sp. | reverse complement strand
GGTGATACCCAATGCGCCAACTACATTAACCTCCGCCAGGCTCTGGGTACTGCCTGCCAAAGCAATATTGATGGTGTTCCGGTTACCAACGCTCACCTCCTGATGTGTGTAGCCAATGGCACTAAATACAAGTCTGGGGTTGTTTGCTTGCTCCAGCTTCAGGCTGTAATTACCTTCTTGATCAGTTACTGTACCTGCGTTCAGGCCTTTGATCTTAATACTGACTCCAGGAATTCCGGTTTTGTCACTTGCATCCGTCACCTTGCCCCTTACAACCTTCTGCGCAAAACTTGAGGATATGCAAAATAAGATTAAGGAAAGGAATAGGGTAAATTTTCCGTTCATATCTTTAGTTATTAGGATGAATTCAACTAACTAAATTTACAACAAAAAAATAACCAACACCCTGGCTGCAAACCGCTTAACAAGGAAATTTAAAGAATACGTATTTAACGAATAACGCTTAAGTAGTTTTACTCATGTTCAGTGAATTGAGTATCCTTTCCAACACGCCTGGTTCTACATTTGTGTATTTAGAAGTTTTCCAGGTCGAGTTTCCATCAAGCCATATGCAAAAAGAATGGCAGCCATCCATTATTACCGCATAGGTTTCATGAAAATCGTCAGGGATGCGCATGCAAAATCCCTTAACATGTTTTCCTTGCAGATCAAAATCGAAATTATGATAATTGCTGAACATAATATATTTGGCTAATGAGTATGAATAACAAAGCTGTATATAAAATGTTTCTTGGAGTTAAAGAAGATATTAACAAATTATTAACATTTCACGCTCTTATTAAAAAGCTCCTTTCGCAGCCTCAACCTACCATTTCTCGTTTGGTTAAACAGTGCTGATGGCACCGCATATAACCATTTTTCATCCCCACTGAAGATATTCGTAAGTTTAGAAAAATTTAACCATGAACAACGAACAACAAATTACAGCGATTACAGAAATAGACGAATCACATTACCGGACCAAAGTCTATTCAGGGGGTCATTTTATTTATGCCGACGAACCCTTGTCGATGGGTGGAACAGATGAAGGAATGTCGCCGGCAGCACTCTTATTAGCCAGTTTAGGCAGCTGTACCGCTATCACGCTCCGCATGTACGCCGATCGGAAACAATATAAACTTAGTGCAATTAAAATTGAACTGGCCATGGCGCCGGAAGCTACAATTGACGCTGGAACTGTCATTAACCGGTCTATCACCCTGCAGGGAGACCTAACCGAAACTGAACGTACGCGTTTAATACAAATTGCCGACAAA
The DNA here is from genome assembly GCF_045627485.1 of Pedobacter sp. GTDB lineage: Bacteria > Bacteroidota > Bacteroidia > Sphingobacteriales > Sphingobacteriaceae > Pedobacter. The sequence continues at coordinate 13,634 of NZ_JAZQNU010000104.1, read as the reverse complement.
TGCCCGATTCATAAGATGTTATCAAACCCTATACAGATTGTCACCTCAGAGATTCATCAGCAGCTGGCGTAATTATGAAGATGTTTGATTGTATTTTGCAGCTTGTATTGCTAATAAAATTAGTATATTTGCCAGATATTAATTCTATTTAACCATGCAATATGCTGTTGTAGATATTGAGACCACCGGTGGATTTGCATCAGGGAACGGGATTACCGAAATTTCCATACAAATTCATGATGGAACGAGGGTGCTTGATACCTTTGAGACCCTGATCAATCCACAAAGTTTTATTCCCCCTTATATCGAGGCTTTAACCGGAATCAGCAATGATATGGTAGAGCAGGCCCCGGTATTTGAGGAGGTGGCCGAAACCATTTACAACCTGCTTAAAGACCGCATATTTGTAGCGCATAATGTAAACTTCGACTTCTCCTTTGTTAAACATCACCTGGCGTTAGCTGGTTACGATTTGCAATGCAAAAAATTATGTACGGTAAGATTAAGCAGGAAGCTATTTCCTGGTTTTCCAACTTACAGCCTGGGCAAACTGTGCAACAGCTTAAAAATCAACATAGAAAACCGCCACCGTGCCGGTGGTGATGCGGCAGCAACGGCTGAGTTATTAGGACTGCTTTTGAAAGCTGATACTGATGGGTATATCAAACAATCATTACATAAGGCTTCTAAAGAACAGGCGCTCCCCCCTAACCTGGCCAAAAGTTGCGTTGATGGGCTGCCAGACAAACCAGGGGTATATTATTTCAAAGACGAAAAGGGCGCAGTGGTTTATATTGGAAAAGCAAAAAACATCAAAAAGCGGGTCTGTTCCCATTTCACAGGCAATAATGCTGGTCCGCAGCGCCAGGAATTTCTACGAAGTATCCATCATGTGGATTATGAAATATGTGGCACAGAGCTGATGGCCTTTATTTTAGAGGCTACGGAGATTAAAAGACTTTGGCCTAGCAGCAACCGGGCAATGAAAAGATTTGAACAGAAATATGCCCTGGTTTCCTATACTGACCAGCAGGGCTATAAACGCCTGGGCATTGATAAGTACAAAAAACAGGTATTGTCACTCTATAGCTTCAACAGCCTGGCCGATGGCCACCAACTGCTCCGCATGTTGATCAAAGAACATATATTGTGTGAAAAGTTGTGTTTTATCCAAAGTAAAAGAACGGCTTGTACAGGCCACGCATTAGGTTCTTGTACAGGTGCCTGTATTGGTGCAGAATCAGCTGCTTCCTACAATGTTCGTGTAAAGTATGCACTGCAGTCTCTTCATACCCTGCTGCCCTCTTTTGCTTTAATTGACCAGGGCCGGAACGAGGAAGAGCAAAGTTGTTTATGGGTAGAGAAAGGACAGTTTTACGGCATGGGATACGTTTCCCATTATAGTGATGTCAACGATTTGGAAACATTAAAATCGGCGCTCAAGCCATACCCTTCCAATGATTATATCCTAAATTTGATCCTTACTTACGCAGAAGCACACCCGTCAAAGAAGCTAAGTATAAAATTTTAGCCTTATTTTCAGTTCCTTAGCAGAAAAAACTAAATTTATTTGCTGTTTAAGGGCTTTTCTCCTATCTTTGGCGCTCCAAGAAATAGGAAATGCATCCATAGCTCAGCTGGATAGAGCAACGGTTTTCTAAACCGTAGGTCATAGGTTCGAATCCTATTGGGTGTACCACTTAAATACTTCAAACCCTGTAATTTAACAATTACAGGGTTTTCTTTTAACACGCATTTGCAAGCGTATTGCACCCACCCCCATTTTGAAAATTTCCTTTTTATTATTAAACGCAAGTGATTAGTTCGTAATTAATTAATATGTTTACTTTTATAAACACAATATTAATTTAACGAAGCCTCGGGCTAAGAGACCCTCACCTGTACAAAACACTTTTATAATTCTAACTATGAAAAAAACGCTTCTCCTTTGCTCCTTCCTGTTATTTAGCATCACCATGGCCAATGCCCAGGACATTAAAGATTTATATTTAGACTACTTGACTTCCAGATCGGAAGAGAGTGAAAACAATAAAACCATCAGCACAGCACTGGCGTTATTAAATCGCTCGGCAGAATTAAACGATAAACAGGTAGCAAATATAAATTTCCATCTCGCGAGGATTTATGAAGTAACCGGACTTCCGGAAAAAGCCATTGCACACTATGAAGCTTCTCTTCAATTAGAGCCTGATTATTATGTTACCCATAACGCATTAGCATTCCTTCATCTCAAAAAATGTGATAGTTTAGGTCAAGCAGTAACCGCTTCCGCTAAAGCGAAAAACGTTACGTTGAATGAAACAACTTACAAAGCTTATAAAATTCAGGTAGAGAAAACAATCCCCTTTTTCGAAAAAGCCCAGGCTTGCGATCCAGACGAAAGAGGCTTAAATATTTTACAAGGTCTGTACAAAAGCATCAGGAATACTGCTGCTTTAGCTACCCTACCAGAGCGCCTGACAACTTTAAGCAAAAATTGCGTCACTTTACTTGATGATGAATAATAAATTTTTTCAGCTCCTTTTCATTAATAGTTTACGCTTTCGTTGATTTCCTGACCACGAGTGTTGAAGGAATAACGATTTCTTCTTTTACCTGTACACTATCTTTGCGCTTCAGGAATGTCATCAGTGCCGTAGCAGCAACTTTACCGATTTCGAATGCCGGTTGTGTGATGGTGGATAAAGGCGGATTTAAATAAGCAGCGGTGTCGAGGTTAGAAAAGCTAATGACCTGCAGGTCGCCCGGGATACTTAGGTGTAATTCTTCACAGGCCTGGTAAATCGGGATGGCCAGTTTTTCGACCGAAGCCAATACCCCATCCGAGCGATTAGCCTCTTGAAGTCTCCCCTTCAATTGCAGGTAGCTGGCGTTGAAGTCATGGTCAAAAGTAATTACGTTTTGCTGCGCCACCACCAAACCTTGTTCGGCAAGCGCTGCTGTATAGCCCTGTAGTCTTTTGCTGGCTATTGACAGGCTTTTGGAATACGCGAGGAACATAATTTCTTTACAGCCATGTTCCAGTAGATGCTTTGTTGCTAAATATGCACTTTCATAATCGTTTGTCGTAATTTGGGAAGTTTCTACATCATCAAATACACGGTCGAAAAACACAAAAGGCAGTCCCGCCTGCATCAGTTCGTCTATATATAGGTGATCCTGCGTATCGCGGGATACAGACATCAGCACACCGTCGACCCTGCCACTCTCAAAGTCCATCAGGATGTTTTGCTCTTTCTCCCTGCTTTCATGCGTTAAATAGATCAACACATGATAACCGTTTTCCTGAGCCACCGACTCAATGCCATTAATGGCAAGTGCAAAAAAACTATCTACCACCTCTGGGATAACCACACCAATGGTCTTACTGGTTTTACTTCCAAGGCTGCTCGCATAGGGGTTGATCACATAATTAAGCTTTTTGGCCAGCTCATTAACACGCAACTTGGTTTCCTGACTGATTTCATGGCTATCGCGCATGGCTTTAGACACTGTTGAAACCGACAATTTAAGTTCTTTTGCTAATGTTTTGATCGTTATCTTACTCATTGATGCCTCAGCGCCTGGTAAATAATAGTGGAAACTACAAATAATTACCAATAAAGTGCTTCTACGAAAACGGTTGCGTAAAAAAATATCTCCATATGCTGAACAACCAGCGCTAAATTCCTCAATTTAGAATGACCAAATTGTAAATCTAAAACCTATACGTATGAAACCTGCTTATAATAACCTGGAGCCAAAAGAGATTAACCCGTTAAAAAGCCTTGATGTTTGGGAAGATGATACGCTGCAACGCTATCCGGACCCTAACTCTATTTCAGACGGCAAGGCTACTGAAGCTTTTAGAGATTACGAAAGCACGGAAAAAGACAACGTACGGGAGTTTTACAGGTTAAATCACCACTACCAGACCTACCAGTTTGTCCTAGATAAAAAAGCAGAATACCTGCAATTTAACAAGCGTGAGATGCCTTTCTGGGATGCCTTTCAGTTTTTGAATCAATTGGTAGACGAATCTGATCCGGATACCGACCTTGATCAATTCCAACACCTGCTACAAACCTCAGAAGCGATTCGCCGGGACGGACATCCCGACTGGATGGTGATGGTTGGTTTACTACACGACATGGGAAAAGTATTATGCCTATTTGGTGAGCCACAATGGGCAGTTGTAGGTGACACCTTCCCGGTAGGCTGTGCATTCTCCGACAAAATTGTATACGCTGAGTTCTTTAAGGATAACCCCGATTATCACGATCCTAGATACAATACCAAATACGGTGTCTACACTCCTAATTGCGGTTTAAAAAATGTACACATGAGTTGGGGGCATGATGAATATGTATACCATATGGCTAAAGATTACCTGCCAGAATCTGGATTATACATGTTAAGGTATCATTCCTTTTATTCCCAACACCGCGAGCATGCTTACAACCATTTGATGGATGAGCACGACCAAGAGATGTTTAAATGGGTAGACCTTTTTAATCCATACGACTTATATTCTAAAAGCCCAGTTGCTCCAAACTGGTCAGAATTAAAGCCGTACTATGAAGATTTAGCGGCTAAATACTTCCCACAGACACTGAAATTCTAATTACAGTTTCGGGCTTTTGCCAACAGTTTTTCAGATTTCATACCTTTAAGTTTTGCTCTATGTAGCACAGCAAAACTATGGGGCGAAATCTGTTCTCTTGTTTCTTAATGGCACCCTCAACTTGCTCATGGCCAGGCTTCGCCAAAAACTTTCACAAAATCCAGAATATTGAGATTAATTTCTTATTATCGCTTATCATTACCTGGTGCTGGTTGGTTAACCTACACCTAATTTATTTTCCAGGATAATTTTTGTTTCGACTTCACCAAATATGAACCAATTACAACTTGCCGATTATATCGTCTTCTTTATCTATTTCTTTGCTGTAACTGCCTATGGATTTTACATCTACAACCGAAAGAAGAGCGCACAGACAAGTTCTAAGGATTTTTTCCTTGCCGAAGGTTCATTAACATGGTGGGCCATTGGCGCTTCGTTAATTGCTTCCAATATTTCTGCAGAGCACTTTATCGGCATGTCAGGATCCGGATTTGCCTTAGGGTTAGCCATATCTACCTACGAATGGATGTCGGCCGCCACCCTTATTATCGTGGCTATATTCATCATTCCAATCTATTTGAAGAATAAGATCTTCACTATGCCGCAATTTCTTTCAGTAAGGTATAATGATAAGGTGAGTACCATTATGGCTATTTTCTGGCTATTGGTGTATGTTTTTGTAAACCTCACGTCGATCATTTACCTGGGTGCTTTGGCCATTTCTTCCATTTCACCCATCAGTTTTGAATGGAGTATTATCGGACTGGTCGTTTTCGCCATGTTTGTAACCTTGGGTGGAATGAAGGTAATTGGTTATACAGATGTGATACAAGTGGTGGTTTTAATTATAGGTGGCCTGGTAACAACTTACCTTGCACTTACCTTACTGTCCCAGGAGTTTGGCTATGGTAATGATATTATTAAAGGCCTGTCTATATTAAGGCAGGAAGCTCCTTCACACTTTCACATGATTTTTGAACCTTCAAACCCCTATTACAAAGATTTACCGGGTTTATCTGTACTCATAGGCGGGATGTGGGTAAACAACCTCGCTTATTGGGGATGCAATCAATACATTGTTCAGCGAGCCCTGGGTGCTGATTTAAAAACAGCACGTAACGGTATATTGTTCGCCGCTTTTCTAAAACTCCTGATTCCAATTATCGCCGTATTACCCGGTATTATCATGTATGTATTGCATAACCAGGGCCTCTTTCAGCAGGAGATGATGAATGAAGCCGGTGTGGTAAAACCTGATCAGGCCTATCCTACCTTAATGAACTTACTGCCAGCAGGCTTAAAAGGTATAGCCTTTGCTGCCTTAACAGCGGCTGTTGTGGCTTCCCTGGCGGGTAAGGCCAATAGTATTTCGACCATATTTTCGCTCGATATTTATAAAAAGTATTTTAACAAAGAGGCTTCCGAGCGTAAAATGGTGACGATTGGCCGCTGGGCTGTTGTGGTTTCCATGGTCATTGCCGGTTTGGTTACTCCGGCCCTAAAAACCCTTGATCAAGCCTACCAGTTTATCCAGGAATATGTAGGTTTTATTTCTCCAGGTGTACTGGCTATCTTCCTGATGGGCTTTTTCTGGAAACGGACCACGGCAACGGCAGCAATGACTGGTGCGCTACTCACCATCCCAATGTCAACCGTATTGAAGTTTCTTCCTGTATGGACCAATGGTGCTTTCCCTGATTATCCATTCTTAGACCGTATGGCTATCACTTTCGTCACCATCGTTTTAGTGATGGTGGCCATTACGCTGATTAATCCGAAAAAAGAAAAAGAAAGTGATGCCATTGAAGTTGACTCTTCCATGTTCAGGATCACCACAGGTTTTGCTTTTGGATCAATCCTGATCATGGGCATCCTGGTGGCATTATATACGGTTTTCTGGTAAACTTAATCTTCATCTATGCAGGACGACTCGAAAACTAAATACTTACAAGGGATAAGCTTTTTCAAAAAGTTAACGACATTAGGCCTGGTTTTCTTTTGCACAGCTGCCATCGCAAAATCTGCTGCCCTATGTCCAGCCAATGGCAGGCACCGCGGGTTCTACTACCTTGGCTGCACTAAAACATAGCGAAGCAGGTTCAGAAAAAAATGCCAATACCATACCTGCAGTAGGTTTGCCTTTTGCCATGACACAATGGACCCCGCAAACACAGCTGACAGAAAATAAATGTATTCCGCCTTATTTTTATAAAGACACCAAGATTAATGGTTTTCGAGGTACGCATTGGCTAAGCGGGTCCTGTACACAGGACTATGGAAGTTTTTCTATTTACCTCAACAAAATCTGGAGGTAGAAATGATAGTTACCGCTCGTGCCGAATTCATGCAATTTACATCAACAGCGGCCGATACTTGTTGGTAACGCTTTTGCACAATCTTTAATACTGAAAGGACAACAAGGTGACTGGCTCCCTATTTCCCCATGCTTTGCATCCATGGGCTTTTACCCGGTTAATCCTGTTTCCAATGAATACCAGCTTACTTCACCATTATTTGACCAGCTGATCATGAGGTTAAAAGGTGATAAAATTTTCGAGATCCTAACACATAAAGATAGCCCTGACGCTATTTACATCGGCAAGGTGTTTTTGAATGGCAAATTATATGACAACAAAACTATCACCTATGATCAGATTATGGCTGGTGGTAATCTGGAAATCTGGTTACAGGCCGAACCTGGTAATTGGGGAAATATGGGGCGTTAGCTTCGCCCCATAAAAAAATGTTGTAACAAGATCATCGTCTTGGCATCGAAAATTTCTCCTGCGATCAGTTTAGCCCTGGCCTCGTCAAAACTCAGCTCTACCAGTTCTATTTCTTCTGCCTCCTCTTCCAGACCACCAAAAGAATCATGATCAATTTCACTTTCATAATGGGCGGTGAAAAGATGCAAAAACTCTGTTAAACCGGCGGCGGAAGTGTACACGCCGCCAATTTCTTTCAAGTCAGTAATGTTGTAACCAGTCTCTTCCTTCACTTCGCGATGTGCGGTTTCCACTGGGCTCTCTCCTTCATCAATTAATCCTGCACAGGTTTCGAGGAGGTAGCCGGATTCGTTGCCATTTAAAAACGTAGGTAACCTGAATTGTTTTGTAAACAGCAGCTTCTCCTTTTCCTCCTCCACTAACAGTACAGATACCGCGTCAGGGCGATAGTATACTTCTTTATCCTGTTGCTGTATTTCTCCTTTGCGATCGGGTTTACTATAAGTAATCCATTCTAAAGGATATTTTCGCTGCGATAAAGTTTCTTTATTTAAAATTTCGATGTTATCCATATGACTTATAGTTCCTCATCCTCCTCTTCGTCATCAATAATAATGTCCTCTTCAACGATTTCTTCAACATCTTCGTCCTCCTCATCGTCATCATCATCGTATAAGTCCTCATCCAGGTCCTCATCCAGGTCCAGATCATCTTCTTCGTCGCCAAACTCCTCACCATCCTGATCGTTTACCGGCGTACGTTTAACCTGGAACTGTTCGATGTTTTGAATTTCTTCTTCTTCGTCTTCTGGTCTTTGATTTAGGTTTTGCATAATGATAGATTTTAGTTCTCTTGCATAACACTTATACCGCCTCAGGGTTTTGCTGATATACAGTTTTTAGCTTTAATGATTTGCAAAACGCTTTCGAATGCTATATCTTTAAATACGAATATATTTTCGTCATAATTACACGATAATTTCTATGAGATTGATAAGTTACAAAACGATGGTCATTGGGATGACCTTTTTGTCTGCAACAGCAGCATGTAATAACAACTCCGAGCTTTCTGATTCAAATGGCCAGGGAGATAGCGCGGCGGCTGACACCACGAAATTGCCTCCAGTGGAAACCAACCCACCAAATACGGATTACAAAGCTGCCCTTGAAGGACAAACGCGTGCTCCTGGTGTAAAGACAAATACGGCATTGTCTATCGACGTGTTAAACAGTACGCTTAAAAATCCATGGGCCATTTGCCCTTTACCAGATGGTCGTTTCTTAATTACACAGAAAGGTGGAACACTGGTTTTAGTATCGGCAGACGGTGCTACAGTAAAAAACATTGCAGGTTTACCAAAAGTAACTGCAGAAGGTCAGGGTGGATTGCTTGATGTAAACATCGATCCACAGTTTGCATCTAACGGGATGGTTTACTGGAGTTATTCTGAAGAGACCAAAGACGGTACCGTTACTGCAATTGCTAAAGGTAAATTATCTTCAGATGAGAATAGTATAGAAAACCCTGTAGTGATCTACCGCGCCTCACCAAGGTTTAAAGGTTACCTGCATTACGGATCACGTATTGTATTTGACAAAGAAGGAAACTTGTTTGTTAGTATCGGGGAACGCTCAACAAAAGAAACGCGTGTGAAAGCACAGGATCTTGATGCAACCCTTGGTAAGATTGTTCATATCACAAAGGACGGCAAACCAGTTGGTAAGGGACCCTTCGCAAGCACCTCTAAAGCTAAACCGGAAATTTTTGCCTACGGTTTACGTAATCCACAAGGACTTGCTTGGAATCCAACAACCGGAGAGCTATGGGAAGCTGAATTCGGACCACGTGGTGGCGATGAGATTAACATCATCCGCTCAGGTAAAAACTATGGCTGGCCAGTTATTACTTATGGTTTAGAATATAGTGGGGAAAAAATTGGCGATGCCATTCAACAAAAAGAAGGCATGGAACAACCAGTATATTATTGGGATCCAAGTATCTCACCTTCGGGAATTGCTTTCTACAATAGCGATGTAATTCCAGAATGGAAAGGCAACCTGTTTGTTGGTGCATTAAGTGGTACACACATTGCCCGTCTGGTGATTAAAGACGACAAAGTTGTTGGTGAAGAGCGTTTATTGAAAGATGAGGGTCAACGTTTCCGTGCCTTGGCACCGGGACAAGATGGCGCCTTGTACGCCGTAACTGATGGCGGTAAATTATATAAGATTTCTAAAAAATAATTAATATTCAATATTATTATTGAAAATAGCTACCTGGAAGTTATCCAGGTGGCTATTTTTTTTAGAACTAAAATGTCACCTTGCTGTTGTTTAGCTGCATATAAACAAAAACAAGCGTCTCCTATGAAAATTAAACCAGCTATCAAAATGAACGACCATTACATCCTGAAAACCTTGGCAGCGGGTTGGATATCGGGCATGAGAAGTGTTTCAGCACTTGCTTTCACCAGTAATTTAATACACCAGCATCAGGTATTATTGCCTCTATCAAAGCCTTTACGTATACTAGCCAATCCAATTGTGTCAAAAACAATACATGGCCTTGCTGCTGGCGAATTTGTAGGTGACAAATTACCTGAAACACCCGACCGTGTAGCCCCCGCACCCTTAACCGCGCGAACCTTGATGGGTGCCATATCTGGTGCAGTGATATACACTTTAGCCAAAAAAAGCCCCTTTACTGGAGCTTTAGTTGGTGGCCTTACGGCTATTGTATCTTCTTATGCGATGTATAATTTAAGGAAAGAGCTAAGGCTTAATTCCAACGTACCTGATGCGACCCTGGGGTTTGCTGAAGATGCGCTGGTAACTGGAGCCCTTTTCGCTTCCAGAAAGAAGTGATTACCCCATCTTTAGTTTCTTCTCAATATCGTTTACGTAAGTTCTGAACTTTTTATCGGTTTGAATTAAGTCTTCTACCGTCTGACAGGCGTAAATAACAGTGGAGTGATCCCTCCCGCCAAAAAAGGCACCTATAGTTTTTAACGACGATCTGGTCATGGCCTTAGACAAATACATAGAGATTTGACGGGCCTGCACCACTTCGCGTTTACGGGTAGATGCTTTTAACAAGTCCATAGGCACTTCAAAGTACTCACAAACCAGTTTCTGGATGATATCCATTGACACCTCTTTGTTGGTGTTTTTGATAAAGTTTTTCATCATTGCCTTAGCCAATGGCAAATCAATCTCTTTTCTGTTCAAGGTTGATTGGGCCAATAATGAAACCATGGCACCTTCCAGCTCTCTGACGTTGTTATTAATGTTATGTGCAACATATTCCACTACCTCATCAGGTAAGTCAATACCATCAACATACATTTTCTTCTTCAGAATGGCGATACGGGTTTGTAAGTCTGGCAGCGACAAATCTGCTGAAAGGCCCCATTTGAAACGACTCAATAAACGTTCTTCTAATCCTGATAAGTCTTTTGGTGCTTTATCAGAAGTGATGATAATCTGTTTACCGGATTGGTGCAGGTGGTTGAACACATGGAAGAAAATATCCTGCGTTTTCTCTTTACCCGCAAAATTATGCACGTCATCCATAATGATTACATCCATAGCCTGGTAAAAGTTCACGAAATCATTGATCGTGTTATTCTTTAGCGATTCCACAAATTGCTGGCAGAATTTCTCACAAGAAACATAGATTACCAGTTTATCCGGAAGTGTTTGTCTGATCTGGTTACCGATGGCTTGTGCAAGGTGGGTTTTACCCATCCCTGACGGGCCGTAAATCATCAGTGGGTTGAAGGAAGTTTCCCCTGGCTTAGCAGCAACAGCATGCCCCGCAGAACGTGCCAGTCGGTTACTATCACCTTCCACATAATTCTCGAAAGTGTAATTAGGATTTAACTGTGGATCAACCTGTATCTTTTTCAATCCAGGGATCACAAAAGGGTTCTTGATATCGCGGTTAATATTAACCGGTACATTCATGCTTTGCTTACGGTTGTCAGAGCCATTTCCACTTGATGGCATCTTGGTGGTATAAGGCAAAACGCCGTTTGAACTTTTGTCTACAACGATGTTATACTCCAAGCGCCCTTCATCACCCAATTGAAGCTTAAGGGTACGACGAAGCAAGCTTACGTAATGTTCTTCCAACCACTCATAAAAGAATAAACTCGGCACCTGTATCGTCAAAACTTTATCCTCCAATTTCAGGGGCATAATAGGCTCAAACCAGGTTTTGAAGCTCTGGGCAGGGATATTATCCTTAATAATTTGAAGACAGTTATTCCATACTTGTGTACAAGTGTTAATCATATAGTTCTTTAGTTTTATAGGTTTAGTACCTCCCGAGCGTTCAGGACATCCCCGTGGTTGGGGATGCGAAGATCACAAATTTTACTAACATTGAGTAGGAAAATTTTGTCTTTTTTATAACTTATTCATTAGCACAAGCATACAAGAAAGTTTGAAAAATATATTGTGGATAAGTGTTAACATTCGTATTTTATTAAGTAAAAACACTTTGAAATATCAGTAAATAAAAAAGAGGCATGAAATTTATTATACTAGTTGCATGAACAAGAAAATTTATGCGAACACAGGCAAAATAAGCTGCCTGATAATATTATTTCTGGCCCTGGCTACCCTACAATCCTGTAAGAAAAGTCGCTCCGACATAGGCCAGGTGTTATTTAAAGAAACGAAGAATAAAGTCTACAAAGGTATTGAAACGGATGCATTCATCGCCGTATTCAAAAAAACACTGGAAGAAAAAAAATCAATGCTTAGAAATCCTAAACTGATTACTGCTTTTTATGAAAGTAATGACTTTGATCCGGTACTGGTAACAAGCCACCTTCCTGACGAACAGCTAAAAACTTTGTCTACTTATTTGACCCAGGCAAACACCCATGGGCTGGATCCGCAAATATTCAGTGCCCCTACCCTATCCGGCTTGGTTGAAAAAGTGTACGATAAAAAAGCAATTAAAACTGTTGAAGAAGCATACAAAACTATTGCTGAGTTAGAGTTACTTACCGCAAACTCACTCATTGACTACAGTAATGCCATGCAGTATGGGATGATTAGTCCGAGACGGATCTATGCATCTTACTACACGGAAACAGATAGACCAGATAGTGTTTCGATGATGCGTGTATTTGCTGTAAAGGATTTAAAAAACTACCTGGATAGCATACAACCTAAAAGCCCGCAATACCTGGCTTTACAAAAAGGTTTAGCAAGCAGTGTTGTAGCGCCAGGAATGACACAAGAAGAAACCCTTCGCATGTTACAGGTTAACCTGGAAAGACTTCGCTGGAAAAACAGAACAGATGACAAGAAATATGTTGTGGTTAACATTCCAGACTTTACCCTTAATGTAATGGAAAATGATAAATCTGTTCTTAATATGAAGGTTTGCGTGGGCGAAGGCCGTAAACTAAACGCAAGCGATGAACTTAAAGAGTATGACGAAACTGATTTAAAGAAAGATCGTCCGTTTAGACGTGAAACGCCTCAACTTGGAAGTATGATTCACAGCGTGCAGGTAAATCCGGTTTGGAATATTCCAGAAAGTATTGCCACTAACGAAATTAGAAAACATGCTGCTGCAGATCGTTATTACTTATCAAATAATAATATTGATGTATTTAAGGACGGAAAGATTATAGAAGATACGGAATTAATAGACTGGTCGGATCCGGCAACAGGCAAAAACTATTCGTTTAAACAAAGACCAGGGGACGATAACTCACTGGGTAAAATTAAATTCCTATTCAAAAATGACGTTGCTGTTTATCTTCATGATACACCAGCCAAGGCCGCTTTTGACAAGAAAGTGAGAGCGGTAAGTCACGGTTGTGTACGTGTAGAAAAACCGCTGGAGCTTGCTCAGGCTTTATTTGGCAACAGCAAACAATATGAGGTGATCAAAACAGAGATGGCAAAAACTGAGAACCAGGAAGCAAAAGACATTGCCTTACCTACACAGGTTCCTGTTTACTTAACTTACTTTACCACCTGGGTTGATGCTAACGGCACCCTGCAATTTAGAAATGACATTTACGGTTTAGATGTGGTGCTATACTCCTACCTACAGAAACTAAATAAACCAGCATAAAAAATCCCGTTGAAGGTTATTTCAACGGGATCATATAATTTTTGGAAACCTTAGCTGCGCGATGGCGTATCTAAGGTTTTTTCTGTTTTTAAAGTATTTGCAGTAAGTAAAGCTGCCTGATGTTGGTTCAGGTATTTGGACGTATAATCCTCATTACTGGAATTGATAAACAATACTGTTTT
>NZ_JAZQNU010000103.1:0-14071 GCF_045627485.1 Pedobacter sp. | reverse complement strand
CCCTAAGATGGCGCCCTACATTTTCATGGAGCGTAATGGAATCCACATTATAGATTTAAACAAGACTTTAACTAAAACTGAAGAAGCTGCTTCTGCGATTAAACAAATCGTAAAATCTGGTCGCAAGATCTTATTTGTAGCGACTAAAAAACAAGCTAAAGAAATTGTTGCTGAACAAGCAAAAAAAGTAAACATGCCTTTCGTAACTGAGCGTTGGTTAGGTGGTATGTTAACTAACTTTCAAACTGTACGTAAGTCGATCAAAAAGATGTCTAACATCGACAAGATGACTAAAGATGGTACTTACTCGATTCTTTCTAAAAAAGAGCGTTTAATGATCCAACGTGAGCGTATTAAATTAGAAAGTTTATTAGGTGGTATTGCGGATTTAAACCGTTTACCAGCTGCTATCTTCTTAATTGATGTTAAAAAAGAGCATATCGCAGTAAGTGAAGCGTTGAAATTAAACATTCCAACTTTTGCTATGGTGGATACAAACTCTGATCCGTCAAACATTGATTTCCCTATTCCAGCGAATGATGATGCAACTAAATCAATCTCTTTAATTACTGATATCATTATCAAAGCAATTGAAGAAGGTTTAGATGAGCGTAAGCGTGAAAAAGACGACGAAGCAGAAAAAGAAGCTGTAGCTGCTAAAGCTGCTGCTGACGCTCCGGAAGTTAAAGAACCAGGCGAAAGAAAAAGAAAAGTAAGTGCTGAATCTTCTGAAGAAGGTACTAGCGAAGCGTAAATAATATATTTTGGGTTGTATGTTGTGTGTTGCGGGTTTTACTTACAACTAACAATATACGACCCATTATTTTTTTATAAAACTTAAAAGGAAACAAAAATGTCAGTACAAATTACTGCTGCAGATGTAAATAAATTACGCCAACAAACCGGTGCCGGTATGATGGATTGCAAAAAAGCATTAACAGAAGCAAATGGCGATTTCGAAGCAGCCGTTGATTACTTGCGTAAAAAAGGCGCTAAAGTAGCTGCTAGCCGTCAGGATCGTGATTCTAACGAAGGTGTTGTTATTGCTAAAGCAACAGCAGACGGAAAACGTGGTGTTGTGATTGAATTGAACTGTGAAACTGACTTTGTTGCTAAAAACACTGATTTCGTTGCCTTAGGTAATAAATTTGCTGATTTAGCAATCGAGAAAAACCCAGCAACTTTAGAAGAGCTTTTAGCTTTAGAAATTGATGGCGTTAAAGTTTCTGATATCATTGTAGAAAACACTGGTAAAATTGGTGAGAAAATTGGTATCTCTAAATTCGAAACCGTAACAGGCGAAAAAGTTGTTCCTTACATCCACGGTAACTACCGTTTAGGTGTTTTGGTTGCTTTAAACCAAGATGTTGCAGGTGTTGAAGAAGCTGGTAAAGACGTAGCGATGCAAATTGCTGCTATGAACCCGGTTGCTTTAGATAAAGACGGTGTTGATTCATCAGTTATCGAGCGCGAAACTGAAATTGCTAAAGAGCAAATTCGTGCGGAAGGCAAGCCTGAAGCAATGATTGAAAAAATTGCTGCTGGTAAATTGAATAAATTCTACAAAGACAGTACTTTGTTAAACCAGGAATTCGTTAAAGATTCTTCTAAAGACGTTCGTAAATTTTTAAACGATACTTCTAAAGATTTAACAGTTACTTCATTCAAACGTGTACAATTAGGTGCATAACCTTTTTGTTTAATGAATATAAAAAAAGTCCCTTATGGGACTTTTTTTATGCCTTATATTTAAGAAAACAGAATTTCCTTATGATAGCGATTACGAATGGTCGATTATTGACGACAGATGGTTTAGCCACGCAACAAACTGTATTTATAGAAAACGGCATTATCAAAGCCATTGGAGATGGGAATATACCTGCTGATTACGAGACTATTGATGCTGGTGGGGGCTATATTTTTCCGGGTTTTATCGACCTTCAAATTTATGGCAGTGGCGGAAACCTATTATCTGCTTTTCCAACAGTAGATACGCTAAGGCAAATGGATGCCGACTTAATCAGCAAGGGGACAACTGGTTTTCTGGCCTGTTTGGCTACCAATTCCCTGGAAGTTTTTTACGCGGCTATAGATGCGGCCAAAGCTTACCGTGCCGAGGCTAAAGCTTTCCTTGGTTTGCATTTAGAGGGCCCTTATTTGAATCCAAAACGTTTGGGCGCCCACATTCCTGATTGTGTGCGTAAAGCGACCTTAAGCGAGGTAAAGGCGTTAATTGAGTATGCAGAAGGTACGGTTAAAATGATGACCCTTGCTGCCGAACTGCAGGACCAGGAAGTAATCGACTACCTTGTTGAGCAGGGAGTGGTATTATCTTTAGGCCATAGCGATGCCAATTTTGAACAGGCCACCGCAGCATATAACAATGGCTTTTCTACCACGACCCATCTGTTTAATGCCATGCCATCAATTCACCACCGTGCTCCAAATTTACCAGTGGCTGTTTTTAGTCACCCAACAGCTGCAGCGAGCATCATTGCCGATGGCCAGCATGTAAACTATGAGGTGGTAAAAATGAGTTATCATTTGCTTAAAGACCGTTTGTTTCTGATTACTGATGCGGTTACAGCTTGTGAAGTTGGGCCTTACCAGCATCGCCTGGTGGGTGATAAGTTTACCATGGCTGATGGCACCCTTTCAGGTTCAAATATTACCTTACTTGATGCCATTAAAAACTGCGTCAACCATTGTGATATCCCATTACAGGCGGCGGTTAATATGGCCAGTCTGCATCCTGCCAGGGTAATGGGCATGGCGGACCATACGGGAAGTGTAGAGGTTGGAAAAACCGCTAACCTGCTGCTTTTAAATGAAAACTTGTCTTTGCAAAAAGCTTTTGTTGCTGGAGTTGAATATTTGATCGTTGATAATTAAAACAAATAGCTATTTTTGGAGTCATGAAGTATAAAAGGATCCTTTTAAAGTTAAGCGGCGAATCGCTGATGGGCGATAAGCAATACGGAATTGACAATGAGCGCGTTAGACAGTATGCTGAGGATATCAAAGCAGTGCATGCCCAAGGGCTGGAAATTGCAATTGTTATTGGCGGCGGCAATATATTCAGAGGCTTAAGTGCCGAAAAGTCGGGTATGGATCGTGCGCAAGCCGATTATATGGGCATGTTGGCTACCGTAATCAACAGCATGGCTTTACAGGATGCTTTAGAAAAAGTAGGGTTAAAAACCCGCTTACTTACAGCCATTAAAATGGAACAGATCTGTGAGCCTTTTATTCGCAGAAGAGCAGTAAGGCACCTTGAAAAAGGAAGAGTTGTTATTTTTGGTGCAGGTACAGGAAATCCATATTTCACCACCGATTCAGCAGCCGCTTTAAGGGCCATTGAAATTAAGGCAGATGTGGTATTAAAAGGTACCCGTGTTGATGGTATTTATACTGCTGATCCGGAAAAGGACAGTACAGCAACCCGTTACAGCAATATTTCTTTCAAAGAAGTATATGCAAAAGGGTTAAATGTAATGGATATGACCGCGTTTACGCTTTGCGAAGAGAATGAACTTCCAATCATTGTTTTTGACATGAACAAAACCGGTAACTTCATGAAAATTGCACAGGGCGAGGAGATCGGAACCCTGGTTAAAGGTTAATTACAGTTTTTAATTTGCATAAATAACATTTCATATGAATGACCTCATAAAGAAACAATTACAGGAAGCTCAGGCAACGATGGATAAAGCAATTTTACATTGCGAGTCGGAGTTGACAAAAATACGCGCAGGTAAAGCTTCTGCAGGTATGCTGGATGGAATTACGGTAGATTATTATGGAACACCAACTGCTTTAAGTCAGGTAGCCAGCATCAATACCCCTGATGCACGTACCTTGTTGATTCAGCCTTGGGAGAAAAACCTGCTTACGCCAATTGAGCGTGCTATAATGGAAGCCAACATAGGTATTAACCCTCAAAATGACGGGGTAGTGATCCGTTTGGTGGTACCACCATTGACAGAAGAACGCAGACGCGACTTGGTTAAAAAAGCAAAGGAAGAAGCAGAAAGAGGTAAAATTGCTATCCGTAACATCCGCAAAGATGCCAACGAAAAAATCAAACGTTTGAAAGGCGACGCAGTTTCTGATGATGAAATCAAAACCGGCGAAGGCGAGGTGCAAAAAATCACTGATGCTTACATTTTGAAAGTGGATAAACACATGGAAGCCAAAGAGAAAGACATTCTGACGGTATAATTTTCCCAAATATATTTTTATTATCATAAAAAGGGAATATGGCGAAAGCTGTATTCCCTTTTTCTATTTTTGCATTGAATGGACTTACTGCTGCAATACCTGAAAAATCATAAATGGACCGTTGCCCTCGCCCTTGTGCTTGCGGCCATCAATATCGGATTCTCATTAATCGACCCTTATATTACAGGCCGTATTGTGGATCAGTTTATTGAGAAAAAGGATGTGCTCAGTAAAAGCGAGTTTGTTTGGGGCGTGATTGGGTTGGTTGGCCTTGGTGTTGGTGCCGCCATGGTATCGCGCCTGGCAAAAAATTTCCAGGATTATTTTACCAGTATTGTGGTGCAGAAAGTTGGTGCCCGCATGTATGCCGATGGTCTTAAACGTTCGCTCGAGCTGCCTTACCAGGTATTTGAAGACCAGCGCAGTGGCGAAACTTTAGGCATCCTGCAGAAAGTACGCCTGGATACGGAGAAGTTCATTACCTCCTTTGTAAGTGTGATTTTTGTGAGTATCATTGGTATGATCTTCGTAATGGTATATTCTACATCTGTAAGCTATAAAGTGACGCTGATTTATCTGGCTGCTGTGCCTACCATTGGGATGGTAAGTTGGTTCCTGAGTAAAAAAATTAAAGTCATACAAAAGAAGATCGTTTCAGAAACCACCGCACTGGCGGGTTCCACAACAGAATCGCTTAGAAATATAGAATTGGTGAAAAGTCTTGGCCTGGCTAATCAGGAAATAGAGCGCCTGAATAAAACAACTTACCAGATATTAAGCCTTGAATTGAAGAAGGTAAAATATGTGCGCAGCATGAGTTTTGTGCAGGGTACAACTGTTAATTTTGTGCGAAGTTTGATGGTGGTGGTTTTGTTGATCCTGATTTTTGAAAACACCATTTCGGCGGGTCAATATTTTTCCTTCCTGTTTTATTCTTTTTTTCTATTCGGACCGCTGCAGGAGCTAGGTAATGTAATTTTGTATTGGCGTGAAGCGGAAGTGTCTTTAGGCAATTTTAAACGTATCCTGAATACGCCGGTTGATGAAAAGCCTAAAAATCCGGTTCAACTAGACAAAATTACACGACTATCCTTTAATGAAGTAAGTTTCCGTCATTTAACGGGGAAAAGCAATGCCTTAAACCATATTAGCTTTACGGTTGACCGTGGAGAGACCATCGCTTTTGTTGGCCCCTCAGGCTCTGGAAAAACCACCCTGGTGAAGTTATTAGTCGGTTTATATCAACCAGTAGAAGGGGAGGTGTTTTATAACGAAGTTTCAAGCCACAAGATCGATTTGGATCAGCTTCGTGAAAAGATTGGTTTTGTTACCCAAGATACGCAACTTTTTTCGGGCACTATAAGAGAAAACCTGCAGTTTGTGCGCCCTCATGCTACCGACGAGGAATGCCTGCATGTTTTGGAACAGGCTTCTTGTTATAATCTGATGGCCCGTGCCGAACATGGCCTAGATACTGTAATTGGTGAAGGTGGAGTAAAGGTATCTGGTGGTGAAAAGCAACGCCTTTCTATTGCAAGGGCACTGTTACGCCAGCCAGATATCTTAGTTTTCGATGAGGCGACTTCCTCTTTAGACTCGTTAACAGAAGAAGAAATCACCGGAACTATCCGGGAAATCTCTACACAAACCAGTCACATCAGCATATTAATTGCCCACAGGTTGTCGACCATCCGTCATGCCGACCGCATTTATGTGTTAGAAAAGGGCCATATTATTGAGCGGGGTAAACATGAAGACCTGCTGGCTGAAAAAGGCCTTTATTATGCCATGTGGCGCCAACAGGTTGGAGAGCGTGTGGAGGTTTAGCAAACTTTGTTGTAAAAATCTTCATATGCTTCACGCAGGTCGTCCGACTGGTTTATTGCGGCTGACACTGCAACGCCAAAGATGCCTGTTTCCATAAGGGGCTCCACATCTGTCAGTGTTACCCCACCTACCGCCAGGACAGGGAAATCAATGTTTAGTGCTTGTAGTTGTGCCATGGCGTCAGCATATCCTGCTACACCCAGTAAAGGAGCATTGTTGGGTTTTGTGGTGGTTACGCTAAAGGGGCCAAAACCTGCATAGTCGGCACCTTCTTCAAACAACCTGATCAGTCCGGCTACTGTGGTTGCTGAGCCACCGATGGTGGTCTCCTCACCAAGCTGTGCACGTAAGGTTTTAAAATCAGCATCAAAATCTTCCACATGGAAACCCTGTATATCTGCTTTACCCTTCAGCTGCACATGATCAGTAACGATCAGGGTTGCGCCCCAATCGTCACAAATCGTTGCTATTTCATGTATCTCGTTCAACAGCTCATCACCGCTTTTGGATAAACAGCGGTACTGTATCCATTTTGCCCCTGCTTCACAAGCCTGTTGGGTTTGTTCCACATGACTTATATGAGGCAGGTCGTGGGTAATAAATTGTAGTTTCTCTATGTATTTCTTCATCAGGTTAATTATTGTGTACCGGCATCAAAGTGTAGTTTATACCTTCAAGCCAGGCAACTAGAACTTCAAATTTAGTGAAAGTAAGAAGTTTGTACCTGCCTGTGGAAAATAAAAGTTCTCCGTTGTGGTAATACCTTGGTAAATGGAGCCGTAGGTATAGCCATTGCTTTCATATTTTTTATCGAAGACGTTGTTTACCAATAGCGACAAGTTGATGTTTTTTATACCATAAGCCTTAAAATCATAACCTGCACGCAGATTGCTTACAAAGTAAGCGGCTAACTTTCTCGACTCATTTTGTGTGTTGTCCAGGTATTGCTTGCTCACATATTTATTTTGCAAGGCTAAGGCGAAACCGGTAACCGGTTTATAAGCTAACTCTGCAAACAATACAGCAGCTGGTGAAAAGGATATGTCTGTGGAAGTGTATGCCGTCTCGACGGTATTGCTAATGTCACCATTATCATCATACTCATAGAGATAATCTATATAATCGCTGATCTTGTTGCGGCTTAAGGCGGCATTGGCGTTTAATACCAATTTCCTGTTCAGCACATACGATGCATCGAGTTCTACGCCGATGCGGTAACTTTCAGCTACATTCTGGCGTATCGATTCACCAACATCATTAATCTTACCGGTCACCACGAGCTGATCCTTGTAAAACATGCCATATACGTTCAAACCGGCGTTAAATCGGTCATTTTTAAAGCGGTAGCCTGCTTCTACATTGTTCAATCGTTCTGATTTAGGGAATAATCCGGCAGTGGCATTCACATAATCATCACGGTTTGGCTCCTTATTGGCCACACTATACGATGCGTAAACATTACTTTGATCCGTCAGGAAATAAGTGGCACCAACCTTAGGGTTAAAGAAGTTCATGTTGTCGTTAAGGTCAATCAGGTCCAGGTTTTTATCTGTACCGGCTACCTCATAATTCAGGTCACGATATTGGAGGTCGGCGAAAAGGCTAAGCTTTTCTGTCGGACTATAGATTACCTTTCCAAAGATGTTAAAATCCGTTTTATCACCCTGGTTGTGGTAGTAATGATCTCCATATTGGCCATTAGAAGCATATTGCGCCCAAATGATTTCACCGAAGTGTTTCCCGGCATACTCATTATAAGCGCCACCTAAGGTGAAAGTAACTTTGCTGGAAGGCTGGTAGTTGAAGTTATAGGTAACGCCATAAAAGTCGTTATCAAGCCACCTTCGGCGGATTAAATCTGTTCTTGTTAAGGTGCTGCCACCCAGATCTACGTTATCGAGGCCATAATTGCTAAACTTCTGATTAGTTCTAAATTCTTCGTAATA
This sequence comes from Pedobacter sp., assembly GCF_045627485.1. Lineage (GTDB taxonomy): Bacteria > Bacteroidota > Bacteroidia > Sphingobacteriales > Sphingobacteriaceae > Pedobacter. The sequence continues at coordinate 6,077 of NZ_JAZQNU010000103.1, read as the reverse complement.
ACCCCTGCCATCAGTGTAATGCAAGGCGCCATTAAAGGAAAATTGCTCGTTAAACTGCCGTGCATATAACAACTGGTAATGGTTTTGCCAATAGTTATCGGTTTGGTCTTTATAGGTGAACGAGTTATAAGTTCGATTCCCTGAATTTAAGAGCAGGCTGGCATCAGCTTCACTTAAGTAATTGCGGTTTATATAGGCTTGCATACCAGCTAGATCGCCATTTAAACGTGACTCTGGAATTCCATTCCAGGCCTGGTAAGTGGTTTCGGAACCTGCAAAAACATTGATCCGCAAAAGGTCTTTTTTGCCATGGTAAGCCCCTGATAAAAAGTATGATTTTAGGTCTGACGCTGCGCGGTCGATAAAACCATCTGATTTGATGCGCGATAATCGGCCATCAAAGCTAAATTTATCATTGATTAATCCGGTTCCTATTTTCACGGTGTTTTTCCAGGTGTCAAATGAGCCATAGGTATTGTTTACCTCGGCAAACGCATCTCTCGAAGGGGCGCTGGTTTGGACATTTAAACTTCCGCCAAAAGCGCCTGCACCATTGGTGGAGGTACCCACGCCACGCTGGATCTGGATATTTTCTACAGAGGAGGCAAAATCTGGCATGTTCACCCAGAAACTTCCCTGGCTTTCGCTGTCGTTATACGGGATGCCGTTCACCGTCACGTTGATGCGGGTGGCATCGCTACCACGCACCCTGATGCTGGTATAACCAATGCCTGCTCCGGCGTCAGAAGAAACCACCACACCTGGGGTATTGTTTAACAAGAAGGGCAGGTCCTGGCCAAAATTATTCTCACTAATTTCTTCTTTGTTTAAGTTGCGGTAAGTGGTTGCCGATTTTTCCGTGGCCCTTGTTCCCCTAACAATTACTTCATCGGCCAGGTAAGCTGATGGCGATAAAGTTAGGTCTAGCGTGAGGTCAGAAGCTAAGTTTACTGTTTTTTCAAGGGTCTCGTAGCCTATGTAAGATACGGTTAAGGTATAATTACCTGGTTTAAGGTTTTTGAACTGGTAATCGCCATTCCTGTTGGCGGTTGCACTTCGTTGTGCAGGTTTAAGCCTGATAGTCGCGCCAGTTAACGGTTGTTTTGCATCAGAAATTTTTCCTGAAATGGTTAATTGTGCCTTCGTTAACAACGGAAACAACAGCATGGCGGCTGCCATGAATAATAAATTTTTCAATTTTAAAAATTGTTTTTAGTTAAACAAACTGTAAGTAGGGGTACTCACAGATTAGTTAAACTCCATAACTCCAATCCCTCCGCCGGCATTATCCGGATCAGGTGCATACATCCAAACTTATGTGTAGTTTGATGTAATGGGTATGTTCTCAGCCTGTTTTTGTGTTTTTTACAAAACAAGGCACCCCTTTTTGATGATACAAATGTATAAATTTTATTTACTTCCGCAGAAAATTGTTAACTACTGCTGCCGCATTGTTAAAACGCTCAGTTGTACCGGATACAACCACGTAATTGGCATGTAGATTTTGCAGTTCCCGGTGCCATACCGCCATAAAGTGTTCGCGCAGGTTGGGGAAATCACGCAGGGAGTCTTCTTCCCAGGGAAGGTCAATATCCATTAACAGGTAAAGGTCGTAGGGGCGGGCATGCAGTCCATCAAGTACCACCTGAGGTGTTTCTCCGAATAGCTCATCGCACCATATCTTTACGGTGAGGATTGTGGTATCGCAAAAAACAAAGTCATTTTCGTTCGTGGCTAAAACCGATTCTTCCAATGCCACCTGACCATGATACATGTTAATTTCATCCTGCAAGGTGCAGGGACCTGTTAATGCCGCACAATAATAACGCGAATACTCGGGCACCCAGGGGCAGTTGTAATGCCTGGCCAGTTGCTTGCTGATTGTTGATTTTCCGGTGCTTTCCGGACCTACGATGGCGATTTTTTTTATTGATTTATTCACGATAAGTCCTTCTCCGGTTTAATAGCCTGACAACGCAATGTACCTATACACTTACATAAGTGTGGCCTAACATGCGACAAATTAAGTGATACCCAAATGATATTGCAAAAAAAATCCGGTATAGGTAAAACTCATACCGGATAATAAACCAAACAAACTATTTATGAAGAATATCCTTCCTAGGGAAGAATGCGTTAAATCATTAGTTAACCGTGTTGGGTGAAGAGCTAAAGCTTAATGCTGCTTTTACACTCACATCGGTTGTTAAACCATTTCTTAATACATACTCTGCTCTGATACGCAGGCTGTTTCCTTTGATGTAACTATCTAAGAAACGTGAATTGTCAATGTCTAGTACAAGTGAAGTTCCGATATTTTCTGAAACATCATTTCGTGACGCTACCATGACTTCACCACTGTTGCCGTTGGAAATAAATAACTTTACAGATTTGAACATACCCATACTCTGGGTATTTGGATTCGATGCACTTAGCTTTGCCGAAGCTATTCTAACTTCTTTAATATAGCTGTTTCCATTCTGATTTCCGAAAATCTCATCAAAACTACTGGCTGCACTTGTGGCAGAAACGGTGGTATTGGCTTTTGTAGATGCAGGAATAATTAGAGTTGCCGTATATGGAAAGCTGGATTTGATAATTGATTGTACTGTGGCACAGCCACTAATGCCTATTGAAACGGCCAAAAAGGCGATGATTAATTTTCTCATATTTAGCAAAGAAACAAAATTTGTTCCAAAGGCAGTTATTATGCATCTTTAAGGTACAACGGCTAAATCATAATTTTATGAAAAAAATCGCCTACACCTCCATCATCATCTTAAGTGTTTTATTTGCTTTTAAAGCAGCAAACAGTGGTGCCATGCAAGGTAAAATCAGTCCTCCGGAAGGTATTGCCGAAATCCTGATTATTGCTGGAACTGACACGCTGAAGGTGCCAAACCAAAGGGGGAATTTTATTGCTAAAGGCCTCAAACCTAATACTTACACAGTACATATAAAGGCTGTTCCACCTTATCAGGACTATATTTTGCAGGAAGTGGCGGTTATCGACAGTGTCACAACAGACATAGGGCAGATTAAACTCCTTCAGCGGTAATCCAATTCTTTTAATGGTTTTTTGAAAAACGTATCCAGTTTATGTGCTAAAAGCGTAACTTTGCACCCCGACAGAGTTGTCGGGATCTTTCTCTTCGTATTGAAAATCTCGCGAGCAAAACTTTTAAAAGCCATATGCCTAAAGACACTTCCATACGCTCCGTATTAATTATCGGATCCGGACCAATTATAATTGGTCAAGCCTGTGAATTTGATTATTCAGGATCCCAAGCAGCCTTATCCTTAAAAGAAGAAGGAATTGAAGTTTCCATTATTAACTCAAATCCTGCGACCATCATGACAGATAAGGTCATCGCTGACCATGTTTATCTTCGCCCTTTAACAGTCGACGCTATTGAAGAGATTTTAATTGAGCGGAAAATTGATGCTGTTTTACCTACTATGGGAGGCCAAACCGCCCTTAACCTTTGTAAAGAGGCTGAAGAACGCGGTGTTTGGGAAAAACATGGTGTTCGGGTAATCGGTGTTGACGTAGCCGCGATTGAGAAAACTGAAAACAGAGAAGCTTTCAAACAGCTGATGATCGATATCGGTGTTGGTGTAGCTACTTCCAGAATTGCCAATTCCTTTTTAGAAGGTAAAGAAGCAGCTCAGGAAATCGGTTATCCGTTGGTAATCCGTCCGTCTTATACCCTTGGTGGTTCGGGTGGCGGTTTCGTACACAAAAAAGAAGAATTTGATTTAGCATTAAAACGTGGTTTAGAAGCTTCTCCAACCCATGAAGTGTTGGTAGAACAAGCCGTTTTAGGTTGGAAAGAATATGAATTGGAGTTATTGAGAGATAGCAATGATAACGTAATTATCATTTGCTCGATCGAAAACTTCGACCCAATGGGTATCCATACCGGAGATTCCATTACGGTTGCTCCCGCCATGACTTTATCTGACCGTTGCTACCAGGAAATGCGTAACCAGGCCATCAAAATGATGCGTGCAATTGGTAATTTTGCCGGTGGATGTAACGTACAGTTCTCGGTAAATCCAATTAACGATGAGATTATTGCGATTGAGATCAATCCAAGGGTTTCCCGTTCTTCGGCACTTGCCAGTAAAGCAACAGGTTATCCAATTGCCAAAATCGCTTCAAAATTAGCGATCGGCTATAACCTTGATGAAATAGAAAACCAGATCACTAAAACAACCTCTGCTTATTTTGAGCCGAGTTTAGATTACGTGATCGTAAAAATTCCTCGCTGGAATTTTGATAAATTTAAAGGTGCCAACATGGAACTAGGCCTGCAGATGAAATCTGTTGGTGAAGTGATGGCCATCGGACGTACTTTTATTGAAGCCCTACAAAAAGCTTGTCAGAGTTTAGAAATTGGCAGAGCCGGATTAGGTGCAGATGGTAAAAACGTTCGCAGTATTGACGAAATCATGTACGGTTTGGAGCATCCAAGCTGGAACAGATTGTTCCTGATTAAAGATGCCATGGCTATGGGCGTACCTTTGGAATCAATTCGTAAGGTTACCCGTATCGACAAATGGTTCTTATCTCAAATCCAGGAACTTGTTCAACTGGAAACTGAGTTAAAAAGATATACGCTTAACAACGTGCCTAAAGACTTCATGTTGACCTTAAAGCAAAAGGGCTATTCCGATATCCAGATTGCTCATTTATTAGGCAATGTAACCGAAGACGAGGTTTTTGAACGCAGAAGATCATTAGGTATCAAACGTGTTTATAAAATGGTAGATACGTGTGCTGCTGAGTTTGCTGCACAAACTCCTTACTACTATTCTACTTTTGAAGAAGAGAATGAATCCATTCCTTCAGACAGAAAGAAAATCATTGTTCTTGGTTCAGGCCCGAACCGTATTGGGCAGGGTATAGAATTCGACTATTCTTGTGTACATGGCTTATTGGCAGCTAAGGAATCTGGTTTTGAATCCATCATGATCAACTGTAATCCTGAAACGGTATCTACCGATTTCAATATGGCCGACAAGCTTTACTTTGAGCCGGTTTTCTGGGAGCATGTTCGTGAGATCATTGACCTTGAAAAACCTGAAGGTGTTATTGTACAACTTGGTGGTCAGACGGCTTTGAAAATGGCTGAAAAACTACATGAGAACGGAATCAAAATCATCGGTACTTCATTTAATGATATGGATGTTGCCGAAGACCGTGGTCGTTTCTCTGACTTGTTAAAAGAATTGGATATCCCTTATCCAAGATATGGTGTAGCCGAAAACGCTGAAGAAGCAATTGTAGTTGCTAATGAAGTGGGTTACCCGGTACTGGTTCGCCCTAGTTATGTATTAGGCGGGCAAGGCATGAGCATTGTAATCAATGACGAAGACCTGGAGAAAGCCGTAGTGAAGTTATTAGGTGATCTTCCTGGAAACCGTGTATTGATTGACCATTTCCTTGACCGTGCAGAAGAAACTGAATCAGATTCAATCTGTGATGGAGAAGATGTACACATCATTGGTTTAATGGAACACATTGAGCCTGCTGGTATTCACTCTGGAGATTCTTTCGCTGTATTGCCTCCTTTCAGTCTTTCTGAAAAGGTAATTAACGATATGGAAACCTATTCTAAAAAAATTGCCAGAGCATTAAACGTAAGGGGTTTATTAAACATCCAGTTTGCAGTTAAGGATGATAAGGTATATGTGATTGAGGCCAACCCAAGGGCGTCTCGTACGGTACCTTTCATTGCTAAAGCATACGATGTTCCTTATATCAATATTGCAGCAAAAGTAATGTTAGGCGTTGCGAAACTGAAAGACTTCACCATCGAACGTAAGCTGGAAGGTTATGCCATTAAAGAGCCTGTTTTCTCTTACGAGAAGTTCCCTGAAGTAACCAAGGAATTAGGTCCTGAAATGAAATCAACCGGAGAGTCGATTCGTTTTATTAAAGATCTGGAAGATCCTTATTTCAGAAAGTTATATAAAGACAAATCAATGTACTTATCTAAATAAGTATATAACATATAATACGATGCGGGTGGTCATTAATTGATCACCCGCTTTTTTTATGGGATTTCTCG
>NZ_JAZQNU010000102.1:0-2282 GCF_045627485.1 Pedobacter sp. | reverse complement strand
CCTCCATAATCAAACGGTGCCGAAGGAGAAGCTCTATGTGCATACCGATAAAGAATTTTACCTCACCGGTGAACTGTTGTGGTTTAAAGTCTATGAACAACGGGATGGGGCATCGGACATGTTTAGCCAGGTCGTGTATGTAGATGTACTCGACCAAAACAACAATGCCATTTTACAGGCCAAAATCGATATGAAAGCGGGTAGTGGTAACGGATCTCTATATGTACCTGTTACCGCAGCAAACGGGCGTTATAAATTGCGTGCTTATACCAGTTGGATGAAGAACTTCGGTCCCGAAACCTTCTTTGAAAAGCAAATCAGCATTGTTAACCCTTTAAATGCACCGGAAACAGAAAAAGCAGAAAAAAGCAAAGACGACCTCCAGTTTTTTCCTGAAGGCGGCGACCTGGTTGCAGGTATCTCCTCAAAAGTTGCTTTTAAAGCGACCGACCAATATGGCAAAGGCATAAACCTCAACGGTGTCATCGTCAATGAACGCAATGAGCAGGTAGCGACTTTTGAAACTAAAAAATTCGGCATGGGATCGTTTCAATTTACGCCTGCAGCCAATAGCCGTTATAAAGCCCTGGTGACAAGTGAAGGAAAGGATTTAATGGTTAAAGACTTACCTGCGGTTAAAAGACAGGGTTATGTTTTAAGTCTGCGGTCAACGACTGGCCGCCTTGATCTTCAGGTAAATACAAATCTTGCCGATCAGGATGGTGTTTACCTGTTTATTCATAACGGTAAAGAAGTGACCCTGGCAGAACGCCTTAATTTAACTGCTGGAACGACCACCCTCGCTATCGATAAAAAGAAATTAAGGGATGGTATTTCCTATTTAACCCTATTTAACGGAAAGGGGCAGCCTGTAGCAGAACGTTTGTTTTTTAAGCGTCCTGAGCGGAAGTTAACAATCGAAGCCGCAGCTGATTTAACAGCATATCAAACTCGGCAACAGGTGAAGGTTAAACTCAACGCATTGAACGAAACCGGCCTTGCACAAACCGCTGACCTTTCCATATCCATCCACCAGCTGGATGCTTTACAGCAAGCTGAACAAGTAGATATTGTTAGTTATTTATGGCTTGGTTCCGCGATAAAAGGTCACCTGGAATCGCCTACCTATTATTTTCAAAATGAATACACGGAAACGGATGAAGCGCTGGATCTTTTGTTGCTCACCCAAGGTTGGCGACAGTTCAATTGGGAGCAGGCGCTCGCGGCACAAAAACCTATGTTTAAATTCCTTCCGGAATATACAGGGCATCTTATCACAGGAAAAATAACCAACACACAGGGACAGGCGGTTAAAGATAAAATGGCTTACCTGGGTGTGATTGGCGAGCGTGTGCAGTTTTATGGCGCCAAAAGCGATAGCACTGGCCGCCTAATCTTTAATACAAGAGATTTTTACGGTCCCAATGAAGTTGTATTGCAAACCAATAACCAGGTGGACAGCAATTTAACCGGATCCCTTGAAAGTCCTTTTGCCGAGCAGTTCAATGCCACACCATTGGCAGATTTTAGCGTTAATCCGGCACAACTTGAGTTACTGCAGGAGCATAGTCTGAGCATGCAGGTTAGAAACACCTTTGCGGGCGAGCAGTTGCGTCGATACTACGCTCCGGGAATAGACAGCATTGCCTTTTATGGTAAACCTTCGAAGGTCTATAAACTGGACGACTATACTCGATTTACCACAATGGAAGAGGTGTTAAGGGAATTTGTTCCCGAGGTTAGCGTCTATCGTAGCAAAAGAGGGTATCAGCTGAAGGTGGCTAACGCAAGGCGTTTCCTGGACGCCAATCCACTGGTGCTGCTCGATGGGGTACCTTATTTTAATATGGACCAGGTGATGGCGCTGGATCCCCTGAAAATTAAAAGCATGGATGTGATCGCCCATAAATATTACTGGGGCCCTACTGTGTTGGAAGGAATCATTAAATTGAATACCTATAAAAATGACCTTGGGGGTATGGATATAGATCCACGTGCCGTCGTATTAGATTATGAAGGCATGCAGTTGCAGCGTGAATTTTATTCGCCGGTTTACGAAACTCCCGATCAGAAAAACAGCCGCATTCCTGATTTCAGAAATGTACTGTATTGGTCTCCAAATCTGACCACTGATCAGCAGGGTAACGGAAATATTGCTTTTTACACCTCAGATCAGACCGGTCATTACATTGGCGTGATTGAAGGGCTTTCTGAGGATGGAATTCCTGGGAGAAAAGTATTTACCTTTGAAGTGAAAAAATAATGTTTCTTCATTCATGCGT
>NZ_JAZQNU010000101.1:0-3689 GCF_045627485.1 Pedobacter sp. | reverse complement strand
TTTATATTTGCTAATGTTAAATAATTATTAATTTGTTTTATACTTAGGAAATTGTGATGGAAGTTAAAGATGCAAATGGTAACCTGCTCTCCGATGGGGATTCAGTAGTGGTGATGAAAACTTTAAAAGTAAAAGGATCTTCAATGACCGTTAAAAAGGGTGCAGTAGTTAAAAGGATCAGGTTAACCGACGATCCGGATGAAGTAGATTGTAAAGTAGATGGTACAAGCATTGTATTAAGAACAGAGTTTCTTAAAAAACAATAATAGTAATAAAAGAAAAGAGGCTTAAGCCTCTTTTCTTTTATTACTATTTCAATAAGTTCATAGAATATGGTTATTGATGAATTTGGCGTTCTTCAGGATTTAAAATACTTTAGCGGTACCCATAACATGCCAAAACATTCACCATGTTCTTTATTGACATGTTTGTGATGCATTTTATGTGCTCTTCGTAAAGCTTTAAAGTAGCGATTATCGGTTTTTCTTAGAAACCTAAAACGTTGATGGATAAAGATATCATGCACAAAAAAGTATGCCGCGCCATAGGCGGTTATTCCAATACCAATGTACAAAGCTAGCTGAACGTCATAGAAGCTGCCCAAAGCAAGGCAGATAATTCCAGGGATGGCAAAAATAAGGAAGAAGAAATCGTTTCTTTCGAAAAACCCCGGATGATCTTTCTGGTGGTGGTCACGGTGTAAAAACCAGCACAAGCCATGCATAATATATTTATGAGTAAACCAGGCCACGGCTTCCATGAATACAAACGTACCAAGTACCACCAATACTTTTACAACCCAGCTGTCCATAATTTCAATTCTTTATATTCAACCATTTTTTTAAAACATATTTTTAACCAAGCGCTGTAGGCTTCGGGTTTTACGTTGAGTTCCTGTTCCAATGCCGTTAAACTTAGATATTTATAGGATGCTACCTCTTCAGGATTAGGCACTGGTAATATATCCGAATATCCGAAAAAAACATGATCATATTCATGTTCAATAAGATCGTTGGTAAAAGCTGCTTCATATGTGAAAGGAAATCCATAAACAAGCTCTGATTTCATGCCCATCTCTTCCTGTAAGCGACGGTTTGCAGCGGCACTTAAGGTTTCGCCAGGTTTAGGGTGGCTGCAGCACGTGTTGGTCCACAGTCCGCCAGAATGGTATTTGGCAAATGCCCGCTGTTGTAAGAGCAACTCATGCTGGTTATTAAAAATAAAGACAGAAAAGGCACGGTGGAGACTTCCCGTTAAATGTGCCTCCAATTTCCCCATTGTACCGACCTGATTGTCGCGTTCATCTACAAGTATTACGAGGTCTTCCATTTCTTTAACATATTCAACTCTTCAGGAGTACAGTATTTTGTGCTCATTAAATATTTAATTGTTCTATTTCTCAAGTCAGTATCCTTTACTTTATCTAACTGTGAAATCAATAGCTTCTTATCTTCTTCAATATGTTTTGAATAGCCTAGCACCGCAGGTACACTGGTTTGTATAGCGAACCGGAGGTAGCGTAATTCGAAATTGTTTACGTCCGATTCAATGGCTTCTTCCATCATGGCTCTACCTTGTTTAAATTTGTTCCATCTTGACATAGGATTAAACATGTGTTTCGCTTCAATCATGGTAGAAACTCCACGGTATCCATTTATCACCGGGTTGTTCTCCGGGTATTGGGCCAATGCTGCTTTTAACTGTGTATTGGCCTTTTTACTCTCTGCCGCCTGTATTAGCAGGTTCCTGATTTCTACAAGCGATGCCCTGTTCATATTTATAGCAGGGTTGAATAATAACGTAAATAAGATTAATAATTTCATAGAAAGTTCATTTTATATCTAATCATCGAATCAAACATCAATCCAATTTTATGAGTATTGGAGATTCGAATTCGTCTGTCCATGATTTCATTTGCTGATATATTTTTAATTTTGTTAAAAAGCTCTTTATAATAAATGTAAGAGAGGTAAACCCCGCTTCGTGATGACAAAGGTAATTGCTTGATGCCAATCAGTGATTGCCTGAATTCTTCTTCTATTTCTTCTTCAATACATTTCTTTTGATAATCAGAGAAATTACCTAAATCCACGCCAGGGAAATAGTTGCGATTTAATTGAAGGTAATCGGCCTTTACATCGCGCAAAAAGTTTACTTTCTGAAAGGTCGAACCTAGTTTCATGGCAAAGGGTTTTAGTCTTTCATAATATTCCTTATCGCCATCTGTAAAAACATGCAAGCACATCAGTCCAACCACTTCGGCAGATCCTAAAATATAACTTTCATATTTATCTCGACTATATACCGCTGGTTCCAGATCCATTTCCATACTTTTCAGAAAATCGTGAATTAATGAATGCTCAATCTGATAATCATTCACTACTTTCTGAAAGGAATTAAGTACAGGGTTTAAACTGATGCCCTGTGCGATAGCCTCAAAACAATCCTGTTTAAATTTATCCAGAAGGTATTTTTTGTCAAAGTCATGAAAACTATCTACAATTTCGTCTGCAAATCTAACAAAACCATAAATGGCATAAATAGGCCCTCTAATTTTTTTACTTAAAAAGTAGATACCCAAAGAGAAGCTGGTGCTGTATCTTCTTGTGGTAATTTTGCTGCACTCGGCCGACAGCTGGTCAAATAATTCTTTCATCGTGCAAATTGATTAAGCTGTTTAATTAATTCTTTAGCCGCAACTTTACCTGAGATAAGCGATGGCGGAACGCCAGGCCCGGGAACGGTAAGCTGACCTGCGTAAAATAAATTGCTAACTTTTTTGTTTCTTATTGACGGTTTTAAGTTTGCAGTTTGCATTAGGGTATTTGCTAAACCGTAGGCATTGCCTTTATAAGAATTATAATCGGCCACAAAGTCCCGCACACAATAACTCTTTTTATAGTCTATATCCTTGCGGATGTCCTGTTGGCAATAGGTTTCCAGTCTGTCGAGCACCATGTCAAAATAAACTTCGCGTTGAGCATCGTTGTCTGTTAAACCAGGAGCAATAGGGATAAGGAGAAACATGTTCTCGTGTCCTTCAGGAGCAACTGAATGATCTGTTTTTGATGGACAACACACGTAAAAAAGCGGTTTGGAAGGCCATTTCGGGTCCCTGTATATCTCCTTCGCATGTACCTTAAGATCTTCATCAAAAAACAGGTTATGGTGTTCCAGCCTCCGTACATGAGTTTTGATCCCCAGGTAAAAGATCAGGCAGGATGGGGCAAGAACACGTTTGTCCCAATAACTGTTACTATAGTTTCGGTAATGAGGTAATAGTAATTGCTGTTCAATATGATGATAATCCCCTGAAGCAATTACGGCATCAAAAGCACGGGTTCTTTTGGTGGTGGTTAGTGTGCTGACCAGGTTTTCTTTCACCTGGATATGACTCACTGCTTCATTCAGGTGAAAAGTAACCCCTAATTTTTCACAAACGGCACTCATGGCATTGATTACTTCACCAAACCCACCCTTTGGATACCAGGTTCCTAATTTTAAACCGGCATAATTCATTAAGCTGTATAACGCAGGCGTATCCTCAGGTGTGGCACCTAAAAATAGCACAGGAAACTCCATTAAGGCAATGAGATGTGGGTGCGTAAAGTATTTACGAACATGTTTGCTGAAAGATGAAAATACCTGTAGTTTGAATATTCCTTTAATCAGGTCGGCATCCATAAATT
>NZ_JAZQNU010000100.1:0-55818 GCF_045627485.1 Pedobacter sp. | reverse complement strand
ACTCCTTGGCTCACAGAACGACATGGCTACGATCCGACTTGTAATATCGATTTAAAGAATGCCTGGATCAAAGCGCACGTGAACGTGGAGCTGTCGCTCGAAGATCAACGTCGTTCCATTACCGCTATTTTTGATCACATTAAGCTAAATGCTTACAAAATAGACAAGACCTTGTCGCAAAGTACCGATGGCGCAAAAACCAAAGCCATTAACCTGATCTACTCTCTGGAGAAAAAAATGCTGCGTGCTGAAAAACGCAAACATGTTACTTCGCTTAACCAGATTGACGGTTTAAAAGCCAGGCTATTCCCAACAGGTGTACTTCAGGAACGGGTGTTGAATATAGCACCTTTATATGTTCTCTATGGTGACGATTTTCTGGCCGCCTTACTGCACAATTTTAAACCTTTAGATTTTAAATTTACTATTCTTTACGCCTAGTTGATATGACTTTCCATACGTTTCCTGAAGAAAAACTACGTTCTTTTACTGAACGTGTATTTTTAACCATGGGCTGCCCTGCAGACCATGCTTCTCTGGCAGCTGATGTTTTGCTGAAGTCGGACCTACGTGGTATTGATTCGCATGGTGTGGCGCGTTTAACGGGTTATGTACGCCTTTGGGAGAAGAAACGCATCAATGCACAACCCGAAATAAAAGTTGTTCATGAAACGGCTACCACAGCTACGGTAGATGGAGATGGCGGTTTAGGTTTAGTGGTAGCCCCTTTTGCCATGAAGCTGGCAATGGAAAAGGCAGCTACTTATGGAAGCGGCTGGGTGGCGGTAAAAAACTCCAACCATTTTGGTATAGCAGGTTATCATGCTTTACTCGCTGTAGAGCAAGATATGATAGGTATTAGCATGACGAATGCCAGTCCGCTGGTTGCCCCTACTTATTCCAGTGAGCGCTTACTGGGTACCAACCCTATGTGTTATGCATTTCCGGCAGGAAAATATCCACCAGTGATTGTTGACATGGCGACATCCGCCGCAGCAAATGGAAAATTGGAGATTGCACAAAGGGCAAATGAAAGTATTCCGGAAGGATGGGTACAGGATAAAAACGGACAATCGTCTACCGATCCCAATGCCTTAAAACACGGCGGTTCTTTATTGCCTTTAGGAAGTGATAAAGACCATGGCAGCCATAAAGGTTATGGTTTAGGTGCTACGGTTGATATTTTATCGGCGGTACTTTCCGGTGCCAATTACGGCCCATGGGTTCCCCCTTTTGTAGCCTTTTTAGATCCACCCACTGATCCGGTTGGCGAAGGCATAGGGCACTTTTTCGGTGCCATGCGTGTGGATGGCTTCCGCCCTGCCGAAGATTTTAAAAACCACCTGGACAACTGGATTGAAAGGTTTAAAAGCTCAGGCACCATTGATCCGGAGAAAAAAGTGGTTATCCCCGGAGAACCGGAACACGCTGCTGAAATTGACCGCAAAAAAAACGGCATCCCTTTGGTGGACGCCGTTGTAAAAGATTTAAATGAACTTGCTATGAAACTTGGTATTGAGGGTTTCTAATGAATCCCTTTCAACAACCTGTTCCACCTGATCTTACTGAAGAAAGAACCATTGTTATCATAGCTCATCCAGATGAACAAGGCTTTACCCACTATGTGGTCTGCCGGAACAAAACCCCAGTAGCGCGAATCCAGTGAGTTATGTCTGTTATCGCCCATCATCCAGTAGTAGTCCATTTTAAAGGTATAATTATCTGTTTTCACCCCGTTAATGATGAAATCATTGCCAACTTTTTCCAAAGTATTCCCTTCATAAACACGGATAGCTCTTTCATATAAAGGAAGTGTCAGACTATCTAACTTAACTGTCCAGCCTTTTTTAGGCACCTTGATTGGGCCGAAATTATCTATATTCCAGGGCCTGTTAGGATCATGTGGAAAAATAGCCAACTCCTCTACACCTGCAGGCACAGTACTTTCTTTTACTGATTGTACAAAGTCTAATTTACGCACTTCGTCCATCATGGCGGCAGTTCCGGTAAACTCATAGGTATTGTCAGATAAGCCGGTAATATCATTCTGCAGGTTGAAACCCATTTGTTCAAACACCTGGAAGTTCACATCGCTGGTTTTAAATGCTACCGCGTATGACATTTGGCCACTAGGCACCAGTTTTTCAGGCACTCCATTTACAGAAACCAAACCGTTCGCCATGCTTACCACATCGCCACCAATGGCGATACAACGTTTAATATAGTTCTCACGTTTATCAACAGGCCTTCCCACAATAGTAAACTGGTTATGTACGGTTTCTCTGCCTAGGTTGCGGATCATGTCGTAGTAATCATGCGCTTGCTGCTCTAAAGCAACCGTATCACCTTCGGGGAAGTTAAATACCACTACATCATTACGTTTTATCTCCTGGAAACCAGGAAGTCTTTTGTATGCCCACTGGATGCCATCGTAATAGGCTTTACCACCTGTAATTGGCATGGTGTGGTGCGCAAATGGAAAAGCCACGGGCGTCATAGGAATACGGGCACCGTAGTTAACTTTACTTACAAAGAGGAAATCGCCTACTTTCAGGGTCCGTTCCATGGATCCGGTAGGGATGGTGTAAGCTTCAATAAAAAATACGCGAATAATAGTGGCAGCGATAACGGCAAAAAGGATGGCGTCAAACCATTCTCTGCTTTTAGATTTCTTTTTCCTTGGAGTAGTATCCTGATGATCCGTATCCTTTTTCTTTTCCCAGAACTTATAGTTCATATGTTATGATTTGTTAAAATTAAAGATATCAGCAATGTTATAAAAACCTTGCTTATGTTGCAGCCATTCTGCAGCAATCACTGCACCCAATGCAAAACCTGCACGGCTGTGAGCGGTATGTTTTAGTTCTATATCATCAACCTCAGAGCTGTAAATAACGGTATGTGTACCCGGAACATGTTCTCTGCGTTGAGATGTAATTAAAAGCTGATCTTCTTTCAGCACTTCCTCAAAAGGTGTTCCTTCAACTTCGTTCACCCATTCCTGTTTCCGGTCAAGGTTTTCGATAATGCCTTCCGCTATGGTCATTGCAGTGCCGCTTGGCGCATCGACTTTCTCAGTATGATGAATCTCTTCCACCTGCACTTCGTAACCAGGGAAATTGTTCATTAACTTCGCCATGACCTCATTAATATGGAAAAATAAATTAACCCCTATACTGAAGTTTGACCCATAAAGCAGGGTATTGTTACGGTCGAGGCAGTCATTTTTAACCTGCTGTAATTCTCCATACCATCCTGTGGTACCCACAACTACCGGTATATTAGCATCGAAACAAGCGTAAATATTGCCAAGGGCAGCATCTGGCGCACTAAAGTCTATAGCTACATCTGCCTTGCGTAAATTAGAGGTTGTGAGATCTGCAAGGTTATCGATGTTGATTTTTAACACTACTTCGTGGCCTCTTTCTAAAGCAAAGCGCTCTATAATCTGACCCATTTTTCCGTAACCCAGTAAAGCTAGTTTCATTCTTATGATATTTAATATTTAAAGGTCATGTCCAGTAACAGCCATGTTA
The DNA here is from genome assembly GCF_045627485.1 of Pedobacter sp. Classification (GTDB taxonomy): domain Bacteria; phylum Bacteroidota; class Bacteroidia; order Sphingobacteriales; family Sphingobacteriaceae; genus Pedobacter. The sequence goes on along the minus strand of NZ_JAZQNU010000100.1, from coordinate 52,282 downwards.
TTTATGCAATCTTGCCGGCCATCTGGTCAGTTAATTATTTTGTTGTTGTTGTAATTCCAATGCCCGCAGCTTAGAACCTTAATGTGAGTTTAACACCCGGAGCTGCGCCCGCGTAACCATAAAGGGTTCCGGAGTTCATGTTCAGGCTGGGTGAAAATTTCAAAGAAAGGTCGTCGCCGACGTCAAAATATTTCAAACGGGCATCAACATAAGCCTCGATAATGTTTACTGCATACAATGCACCAAAAGAGAAGATAATGACCCAGCGGTTACGTGCATAGGTGTCCTTTGCCCGGATCAACCCTTCTGTAGGGTAGGGTTCTAGGGGTCCCCCCGGCGTGGGCACACCATTGTTAACCCGGTATTGCAACTCTTCGAGGTACTTGTGGTATTCTTTATTGTTATCGATATAGGATAAGGTTAGCAAAGTAGCACCAGTATAGATGGCTGCTACTTTGGCGATGCGGTAAACCGTTACCCCATTCCCGATCTGGCCAAGGCCTGGAAGGATTGCAGACCGTATTGCTGCGCGACGCCCGGCAACTTTTCCGGGGTTGATGTAAGCAGGCTTCAACGTGTCGATTTTACCTGATGTGCTGTCCTTTTTTATCGGCATAGGTTCTTGTCCTTTTGCCACCAGCGCCGCAAAAAACAAACAAACCATGAAGCTTAAGCATTTAGACATTACCAATCCAACAATTCAAGTATTCTGTTTAAGTCATCGTCGGATACAAAAGGAATCTCGATCGCCCCTTTTCCATTTTGTCCCACTTTCAGCTTCACTTTTGAAGCAAACCTCGATGCCAGGTCTTTTTGTAATTTCTGATATTCCAAAGAGGCTGTTGCCGTAACTTTAGCCGATTTAGGTTTCAATTGCTGGTTATTCAGGTCGCGTACCATTTCCTCTACCTTCCGTACCGAAAGTCCTTTTTCGATAATCTCCTGGTGCAGGAATAACTGCTTATCGGTACCATCAACATTAATTAATGCTCTGGCATGTCCCATGGATATTTTCTGGTCGCGAATGGAAATCTGAATAACTGGTGGCAGTTTTAACAAACGCAGGTAATTGGTTACCGTACTGCGATTTTTCCCTACCCTTTCACCCAATTGCTCTTGTTTAAGGCTGCATTCTTCCATCATTCGCTGGAAGCTGAGTGCCACCTCAATAGCATTGAGGTTTTCGCGTTGGATATTTTCAATTAAGGCCATTTCCAGCATCTGCTGATCGTTGGCACTTCTGATATAGGCTGGGATTTTAGTTAAACCGGCCAATTTAGAAGCCCTTAAACGGCGTTCTCCAGATATTAACTGGTATTGATTTGGCCCGATTTTTCTAACCGTAATGGGCTGGATTAAGCCCTGGGTTTTAATCGACTCTGAAAGTTCGTTTAATGCAACCTGGTCAAATTCTGTCCGCGGCTGATAAGGATTGGTTTCAATTTCACTGATGTTAATATCACCAATACTATTTTCCTGACGCTGATCTATGGTCGTCTGGTGGCTTGGAACGTTCTTCGAACTTTTCGGTTGATGAACGGAGTCGGTGTCATCTAAAAGCGCACTTAAACCTTTACCTAAACCTGTTTTTCGCTGAAAAGATGTCATGGTGTATAATTAAATAGCGGTTTTCAAATGGTCCACCTCGCCTAGCAAGCCATTCTTACGAACAATCTCACGGGCAAGGTTCAGGTAATTGATTGCACCCTTGCAGTTCGCATCGTGCATAATTACCGAGATACCATAGCTAGGTGCTTCACTTAAGCGGGTATTACGTTGTATAATGGTATCGAAAACCAGGTCCTGAAAATGCGTACGTACTTCTTCCACTACCTGATTTGATAGGCGAAGGCGTACATCGTACATGGTTAACAGAATACCTTCTATTTCCAGTTCCGGGTTTAAGCGTGTTTGAACAATTTTAATGGTATTTAAGAGTTTGCCTAAACCCTCCAGGGCAAAGTATTCGCACTGGACAGGAATGATCACAGAATCTGCGGCAGTTAGGGCATTGATTGTAATTAACCCCAGGGAAGGAGAACAGTCGATAATGATAAAATCGTACTGGTCCTTAACTTTTTCCAGTACCGCCTTCATTTTATATTCCCTGTTGTTCAGGTTAATCATTTCGATTTCCGCACCAACCAAATCAATATGTGCAGGGAGGAGGTCTAAATTAGGGGTATCTGTTTTTTGTATCGCTTCTGAAGGCTCTACATCATTAATGATACATTCGTAAATACTGTTCTTTATATTTCGGGGATCGAAGCCAATTCCAGAAGTGGAGTTGGCCTGAGGATCTGCATCAACTAATAAGGTCTTATACTCTAATACAGCTAAACTAGCGGCTAAATTAATTGATGAAGTGGTTTTCCCTACTCCACCTTTTTGATTTGCCAGTGCAATAATTTTACTCATTTATCTTTTTAAAAATTATAAATTATTTGCCTGAGGCTTAATTATTCATGAATTTATTACACCAAAAAATGCTATTTTTGTACAGTTCAGGCACTTTTTAATGAATAGCTAAGATACAAACTTATTGGCATATATGCTGTCAAAGCAATAAGTGTTTTAAACATATTACTAACACTTTTTACATGATAACCATCATATCAGGCACCAACAGACCCCATAGTAATACGCTCAAAATCGCGAAATATTATCAGAAATCTTTATTGAAAAGAGGAATGGACACCCGGTTGTTTAGTTTGGAAGAACTGCCCGACTGCCTGATAAAAACGGACCTTTACGGACAGCGAAGCGAAGCGTTCAAACCGATTCAGGAGATGGTAACCAACACGGAGAAATTCCTTTTTATCATTCCTGAGTACAACGGCAGTTTCCCTGGGGTTTTGAAAACTTTTATCGATGCCTGTGATTTTCCAGCCAGTTTTTACAATAAAAAAGCATGCCTGGTGGGTATCTCCTCAGGAAGATATGGAAACATCCGCGGCCTAGACCATTTTGCCGGGATCTGCAGTTACCTGCATTTAAATGTAATGCCTTTACGCATACACTTATCGACGATTAAACTGGAAATGAATAACAGCAATGACCTCTTTAAAGAGGACACGCTAAAGTTTACCGATGAACAGATGGATAAGTTTATTGCTTTCTAAAACGGTTTCTATACCCCAAAGCTGATCCAGGTTTTCCCCTCATTACCAAAAATGAAATATCCGGGATTTAGTATTTCTGCCAGATCTTCTAAAAGATCTATCTGTGCTGAAGGGTCGTTAGTTACGCTAACGTCGTCAAGCAGATACAAACGGTTATATTCAACTGCAGGCCATTCTTTGTCCAGCATTGCTGGTACCATGCCCATCAGGTTAAACATACTGCTGCCTGGTTCCAGGTAAAGCACCACCCTGGCTAACTTTGGATCAGATTCGATTTGTCCGCCTGCAAGGTCAAGTAATTCGTTTAGCGCCGGGTTAGGCACATTACGTGCATCAAGAACTGCTACCGGCACTTTATCCATAAACTTAATCTTATGCCTTACCAGATCCACACGGTCTTGTAATTGTTCTCTGACCAAATCATCCTCAACATTATTAATAGCGGCATTTAAAAAAGACATATCGATTTATTTATTACTTTGTGCAAAAGTAATATTCCTGAACTGATGCATCGTACTATTAAATATATTTTTTGGAGTCTGCCCTTGATCCTGTTGTTTTCCTGCCAGGATAGAACTGACCATAGCGATAAAAAAGTATTTAACCTGAACATTGACCAGGGGCTCACCTCTTTGGATCCTGCGTTCGCCAGAAATCAGAATGCCATATGGATGATCAATCAGATTTTCAATGGACTGGTTCAAATAGACAGCAACTTAAATACCGTACCGGCCATCGCCAAAACATGGCAGGTTAGTGATGATGGACTTCAGTATACCTTTAACCTGCGCCAGGATGTTTATTTTCACGACGACCCGTTATTTCAAAGTGGGAAAGGCAGGAAAGTGGTGGCGGCCGACTTCGCCTATAGCTTTAACCGCTTAATTGATGCTAAAGTGGGTTCTTCGGGCGGATGGATTTTTAGCGACAAAGTAAAAGATTCGAGCAGTTTTGTGGCCCTTAACGATAGTACATTCCAGATTAACCTGTTAAAACCATTTCCGGCATTTTTAAACTTATTGACGGCCCAATATTGTTCAGTCGTACCCAGAGAGGTAGTGGAACATTATGGAAAGGATTTCCGAAGTCACCCGATAGGTACGGGCCCCTTTAAATTTAAGTACTGGAAAGAAGATGAAATTATGGTGCTGTTGAAAAATGAGCATTATTGGGAGTCAGATGACCAGCAGCGCCTGCCCTACCTCGATGCTGTGAAAGTGACCTTCATTAATGACAAACAAAGTGCATTCATGAATTTTATTAAAAAGGAGCTTGACTTTTTTGATAAAGTAGACGGCAGTTATCGTGATGATATTTTAACAAAAAGCGGCAAAATGACCAGCAAATACAGGGATGCCTTTCAATTGAAGAAAGGAGAATACCTCTGCACGGAGTATTTGGGTATTCTGGTTGACACGAGTAAGACCATAGTTAAAAATTCACCCCTGAAAAACAAACTGGTGCGACAAGCGATCAACTATGCTATAGACAAGAAGAAGCTGATTAAATACCTACGCAACAGCATTGGCACGCCAGCCACTGCTGGTTTTGTGCCTGCTGGAATGCCTGGTTTCGACAGCCTGAAAGTAAAGGGGTATTCGTACCAGCCGGAAAAAGCAGCGGCATTACTCGCAGAAGCCGGTTTCCCTGGAGGTAAAGGCATGCCACAAGTTACCTTAAGTGCCTCCACAACATCAAAGGACATGATTGAATTTATCCAGGGTGAGTTGCAGGCCATTGGCATTAAAGTAAAGGTAGAAGTGAACCCCAGCGCCAGTTTGCGCGACCTGATGTCAAAAAATGAGGTAACTTTCTTCAGGGGATCCTGGATTGCAGATTATCCCGATGCAGAAAATTACCTCAGTGTATTTTATTCTAAAAACCGTGTTCCTTTTGGCCCAAATTACACGGGGTATTATAATGACGAATTTGATCGTTTATTTGAACAAAGTTATTACGAGAATGATTCGGATAAACGTTATGCCCTTTACCAAAAAATGGACAACATGATTCTCGAATACGCTTCTATAGTGCCCGTTTATTATGACCAGTCTGTAGTAATGTTACAAAACAACATCTCTGGTTATTTAATGAACCCCTTAAACTTGATGGTGCTTAAAAGGGTTCAGAAACATTAAGGTTATTGGCCTCCCTGTCCGGCACCGACTCCCATTCCGCCTTGCTCACCTTGCTTTTGGTCATCGTTGTTAATTTTCTTTTTCTTGGTCGGGTTATAATTAATCTTTCCAAAGCTATAGCTGAAGTTAACACCAAAAGAACGAATAGGGTAATAGATATTTGTGCTTTGCAGGAAGGTTGGCGACTGGTTAACTGATTCAATATGCAGGTCTCTGGCGAATACATTAAACACGTTTACACCAACTGTTCCTTTTTTATTCAGGATCTCTTTTTTAACAGCTCCGCCATAAAACTGCATGGCGCCGCTTTTGCCCTGGAAAGTATAACGTGGCCCGTTATGCACCCCGAAGATTTCTGTATTCCAGCCTCCTTTAAAGGAGATGGCCGAACGTAAGAAAGTGCTGTAGTTCAACTTCACACCAGTAGACTCCCCAGATACAGGGCCGGCCACTTCATAAGTGTTTAAGTTAAAATTACCCATTACTGTCCATTTCGGCTTAATGTTATAGGAAGCAAAAGCGTTAGCACCGTATGATTTACGGGTACCTACGTTATAATAAGACGTTAACTTTTGTGTAGGGTCAAAGACACTCTCTATCACATCTTGCGTATTTCTGTAAAATACAGAAGCGTTGATCACCGATCCTTTGATATAAGTAGAATACCCTAATTCTATGTTATCACTTAGTTCCGGACTTAAATTTGGGTTACCCTGCGTGATGTTCTCCGGGTCATTTTGATTCTGGAAAGGGTTTAGGTAAAATAAACTTGGGCGTGACATGCGTTTATTATAGCTTAATTTAAGTGTTGAGGCACCTTTTAAAGTTTGAGACAGGATCATACTTGGAAACAGGTTAAAGTAGTCATTATCAAAGTTAAGTTCCGTACCTGATTGTCCGCCGATTTTAGTGTATTCAGCACGTAAACCACCTTTTACTGTAGTTTTCTTAGCCAGTTTAAAACTGATGACACCATACACAGCACCTACATTCTGGTCGTAATCAAAATCCTGATCTGAATCCTGGTACTTACTTTGGATATTTCTGAAAATACCTTTCATACCCGTTTCCAATACCGTTACTTTCGAGAATGGGTAAGTATAATCAGCTTGTACAGTGTATTCGTTGTTTTTACCCGTATTGTCGCCGTTAATTCTATTGGTAAAACCATTAGCATACTGATCAACGGTATTAAATTCATTAACATTTTGTCCAAATGAAGCCTGGCCCATTAAAGCAAACTCTTCCCCTTCTTTTTTGGATGTCCTTCTGTAATCAGCACTCCAGTCTACATTTTTGAAAACCATTGCATTATCAGTGAACCTGGAAAAATTTGCAACATCTGCAGCAGGGTTGATATTAAGAACATCGAGAGAACCTTCAGAACCATTCTCAAAGCGGTTGAACTTCACGTTTGTGGATAAACTGTTATAGTTATTGATATCATAGTCTAAACCTGCACTTCCATTATAACCCCAGCGATTGGCTTTGGTAGTCCCTTGTTGTAAGACACCCCTATTTGTTACGTAATTCTGGTTAAGAATCTCCACACGGGTATCCTGTGGGATTGCATACTGGGTTCCGATATTGCTGGTAAATCCTAAACGGCCTTTTTTGGCGTTCAAACTTACGTTACCATTGTTTTGGCGTGTACCAACGGAGGTATTCACGGAACCACTCACCCCTTGGGCTGTTTTTTTCTTGGTAATGATGTTAATGATACCACCGGTACCCTCAGCATCATATTTCGCCGAGGGACTGGTGATCACTTCTACAGTTTTAATTTCTTCAGCAGGAATCATTTTTAAGGCATCAGCCACACTATTGGCCATGGTACCTGATGGTTTACCATTGATGAGCACTCTTACCGCAGAACCTCTTAAGGTTACATTCCCCTCAATATCTACAGATAACAATGGAACCTTTCTCATCACATCACCTGCTGTACCGCCAGCAAGGGTAACATCCTGGTCTGCATTATACACCATTCTGTCGATCTTATTTTCTACCATTGCCTTTTGGCCACTGATTTCCACTTCTTTTAAGTTACTTGCAGTTGGTGCTAAAATAATCGTCCCGATGTTGTTATCTGGTCGCTCAGGCGTGGTTTTCACCATCACTGATTTGGTTTTATAACCCATGAAACCAATAGATAATTTGTATTCATCGGGTGCAACATTTTGCATCACGATTTTACCTTTGTCGTCTGTTAAACCGCCGTTAACGGATTTGTTATCTTTCACTTTTATCAGCGACACGGTGGCGTAATCAACCGGCTTTTGTGTTAGCGAGTCGATAATCACCGCTGTGATCCTTCCCGTAACAGTCACTCTTGCGGCACCGCCGCCCATCGGGAATTGTGCCTTCGCACTACTCACCATACCTAAAACTATAAACAATAGTAAAATTCTTTTCATAAAAAATTATGTCGTTTCCTCTTAGTGCAAATTGACGACAAATTGTTACAGCTTGCTCCAAAAACAATATTAATGTTACATTAATATTATCTTCTGAGAAATGAGAAGATTAATAAAAAAGGCCTATAAGTTATTGAGGATTAACACAATAACAACCGATGATGTTAAAAACAAAAAAGCCTGTGCCGTTTCAACGACACAGGCTTTCTATTTAGCAGTAAAGAATAGATGTTAAACCACCAGGTTTACAATTCTACCCTTCACAACAATCACCTTTTTAGGTGTTTTACCGTCCAGGTATTTTTGCACTTGTTCATTTGCTAAAACAGCGGCTTCAATTTCAGCAACATCCAACGAAGCGCTTAAACTAAGGTTTAACCTGGTCTTTCCATTTACTGAAATAGGGTAATTAAACTCATCTTCCAACAAGTATTCCGGATTATACTCCGGGTATGGCGTATGCGACAGGCTTCCAGCTTCATGACCTAACAAGCTCCATAATTCTTCACAAATATGTGGTGCATACGGAGACAAAACAAGGGTTAAATCAGATAAGATTTTTTTGTTGTTACATTTAAGGTCTGTTAATTCATTCACGGCAATCATGAAAGCCGATACTGAAGTATTGAACGAGAAACGTTCAATGTCGTCCTGTACCTTTTTGATGATTTTATGTAAAGCTTTAAATTCTGCTTTGCTCGGCTCCTGGTCGGTAACGGTAAATACCCATTGCTCATTATGGAACAAACGCCAGAACTTGCGCAGGAATTTAAATACACCTTCGATTCCATTGGTGTTCCAAGGTTTACTTTGTTCAAGCGGACCTAAGAACATTTCATACATGCGGAGCGTATCGGCACCATAATTTTCAATGAGCACATCAGGGTTAACGACATTGAACTTAGATTTTGACATCTTTTCAACTTCTACACCACAAATGTATTTGCCATTTTCGAGTATAAACTCTGCATCCTGAAATTCCGGCCTGAACTGCTTAAACTTAGGGATATTTAACACTTCGTTTTCAACTATGTTAACATCCACGTGTAACGCTGTGGTTTTATATTGATTTTTTAATCCAGCAGAAACCAAGGTATTTGTACCCCTGCCCTCTTCATCGACCACCCGGTACACAAAATTACTGCGCCCCTGGATCATGCCCTGGTTAATTAATTTTTTGAAAGGCTCCTCTTCTATTACATACCCAAGATCCTTGAGAAACTTGTTCCAAAAGCGACTATACAATAAGTGTCCGGTGGCATGTTCTGCGCCACCAATGTATAAATCTACATCTTTCCAATATCCTATTGCCTCATTTGAAGCGAATTCATGTTTGTTATGTGCATCCATATAACGGTACCAATACCAACTGGAACCTGCCCAGCCCGGCATGGTACTTAACTCGTACTCATATTCTTTATGATACTTCCAGTTTTCAGCCCTGCCCAATGGTGGCTCACCTGATTCTGTTGGCAGGTACTTATCTATTTCAGGAAGTACCAAAGGCAATTCTTCTTCCTTAATTAGATATGGAAGTCCGTGTTTAAAATATACCGGAATTGGCTCTCCCCAATAACGCTGGCGGCCAAAAATAGCATCACGCATGCGGTAGTTGACTTTGGCTTTACCAACTTGTTTTTCTTCCAGCCATGCATTAAGTGTTTCCGTTGCTTCTTTGTAGCCCATGCCATTAATGAATCCGGAATTGACATATACGCCTTCTTTGGTTGGATCGGCCTGAACGTCTAAATGTTGTTGTGAGTCCAAGATTTGTACAATCGGCAAACCAAAGTACGTGGCGAATGCCCAGTCACGCTGGTCGCCACTTGGCACACCCATTACAGCGCCCGTACCATACCCAGCTAGTACATAATCGGCAATCCATAAAGGTATACGTTCGCCACTTACCGGGTTAATCACATAACTACCGGTAAACACGCCCGATACAGTTTTAGTATCCGCCATGCGGTCTAACTCTGATTTTTTACGGGTCTGGGCGATATATTGCAGCACCTGATCTTGCTGAGCAGGTGTGGTTAAGGAAGCTACCAGCTCGTGCTCTGGCGCCAACACCAGGTAAGACACGCCAAAAATGGTGTCTACACGTGTGGTAAACACTTCGATATAACTTGCAGGTAATGCTGCTGTTAGCGCTGTTTGTTCAATTTCAAATCTTACACTGGCACCAACACTTTTACCAATCCAGTTCCGTTGCATTTCTTTTACTGGTTCTGGCCAGTCGATGGTATCTAAGCCCTGCAATAAACGTTCGGCATAAGCTGAAATGCGCATGCTCCACTGCATCATTTTCTTTTGCTCAACCGGATGGCCACCGCGCTCTGAAAAACCGCCAATCACTTCGTCATTGGCCAATACTGTTCCTAAAGCCGGGCACCAGTTTACCGTACTTTCCCTTAGGTAAGTAAGTCGATATTTCAGTAATTCAATTTGTCTATCTTCAAAGGACATGGTTGCCCAGTCGCTTGGAAGTATTGATCTTACATCTTCATCACAAACGGCTTTTATACCCGCAGAGCCCTCAGCGTTAAACTTTTCTATTAAGGTGGTAATATCTTCGGCCATATCCGTTTCCAGGTTATACCAGGAATTGAACAACTGCATGAAAATCCATTGCGTCCATTTATAGTAACCAGGATCGCTGGTACGCACTTCGCGACTCCAATCGAAAGAAAACCCGATCTGGTCCAGCTGTCTGCGATAAGTGCTGATATTTACTTCGGTAGTAATAGCGGGGTGCAACCCGGTTTGAATAGCATACTGTTCTGCCGGCAAACCAAAAGAATCGTATCCCATTGGGTGTAATACATTAAACCCTTTTAACCTTTTATACCTTGAAAAAATATCTGATGCAATATAACCCAGCGGATGGCCTACATGTAAACCTGCCCCCGATGGGTAAGGGAACATATCTAATATATAAAATTTAGGTTTTTCGGTATTGGTTTCTGCTTGAAACGTTTTATGCTCCGCCCAGAAATTCTGCCACTTTTTTTCTATGTCTTTAAATTGGTAATCCATTTCAGCTGTGCTTATATAATGCGAAAATAACGAAATTAATTACCTTTTAGCAATCTTCCGGTGCAAGCTACCTGACCAGGTAATATGTTTCAGTAACTTTAGGATTGGAATTATCCACTGTTCCGGTAAAAATGAAGGACTTCTCGGTGAGGCTCTCGGTGTTACAGAATAGCAGTTTATTGGAAAGGCTAATGTTAAAAGTTCCACCCATTAATACGACATAATTCCCTGCCACACGGTTTCCCTGACCAAGATTCATCTCGAGCTCATCATTTTCATTGTTTTTAAAATCAATGTAATCTGTAGGTTGGAAGGGTATGGAGGCTGAAGACACTACTGAAGTTCCACTGGCATCGTAAACACGGGTTTCTATTCTTTCTACCTGCCAACGGCCTGTCATATCGGATTGATATTCGTCGGAAGTTTCTTTTTCACAGGCAGAGAATAGTGTTATCAAGCACAGAAATGCACTCATTCTAAATAGATTAGATTTCATAGTAGTTGGTTTAGATGTTTCTTTTTATTAAAATTTAACGACAAACTTCTAAACTTATTACAGAAGCTCTTTCAAATTGTATACAACTAATAACCGTGTACACATTAACGGTATGGCCATTATTAAAGACAATGCTTAGAATTTTTGTACTTCTACAGTTAACTCAACTTTCTGTCGGTGATGAAATTTTGTATAAAATGCATCATACTTGCAGCAGGCCATATTTTACTTATCTTTCTAAACTATTTCTTTGAAACAATCGTTGTACATAAGGTATTAATAAGGTGCTATTGGCAAGTAATTTATTTTAGTTGCTTTAATTTTTTTATTTTCGCAAAACATAAATACAAATACATGGAAGAATTTGAAGTGAGCGATGCTTCTAAGAAGACGAAAACCATCTATATTTCTACGATATTCAGTATCACCCTGGTTTTGTTGATGCTGGGGATGTTAGGTTTAATTTTGGTTCACGCCAAAAATTTATCCAACTATGTTAAAGAAAATATTGTACTGAATATAATTTTGGATGAAGGCGCTAAAGAAGCAGATGTTCTTCAGTTTCAAAAAGAACTTAATGCCAACCCTGCCATTAAAAACACACAATATGTGAACAAAGAAGTGGCAGCAAAAAACCTTACTCAGGATTTAGGTGAAGATTTTGTTAATTTCCTTGGTTATAACCCCTTGCTATCGACCGTTGATGTATACTTGAAAGCGGATTATGCAAATAATAAAAGTATCGATGCTTTAAAAGCACAAATCGGCCAAAGTCCCGTGGTGAAAGAAGTAATCTACCAGAGTTCTCTGATCGACATGGTTAACCAGAACATCAATACCATTAGTTTAATTATCCTTGGCTTCGCAGTTATTTTATTGGTGATCTCTATAGCTCTTATTAACAACACCATTCGCCTGGCCATTTATTCTCAACGCTTCTTAATTAAAAGCATGCAGCTGGTAGGTGCAACCAAAAGCTTCATACGTAAGCCCTTTGTATTGGTCGCGGCACTTCACGGTTTAATTTCTGCTATTATAGCGGTAATCTTATTATTAGGAATTCTGTATTATGCGCAAAAGCAAATACCAGAAATTATCATACTGAAAAATTATACAGAATTTGGCTTTGTGTTAATCTTCCTTGTTGCGGTGGGCATCTTTATTACGGCCATCTGTACAGCCCTGGCGGTAAACAAATATTTACGTCTTAAAATTTACGATCTTTACAGATAATGACAAATAAAAAAACCATTCCTGGGCACCAGGACAGCAAAAATGAACTGGTGTTCACTAAAAAGAATTATCAATTACTCCTAATCAGCATTGCCATTGTGGTAATAGGCTTTGTGCTTATGATTGGAGATACCAATATTTACGATTTCAGAAAAACACTTCTGGCACCGATGGTGGTGTTATTTGGTTTTGGATTTGGGGTTTATGCTATACTTAAGAAATAGGGTATAACATGGACTATCTTCAGGCTTTTATCCTTGCTGTTATAGAAGGATTAACAGAATTTTTACCGGTATCTTCTACCGGTCACATGGTTATTGCCAGTTCCATTATGGGTATTGGTAAAGACGACTTCGTGAAGTTATTTGAAGTTGCAATACAACTGGGCGCTATTTTGGCAGTGGTTGTATTATATTGGAAAAAATTCATTGATTTCGGCAAATGGCAGTTTTATTTTAAACTCCTCATTGCGGTAATTCCAGCCCTTTTCTTTGGTTACTTATTAAACGATTTTATCGACGACACCTTGGGTAATCCTATTTTTATTGCTCTGGTACTGCTTTTTGGTGGTATTGTATTGCTTTTTATCGACAAGGTATTTAAAAATCCAACAGTGCATAATGAACAGGAAATTACCAATTTAACTGCATTTAAAATTGGGTGTTTCCAGGTACTTGCCGTTGCCCTTCCCGGTTTAAGCAGAAGTGCCGCCACTATTATTGGCGGTATGCAGCAAAAGCTGAGTCGCCAGGCCGCAGCAGAATTTTCCTTTTTCCTTGCCGTTCCTACTATGTGTGCTGCTACGGGATATAAGCTGTTAAAAGGTTATCATTTGCTGAATGAGGAGAATATAAAATTGTTACTTTTTGGCAACGTTATTGCATTTGTTGTGGCTATAATAGCCATTAAGTCGTTTATAGGATTTTTGTCAAAACACGGTTTCCGTATCTTTGGCTGGTACAGAATAATAATAGGTGTGGTAATATTAGCGTTCTATTTTGCAGATGTGCCATTGACCGTTTAATAATGATAGATAGAGAATTTAATTTTACAGAAGGCGAACTGTTACTGATCAACAAACCATATCGGTGGACAAGCTTTGATGTGGTGGGAAAGATCAGAAATTCATTAAAACCTTTGAAACTCAAGGTTGGACATGCAGGGACACTGGATCCTTTGGCAACAGGATTGCTGATCATCTGTACAGGGAAACTGACTAAACAGATTGACACATTTCAGGCCCAGGAAAAAGAATATACAGGCACGATGGTACTTGGTGCAACTACACCTTCTTATGATATGGAAACCGTAGTAGATCAGGAATTTGCCATTGATAACCTTACTAAAGAAGCTATTTATGCAGCTACTGCTCCATTTACCGGCGACATTGAACAATACCCGCCGGCACACTCTGCAGTTAAAGTGAATGGTGAGCGCTTGTATGTGAAGGCCCGTCGTGGTGAAGAAACAGAAGCCCGTTTACGCTTTGTGTCGGTTCCGGAGTTTGAAATTACCCGCATTGACCTGCCGGAAGTAGATTTCCGTATTGTTTGCAGTAAGGGAACGTATATCAGGTCGCTGGTATCCGATTTTGGCAAACACCTGAACAACGGCGCCTATTTATCTAAACTAACCAGAACAAGAAGTGGTGAATTTAGCCTAACAAACGCATTAGAGGTTGCCGATCTGGTGGCTTTTCTAAAGAACAAGAAAGAAATTGAAAATATACCAGCACCTATCGGAGTTTAAGAAACTAGCCAACGCTGTAGTCACCATCGGCACTTTTGACGGCGTTCATTACGGTCACCAAAAGATCGTGAAGCGGCTTTGTGAACTGGCAAAGGAAACTGGCGGTGAAAGTGTCATCTTAACGTTCTTTCCACATCCGAGGTTAATCCTCGATCCGGAGAACCAGAACTTAAAAATGATAAACACAGTTAAACAAAAAGCCGAAATATTGGCAAGTTTAGGTGTAGATCACCTCATTATCATTCCTTTTACACGTGACTTTTCGAATTTAAGCGCCAAAGAGTACATTAGGCGGATTCTGATAGATACTATAGGCATGAAGTACATTATTGTTGGTTACGACCATCGTTTTGGGAAAGATAGAAAAGGCGGCATGCCTGAACTAGAGCTTTATGCTAGAGAATTCGATTATAAAATTGAGCTTATCAAAGAGCAGGATATCAATGATGTTGCCGTAAGTTCAACTAAAATACGGCAGGCTCTGTTAAAGGGCGATGTAGCACTGGCTGCTGAATACCTGGGTTATCCTTTTTCTATTGAAGGCCGGGTAGTTAAGGGTGATAAAATTGGCCGTACTATCGGCTACCCGACAGCTAACATTTTTGTTGAAGAAACTTACAAACTCATTCCTTCAGATGGGATTTACGCTGTAAAGGTAGATATGGGCGACGAAAGTTACCGGGGCATGGCTTACATTGGCCAACGGCCAACCATAAACGGCATGACCAGAAATATAGAAGTGAATATCTTCGATTTCAATAAAGAAATTTACGGGCAGACGATTGTAATGACCTTTCTACAGTTTTTACGTCACGACGTTAAATTTACCGGTTTGGAAGCTTTAAAGGAACAGCTTCATGAAGACAAACAAAATACTTTAGCTTATTTTAAACAATTGAAATAAACGTCCTGCAACCTGGGGCTTGTAATTAAAATCAATTTTTTTGTATATTTAACCTCACGAGGTAGTTGCTTTTTGCGTTCTTGCAAATCGCTTGCATGCTTACTTCCCATACCTATTAGCTTTTTCATACGAATAACGAGCATGATACATCTTCCCGAACTGATTAGTGACTTAGGGTTAATACTTGCTGCCGCAGGAATCACTACTTTATTATTTAAAAAAATTAGACAACCTTTGGTATTGGGTTACATCCTGGCGGGCTTACTGGTTGGTCCACATGTTGATTTTTTTCCAAGTGTTGCTGATCTGGAAAGTATTACCATCTGGGCGGAGATTGGGGTTATTTTCCTATTATTTAGCCTGGGCCTGGAATTTAGTTTTAAGAAATTGGTAAAGGTAGGCGGTTCATCGTCCATCACAGCCATTGTTGAAGCCGTATTTATGCTGAGTGTTGGTTTCCTGGCCGGGAAATTAATGGGCTGGGAGACCATGGACAGCATATTTTTAGGGGGATTACTTTCGGTATCTTCTACCACCATCATTATCAGGGCATTTGATGAGCTAGGTGTAAAACATAAAAAATTTGCAGGTTTAGTTTTCGGGGTGCTCATAATTGAAGATTTAGTTGCCATTTTAATGTTGGTATTGCTCACTACGCTTGCTGTTAGTCGGCAATTTGCAGGAGCAGATATGCTTATTTCCATCCTTAAACTAGCCTTTTTTCTGGTACTTTGGTTTATAGGTGGTATTTTTCTGGTTCCGTCGTTCCTAAAAGCTACAAAAAAACTAATGAACGATGAAACGATGCTCATCGTGTCCATCGCCTTATGTTTATTAATGGTCATTCTAGCCGTGCAAGTAGGCTTCTCCCCAGCCCTTGGCGCCTTTATTATGGGCTCTATTTTAGCAGAAACTACACAAGCAGAGCGCATTGAGCATTTAACAAAGTCGGTAAAAGACTTGTTTGCCGCCATATTTTTTGTGTCGGTAGGTATGTTGATCGACCCAAGAGTGCTTGTGGATTACGCAGGTCCGATTGTGATAATTACTTTCGTTACTGTTTTTGGTAAGTTTATCAGTTCCAGTCTTGGCGCGCTGCTCTCTGGGCAGCCTTTAAAAACGTCAATACAGGCAGGCCTGAGTTTATCTCAAATCGGTGAGTTTTCTTTTATCATTGCAACATTGGGTTTGACCCTAAAGGTTACCAGTGAATTCCTATATCCGATAGCGGTAGCTGTGTCGGCGATTACCACTTTTACCACTCCCTACCTAATTAAACATTCTGAATATATATACACACAGATTGAACGTCTGCTTCCAAAGAAATGGATTGCCGGTATGAACAGATATAGTACAAGTACTGCAGGCATTACAACTTTAAGCGATTGGAAAGTATTCCTGCGGGCTTACACATTCAGTGTCATTGTGCATTCCGTCATTCTGTTTGCACTCGTGCTTTTAGGCTCCCGTATTTTGCAACCCTTTATTGCAAAAAATCTAATTGATGGCCAATATGGCACCATTGTTAGTTTACTGCTAACCTTAATGGTTATGATTCCCTTTTTATGGGCACTTGCATTAAGGCGAATAGAACGCAAGGCTTATAGCAATTTATGGCTTAATAAAAAATACACCCGTGGTCCACTGGTGGCACTCGAAAGTTTACGGGTAGGACTCGCAGTATTTTTTGTAGGTTTCTTGATCTTCCAATTCTATAATACCTGGATCTCCGTAGGCGTAGCCGTTGCATTGATTATTCTTGTGATGACGATATTTTCAAGAAGACTGCAGGCATTTTATACAAGATTGGAAACCAGGTTTTTACACAACCTAAATGCCAGAGAAGAGCAAAAGAAACAACCGGAAATTTTACCATGGGATTCCCACCTGGTGGAACTTCATATTTCGCCAGAATCGAAATTGGTAGGAAAAACCCTAATGGAACTTGCCATCAGGGAGAAATATGGTGTAAATATTGCAATGATTGAACGCGGGAAAATTATTATACCTACCCCAGGGCGGGATGAGAGATTGTATCCGCATGATAAAATTCTTGTTATTGGTACCGATGATCAGATTGCGTTAGTACAATCCTTATTTGAGGGGCAGGAAGATGAAGTTGAAGACGTTGCCTTCCCTAAAAAAGATATGACCTTACAAAAGGTGGTTATCAACAAGCAATCGCCAGTTTATGGGTATAGCATCCGTAATTCAAAAATACGTGACATTACCCAGGGATTAGTGGTGGGAATAGAGCGGAAAGGCGAAAGAATATTAAACCCTGACTCAGACCTAGTGTTTGAGGACGACGATATTGTTTGGATTGTTGGGAATACCAAGAAGATTCCTGATTTACTTAAGAAAGCCTAAATTATTTATCAATTCGTTTACATGAAACTAGACCAGGAGAAAAGCGAGTTTTTGGACCAAATGCTTCAGCAATGGCAAGAACAGCAACTGCTGACTGAAGAACATGTTGTGAAGTTAAAAAACAGCTATGAGACCAAAAGTTTCGACTGGCGGAGGTTAGCGCAATATTCATTTTGGATAGCCATGGCTTGCGGAGTAATTTCGTTAGGGGCTCTGCTATTAGATAAGGATATTCTCACCTACCTGGAAAAACTTTACGATACTCCAGACGGGTTGATTAGCCTGCTTTCTGCCGTGGTTGCAGCAATTTTATACTATACCGGATTTAAACGCAGCCGAACGCACTATATGCAGGTGTTTAGCAACGATGCATTAATTTTTACGGCAGTGATGTTAACAGCGAATGCCATAGCCTATTTAGGAAAGGCTATTGGTAATAACGAATCGCATTTTTCAATACTCATTTTGTTTTCCGTCATCGTTTATGGCGTGCTTGCCTTTGTGTTTAAATCCAGGTTAATCTGGACCTTTGTATTAATCTCCCTCGGTGCCTGGTTTGGCACAGAAACTGGTTATCTCTCCCGCGGGGACTACTATTTCCTGGGATTGAATTACCCCTTACGTTTTGTTTTTTTTGGATTAGTGCTAACTGCCACTGCACTTTTGTTAAAGAACAAGCCTAAATTCAGGCTGTTTTATGGTACTACTTATATAGGCGGCATGCTTTACCTATTTGTGTCGTTGTGGCTTATTTCTGTTTTCGGAAATTATGCCTCTATTGAAGAATGGTATAATGTAAGACAGATAAACCTTTTTTACTGGGCCATCCTATCAGCGATTGCATGTTTGATCAGCATTATTGCTGGCCTAAAATATAGAGATGACATAGCCAGGGAATTTGGGATCACCTTTTTATTTCTAAACCTTTACACCCGTTATTTTGAGTATTTCTGGGATACCTGGCATAAAGCACTGTTTTTTTGCGTGCTTGCCGCATCGTTCTGGATTATAGGACGCAGGGCAGAAAAAATATGGAATGTCGAGTTCCTAAAAAAGTAACTTACGATTTGATAAAGTGCACATAGATTACTTTTATGAGGTGATAAGCCGACAAAGAAAAAAACAGAATGGCAATACTTTTATTGATCAGGTAACTACTCAACGCAAATTTTTCCTTGATATAGGTAGCAAAGCGTGCGAAACCATACAAGGCCAAAGCGGCACCGATACCTGAGCCGATGCTGAAAATGGTTAAAGACAGGTAACCTATATCGATCCACTCATGGGAAATAAGATAAGTACCCACAAACAACCAGTAAGGGACCTGCATTGGATTTAAAACACCAAGTACTAAACCATAACGCACACTATCTTTACTGCTGTAATCAGCTTTTGGCATTTCCTTTCTAGATTTCCAGGTAATAAGCCCTAAAATCAGAAACAGAAACACCATAATCACATCTATAATGTTGTCCAATTCTAAGCTTAAGGAAAGCCATTGAACAAAGCGCATCATGAGCAGGGTAAATACTACTTCGACAGCACTCAAAGTAGCGATAAAGTAGAATGCCTGTTTGATACCACGATTTATCGTAATCTGCACCACAGTGAGGTTGATATTACCAGGCGGAATGTAGCCAATAGCATTGAGCACCAGCCCCAATAAAAAAGTTAAAAAAAGCATCACCAAATATTATTTCAAATGCTCTTTTAAATATTTCGCCGTATAGGAATTGCCAGCTTCAACCAATGCCTCTGGAGTTCCTTCAAATACCACTTGTCCACCCTTATCACCACCTTCAGGGCCAATATCAATCACCCAGTCTGCAGACTTGATCATGTCCATATTGTGTTCAATCACAAGGATGGTATTGCCTTGCTCAATCAACGTATTCAATGCAATGAGCAGTTTCTTAATGTCGTGGAAGTGCAACCCTGTAGTCGGCTCATCAAAGATGAACATCGTTTTATTGGCGTTATTCCCTTTAATAAGGAAGGAAGCCAGTTTAATCCGCTGCGCTTCACCACCTGACAAGGTATTTGACGATTGCCCCAAATGAACATAACCCAAACCCACATCTAATAAAGGTTGCAGCTTGTTAAGAATCTTTGGTTCTTTGCTGAAAAATTCAACCGCTTCTTCTATGGTAAGATCAAGAATTTCTGAAACATTTTTTTCCTGATAAGTGACATCAAGCACCTGTGGTTTAAATCTTTTGCCACCGCATGCCTCACATGGCAAGTAAATATCGGCCATAAACTGCATTTCGATCTTTACTTCCCCCTCACCCTGGCAAACATCGCAACGGCCACCTTCTACGTTAAACGAGAAAGCAGAAGGTTTTAAGCCCGCGGCTTTTGACGCTGGTAAGGCTGCAAATAAAGCACGGATATCATCCCATGCTTTAACATAAGTAACGGGGTTAGAACGTGATGAACGGCCAATAGGATTTTGGTCTACCATTTCGACCTGGCTAACCAGCTCGAGGTTTCCAAAGATACCATCGTAAACACCTGTTTGTTCGCCAGCGTAATTGCCAATGGCTTTTTGTAACGCCGGAAAGAGTATTTTCTTGATTAAGCTGGTTTTACCAGAACCGGATACACCACTGACCACTGTAAATATACCCAGGGGAAACTTAACATCAATGTTCTTTAGGTTATTTTCGCGAGCGCCTTTTATAAGCACATGGTCATTCCAGCTCCGCCGACGCTCAGGTATCGAAATACTTTCTTTACCACTTAGGTACCTCCCCGTTAAGCTTTTTTTGTCTTTTATGATTTGCTCATAGGTTCCGCTAAAAACCAGGTTACCACCATGAGTACCAGCTTCTGGACCAATATCAATGATATGATCAGCAGCTTTCATCATCTCCTCTTCGTGTTCTACCACAATAACAGTGTTACCCACATTCCGTAAAGACTTAAGAACACCGATTAATTTATTGGTATCTCGGGGATGCAGGCCAATACTGGGTTCATCTAATACATAAATGGAACCCACCAGACTGCTGCCCAGAGAAGTGGCCAGGTTGATTCTTTGGGATTCGCCACCCGACAACGTATTTGACAAACGGTTTAAAGTAAGATAACCCAAGCCGACATTATTAAGGTATTCGACGCGGTTAAAAATCTCTGCAAGCAAACGCTTGGAGATCTTTTCATCGGTTTTAGACAGGTTAAGGTTTTCAAAGAAATTGAGGATCGTTGAAAGCGGCATTAAGACAATGTCAATGATCGACTTTTCTCCAATCTTTACGTATGATGCATCTTTACGCAACCGAGACCCTTTGCAATCCGGACAGATTGTTTTACCGCGATAGCGCGATAGCATGACCCGGTATTGGATTTTAAAAGTCTGCGTTTCAAGCTCTTTAAAAAAGGCATCCAGTCCACCAAAATATTTATTACCCGTCCACAACAAAGCCTTTTGCTTCTCTGTAAGTTCATGGTAAGGACGGTGAATAGGAAAATCAAATTTATCTGCTGTGCGGATCAGTTTATTAAGCCACTCGCGCATTTTTTCGCCTCGCCATGGCGCGATAGCACTATCATATACACTTTTACTCTTATCAGGTATAACAAGGTCCTCATCAATCCCGATAACGCTGCCATAACCCTCACATCTTTTACAAGCACCATATGGATTATTGAAACTAAAAAAATTAGGAGTAGGTTCTTCGAACCTTATACCATCTAATTCAAAGCGGTCGCAGAAATGGGTTGTTTCACCATCATGCTCCACGTAGCAATCACCTTTACCCTCGAAAAAGGCTGTTTGAGCTGAGTCAGCTATTCTACTTAATGTTTCTTCTTCTTGATCCACAACGATACGGTCAATCATGATCCGGATATTGGTTTCACTAGTTAGCTCTTCGTCTACGAAATCTTCATCTTCCAGAATAGCTTCAATTTTTCTTATCTTTCCTTCAAACAATACCCGGAGAAAGCCTTTTTGTAGTAATACAGCCAGTTCTTCTTTAATGGTTCTGTTATTATGCGGATATAATGGACAATAGATAGTGACTGTGCTACCCGCTACGAGTTTGGAAATGTAGTCGACCACCGTACTCACTGTATCTTTTTTAACCAGTTTGCCGGATTCCGGAGAATAAGTTTTGCCGATACGGGAAAACAATAGTTTCAGGTAGTCATAAATTTCAGTAGAAGTTCCTACAGTAGACCGGGGATTAGAGGTAATAACTTTTTGCTCAATAGCAATAGCTGGGGCAATACCCTTGATGTAATCCACATCAGGTTTATTCATTCTACCCATAAACTGTCGGGCATAAGACGACAAACTTTCTACATAACGTCTTTGGCCTTCAGCATATAAGGTGTCAAAAGCAAGGGAAGATTTGCCTGACCCGGACATCCCTGTAATGACGACAAGTTTATTCTTTGGAATAGCAACATCGATGTTTTTGAGGTTATGAACTCTGGCACCTTTTATGATTATATTTTTATGTGGATCTTTCTCTGTTTCCTTAGTCATTGTTGTTGGATAGAACTGCAAATATACCCCGAATTTTATAGATGATTATTTTTTGAGAATGTAAAATTAAGTATATCAGTAGCTTTTTATTTTTTTTAACACATTTATGGTTGATTTGTAAGAAAAAAGTGCTTCTTTTGAAAGAATTAACCACAACAATTGAACCATCATCACTAACCAACAAAAGGAGAAAGACTATCGATTAAACAACTACTAAATATTTTAAAGCAAACAGCAGGGAATTTAGTATTGACACTCCTATGAAATTACAATTAAATAGTGATCAGGAATTGGTGAAGTTATACCTCAACGGTGATGAATCCGTTTTGGAAGAACTTCTTCGAAGACATAAATCCAAAATATATACCTCTATTTATTTATTGGTCAAAGATCAATATCTAGCAGAAGATATATTTCAGGAAGCCTTTATTAAGGTAATTAACACACTTAGATCTGGCAGATATAATGAAGAAGGCAAATTTTTGCCTTGGGTAATGCGAATTGCACATAACCTTGTTATAGACCACTTTAGACGCGAAAAGCGTGCACCGGTAATTACAAGTGCCGATGGAACTGATATTCTGAACTTGTTGCAGATCCATGAGGATAGTGCTGAAGACAAGATTCTAAAAGAACAGACATATACAGATTTGAGGGAGATGATCAGGCTCTTGCCAGATGAGCAAAAAGAGGTTTTAATTATGCGTCACTACGCAGACCTCAGTTTTAAAGAGATTGCCGATCTAACCGATGTTAGTATTAACACAGCATTGGGCCGTATGAGGTACGCACTGAGCAATTTAAGGAAGATGATGAAAGTTAAAGAGGTGAGCTAATTGCCACACGAAATTATGTTTTTTAAAATTGTTGTGTAGGTTAAAATAAATAGCAAACTGCTGCGTTTAATAGATAAAACAAATCAGCCTTATGCTTATGGTAACAACCTCTACTTCAACCCACAAAACGGATCATTATCGTCAAAACGACCAACTTTTTAAAGGAGATTTTGATGAAAATGACAATTTCTTTTATGACAATCTCAAGAAAGAACTGGATTCTTTATCCCGGGAACCTAGTGATGAAGTCATAAACAAAATCTTAGCCTACGCCAAGGCGAAGTAAATAACAAAGCTGCCTTATACAAGGCAGCTTTTTTTTATTCCGCTATATTTATATTTGCAGATGCTTAAAAAAGAAAGGTACAGAGAATTTGTAAATCATTTTTCAGTTAAACAACCAGATGCAGTAACGGAGCTGGATTACCATAATCCTTTTCAATTGTTAATTGCCGTCATCCTATCGGCGCAGTGTACCGACAAAAGAGTTAATATGGTTACTCCTGCCTTGTTTGAACGCTTCCCTAACCCAAAGGCACTGGCCGAGGTTACACCAGATATCGTATTTGATTATATTAGAAGCATAAGCTACCCAAACAATAAAGCTAAACACCTTGTTGGTATGGCAAAAATGTTATTGAACGATTACAATAGCGAAGTGCCTTCAGACATCAATGAACTTCAGAAATTACCTGGTGTTGGACGAAAAACAGCCAATGTGATTGCTTCTGTAGTCTATAATGCGCCTGCCATGGCAGTAGATACACATGTATTCCGTGTGGCTAACCGAATTGGTTTAACAACCGGTAAAACGCCTTTGGCAGTGGAAAAAGACCTTGTGAAACATTTACCGGAACACACCATACATATTGCGCACCATTGGCTGATTTTGCATGGCAGATATGTTTGCGTGGCACGTTCTCCTAAATGCAGCATCTGTGAGATTACTCATCTATGCCGCTATTACGAAAGACTGTTTAAAACTAAGATTGTTAGTGAAAAAGAAACCAAATAAATAATACTTTACCCGATCATTTTTTATAATCAAATATTTCCGTATTTTTGCTAAAATAGTTAGCACTATAATTAATTTGATAGTTGTAATAAAGAATAAATATTTTATATTTAAGAACAAAACTTAACGAGATGAACCCAAACACAGACAAATTAAAAGCATTACAACTCACCCTTGACAAGCTTGAGAAATCTTACGGAAAAGGGGCCGTGATGAAATTAGGAGACCAAGCCATTGAGGCCGTTGAAGCTATTTCTACAGGCTCTATTGGGCTTGATATTGCTTTAGGCATTGGTGGCGTGCCAAAAGGCCGTGTAATTGAGATTTACGGGCCGGAGTCATCAGGTAAAACTACTTTGGCTACCCACATTATAGCAGAAGCCCAAAAGTCTGGTGGTGTTGCAGCTTTTATCGATGCGGAACATGCTTTTGATAAGTTTTACGCTAAGAAATTAGGTGTTGACGTAGAAAACCTGTTGATTGCTCAGCCAGACAATGGTGAGCAAGCGCTGGAAATTGCTGATAATCTGATCCGTTCGGGAGCTATAGATGTGATTGTAATTGACTCTGTTGCTGCATTGGTTCCAAAAGCAGAGATTGAGGGTGAAATGGGAGAATCTAAAATGGGCTTACAGGCACGTTTGATGTCGCAAGCCTTACGTAAACTTACCGGAACAATTGCAAAGACAGGATGTTGCTGTATTTTCATTAACCAACTGCGTGAAAAAATTGGAGTGATGTTTGGAAATCCAGAGACAACAACTGGTGGTAATGCATTAAAATTTTATGCTTCAGTACGTTTAGATATCCGTAGAACTTCACAGATCAAAGATTCGGACGAAGTATCTGGTAATAGAATTAAAGTAAAGATTGTTAAAAACAAAGTTGCACCACCTTTCAGGATTGCCGAGTTTGATATTATGTTTAACCAGGGGATATCTAAAGTTGGGGAAATTATTGACATCGGCGTGGATTTCAATATCATCAAAAAAGCTGGATCATGGTTCTCTTACGGAGAGACCAAATTAGGTCAGGGAAGAGATGCCGTGAAACAATTGTTATTGGATAATCCCGAATTGGCAGATGAAATCGAAGCGAAAATCAGAGCTGAGGTTTCAGGTGAAAAACTAGAAGAAAAATTGTAAAACTTTCATCTCACGTTATATAAAAAATGGCTGCTCCCTTACGGAAGCAGCCATTTTTATTACCAGCCTAAAGTGCTACATGTATTTGGCATCGATATATAAGGCCACCAATAAAGTGGCTAAAATAGCTAACATAAGCACCACAACACCTAAAGTGTTTTTACGTTTGTCCTGTTTAAGTAACCAAACAATAAAAGCGGTATAAGGAACTAACATTAGTCCTATAAAAAATATGCTCATTGAATTCATATCGTGTGTTTTAAAATTCCATTCGGGCTGCAGGAGAAACATCCTGGCCCACAAAATCGTTGTTTAAATATTTATGGTAGCCGGCAATGGCAATCATTGCCGCATTATCTGTACAGTATTCAAAAGCAGGAATAAACACATTCCATTGTTGTGTTAAGGCGAGATCCTTCAAAGCATTACGTAAACCTGAATTAGCAGACACCCCCCCGGCAATAGCCACGTCTCTAATGCCGTATTCCTTGGCGGCCTTTTTAAGTTTATTTAGCAAGATGTTAACAATGCTATGTTGAACGGAAGCACATATATCATCTATGTTTTTAGAAATAAAATCAGGGTCAATCTTTTCCTGGTCTCTGATAAAATAAAGTATGGCTGTTTTGAAACCACTGAAGCTAAAATCCAGACCTTTAATTTGAGGCTCTGGGAACTTGAAAGCAAGCGGATTTCCTTTTTGAGCATGCTTATCAATCAATGGGCCCCCAGGATAAGGAAGTTTTAGAATTTTGGCTGTTTTATCAAAAGCTTCGCCTGCGGCATCATCCAGGGTTTCGCCTACAATTTCCATTGAGGAGTAATCTTTAACAAGCACAATCTGGGTATGTCCTCCAGATACTGTAAGACATAAAAAAGGAAATTGCGGTTTGGGATCATCAATAAAGTGCGCTAATATATGGGCATGCATATGATTTACAGCAATAAGTGGTAAATCTAGGGCTAGGGCAAAAGATTTTGCGAAAGAAACCCCTACTAATAAAGAACCTAAAAGTCCAGGGCCTTTAGTAAAAGCTACGGCATTGATTTCATTTTTATTTACTTTAGCATCGATTAATACTTGCTGTATAACTGGCACAATATTTTGTTGATGTACTCTGGAAGCTAATTCCGGTATTACCCCACCATAATTTTCGTGAATAGTTTGGTTCGCAATAACATTGGCTGTAATTTTACCGTTGTTACAAATAGCAACTGAAGTTTCATCACAAGAAGATTCGATAGCAAGTATTACTGACACGTTTAAATAATTTAAGCTACAAAAATATCAAAAAACTATTACAAATACTTCTTTGGGTGATCGCATCAATTTTATTGTTGTTGTGTATCGTGATATTCGCGCTTCGTTTTGAACGCGTACAGACTTATGTAGCAAAAAAAGCAGCAGCCTATTTATCCAAGGAGCTTGGAACTACCGTGTCCTTAAGCAGCATCTATATAAAGCCTTTTAAATCTCTTGTGCTTGAAGACCTTGTAGTACTGGACCAGCAAAAAGATACCATGCTGAACACGCCCAGATTTTTGGTGGATGTTAACAAATTCTCATTAAAAAAACGGGTAATAGACCTTAACTCCGTACAAGTTAATGATGGAGCATTTTACCTCAAAACCTATAAAGACGGCACGACTAACCTGGCCTTTCTAGTCAATTATTTTAGTTCCGGCGCTACCAAAAAAGTAAAAAAAGAAAAGAAACCTTTCGATGTCAGTTTAAACACAGCAATCATCAATAACTTGCGTTTCCGTTACAAGAACCAAAAAGTAGACACTATCATGAAAGGTGTCAATTTTAACGATATCGACCTGACAAATCTAAATGGAATATTTGACGGATTCAATACCAAGGACCACTTCCTTAAAACCAATGTAAAAAACCTGACTTTCAAGGAGAAAAGCGGATTTTACCTAAAAAACTTAACAGCAATAACCACAGTAGATTCAAACCGAATCGAACTCAGCAAACTGTTATTAGTAACTAACCAAAGTCGCCTGACTGATTATTTCCAGCTTTCGTATAATAAATTCGGAGATTTCAGTGATTTTTTCAATAAGGTACGCATGAAAGCGAGCTTTAAAAACAGTCACCTTGATTCGAAAGACATATCATATTTTACATCTGCATTGCGGGAAATGAACATTAGCATTGATGTGGATGGAGATGTGAGTGGCTATGTGAACAATTTGCGTGCAAAGGGCCTGAGCATTAAAGCAGGTAAGGCTACCTATATCACAGGAGATTTTCTAGTTAAAGGCCTTCCGGTACTCAGTGAGACTTTTATGGACCTGAAAATTGAAATGGCTGGAAGCAATAAGAAGGATCTGGATGAACTGTTAAGTCGTACGACTGGGAAAAAGATAAAACAGGTTCCAGTTATCATAGACAAATTTGGAAACATCAATTTTAAAGGAAGTTTCACAGGTTTTCAAAATGATTTTATTGCCTACGGGGAATTCAAAACCAAGTTAGGACGGGTCGTTTCTGATGTGAATATGAAAATTGATAAGGCAGGTGTTCCCTCCTATTCGGGTTACGTTAAAACTTACGATTTTAATCTTGGCAATTTACTAGATGAAAAAGCATTAGGAAGGGTAACTGCGGATGTCAATATAAAAGGTCGCGGCATGGAGATTAACAACCTTACTGAAAAAATTAGTGGTAAAATTAAGTACATTGATTTCAACCAATACCGCTACAGTAATGTGAATATTGACGGAACATTTGAGAAAAAGTATTTTGATGGCCGGCTAACGATAGACGATAAAAATGTTAACCTAATTTTTGATGGCGGAGTGAATCTAAATTCAACTTTGCCAGTTTTCAATTTTACTGCAAGCATTAGAGAAGCAAGACTCAGGTCTTTAAACCTGACCAATGATTCCCTGCAAATTGACGCAGATTTTACCACTAACTTTTCCGGCAACAACCTCAACAATATCCAGGGAAATCTATCCATTAGCAATATTAGATTAAATAATGTAAAGGGCATCTATAATATAGATTCTGTGCAGCTTACCGCCCAGGGAATTGGTATTGACCGGGCATTAACCATTGAATCAGATATATTAGATGCCAGCATTAAAGGTCAGTACGACCTAAATAACCTTCCTTCTTATTATAAAGCCCTGGCAAAAGCATACATCCCATCTTTAAACACCCATATTGAGAACTATGGTACGCAGAACTTCCAGTTCAACCTAAAAGTCAAACATTTCGAACCGCTCTCTCACCTGTTAATTCCTGGTTTAGAAATAGAAGATGATGCCATTTTGATTGGTGACTTTAATTCTGAAAAGAAAATAGCTACACTCAATGGCTTTATCAGAAAACTTACTTACAAAGGAGTGGTCGTGAACAACATCATTATTGATGAAAATACAAGTGATCAACAGTTACATGCTATTATTACCTCAGACCGCGTAGATCTTAACGATAGTCTGTACATTAAAAACGTCAATATTTCAAATATAATCAGGAATGATAGTTTATTGACCAACATTAAACTTTCAGATGCCGATGATGTAAATAAGCTGGATTTAAATGGTCTGGTAGAATTTGCAACAAACAATACTGCACGCATTAGCGTATTACCTTCCCTATTAACAATTAACCGGGAAGAATGGGAGATACAGGAGAAAGTCCAAATTAATTTTAATGAAGGGAAAACAGAAATTAAAAATTTTGACTTGACTAACGGGGAACAGCAACTCTCTATCAACGGTTTGATTTCTAAAGACCCTACAGACTTACTCGCAATTACCTTTAAAGATTTCCAGCTAAAAACCCTTAACCCTTTTGCAAAAGGATTTGGTGTGAATTTAGGTGGACGGTTAAATGGGAAAACTTCACTTTATGGAATAACAAGTTCAATTAGGGTTTCTGACGACATCCGTATTGATTCCTTAAACTTCAATGATACTTATATTGGCTCCCTTACCGATACATCTTCGTACGACCGTACCGGGAATGTAGCTAATGTATATACCAGCATTTTAGCGAATAATGAAGAAACGTTAAATTTAACAGGCAACTTAGATCTGAACGAAAAGCAAATCGACTTGACGGTGAAGTTAAAAAACAGCGAAATGGCAATACTTGCTCCTTTCGTAAAAACATTGGTAAGCGATTTAAAAGGAAAAATTACTACAGATCTGCGTATTAACGGCCCATTTAGCAAACCTGAAATTAACGGAGATATTGCTTTAGATAATGCACAGCTTACAGTCAATTACCTCAAAACGAATTACACCATTTCTGATAAAGTCTCGGTTAGAAACAGCGTAATTAATATCGACAACCTTGAATTGCGGGATATTGGAGGCAACAAAGCACAGGCAAACGGAACTGTTGATCTAAACAACATTAGCAGGCCTGACCTAGACATTGTTGTTAAGTCATTGGATTTTATGGCCTTAAATACTACGGCAAAAGACAATCCGCTTTATTTTGGGCAGGCCTACGCCACAGGTACCTTTGTTTTTAAAGGGCCAACAAATAGAATGTTTATTGGGATTGATGCAAAAACTGAAAGTGGTACTGTGTTTAACCTGCCGCTAAACAGTTCAGAAACAGTGAGCTCAAAAGATTTTATCACCTTTGTGAGCAAAGACACCACCAAGGTTGAAAAGAAACAGACAAGCTTTGATGGATTGACCATGAGCTTTAACCTGGTGGTAGATGCAAATAGCACCGCTAATATTTTTACTACCCTGGGTAAGCTTAGTGGTAAAGGCAATGGCAATTTAAACCTCGAAATTAACAGCCTGGGCGACTTTGAGATGACCGGTGATTATGTTATAGAATCAGGTAGTTTCGATTTCACGGCTCAGGAAGTGATCAACAAAAAGTTTACCATCCGGCAGGGTGGAAGTATCCGTTGGACAGGTAATCCCACTGCTGCACAGATTCAATTAAAAGCCATTTACTCTTTAAGGGCCAGTCTTGACGATTTGTTTTCTGCGGCCAATCGGGCGGAAACGAATAGCAATTCGGGAGATCGGGTACTTACAGAAGTGGAAATGGGTCTATCTGGTCTACTCTTAAAACCGGATATTAAATTAGATATTTTCTTCCCTTCCAATCCAGCTATTAAAGAAGATTTACAGGCTTATTTCAGTGATCCGAACAACCTCAACCTTCAAGCCTTTAGTTTAATCATCCGCAGGAGCTTTGCTCCAGGAAATGGTAAACAGGATTTGGGGAAACAATTGACATCTGGAGTAGCAAGTACCGCTACAGAATTATTGTTTAACCAGTTTAACAATGTCCTGTCATCACTTAACCTGGACTTTGTAGATATTAACATCAGATCGTTTAATGAAGCCAATGCATCATTCAAATTCTTCAATGACCGGGTAATTTTAAATGCTGGCATTGTAGATAGGAATAGTACCAGCGATCTATCCATAGGTTTTAATAATAATAATGTGGGTGGTGAAGTAGAATTGCTTGCCCTGCTCAAAAAGGATGGCTCGCTGGTGGGTAAACTCGCTAATAAACCTCCAACACAACAGAGTATCTTTTTAAACAGCGGTATCAACCAGAATAACAATGTAACTGCGCTTGGGCTGATCTATACCCAGCAGTTTGAAAATTTCAGGGAGTTTTTACAGAAAATGACCGGGCAGTATAAAAAGAACCAGCGTAAATTGAAAGAAGAGGAAGATGCTAAAGCAGCAAAACAGCTCCAGGCTAAGGAAGCTGTTTTGAAGGAAGAAAATGAAAAGAATAAGACTAAAAAGATAAAGGGCTAACCTTTCATAATTTGGTGACCCATTTTGTCTCTCTTTGTTTTTAAGTACGATTCATTATGTATATTACTTTCTATTTCTATTGCAACGTTTTCAACAATCTCCAAACCATACCCTATTAATCCGGCTCTTTTAGTAGGATTATTTGACATCAATTTCATTTTAGTTACACCTTGTGCCCTGATGATCTGTGCGCCTACACCGTAGTCTCTTTCATCACCTTTAAAACCTAACTTAATATTTGCTTCAACGGTATCGAAACCAATATCCTGCAAGTTGTAAGAACGCAACTTATTAACCAGACCAATTCCTCTACCCTCCTGGTTCATGTAAACGATCAGGCCTTTTCCAGCCTTCTGTATCATTTCCATTGATTTATGGAGTTGCGGACCACAGTCGCAACGGCAGGAACCAAATATATCACCTGTAACACAAGAACTGTGTACACGAACCAATACTGGTTCGTTTTCTGCCCATTCGCCTTTACTTAATGCTAAATGCTGCGCAGCGGTGTCAATTTGAGTATAAGCCGTTAATTTAAAATCGCCCCATTCTGTAGGTAAGTTAACCGTCACTTCGGGTATAATCAGGCTTTCGTTGGCTAAACGATAAGCAATAAGGTCTTTAATAGAAATAATTTTCAACTGGTGCTGAGCAGCAATCTTCATTAAATCAGGTAAACGAGCCATTTCTCCGTCGTCCTTCATAATTTCGACCAATACGCCAGCCGGAGCTAAACCAGCTAACCTTGCAAGGTCTACACTAGCTTCAGTATGCCCCGAACGGCGAAGCACACCTCCATGTTTAGCACGTAGTGGGAAAATATGTCCAGGTCTTCCTAATTCATCAGGATCAGTATCTGGATTGACCAGTGCCTGTATTGTTTTAGATCGGTCGGTGGCAGAAATACCAGTAGTACAACCATGGCCAACTAAATCTACAGAAACAGTAAAATTAGTTTCATAAGCAGCAGTGTTCTTTCCAACCATTAATTCAAGTCCGAGTTCATCACAGCGCTCTTCTGTTAAGGGCACACAAATCAATCCTCTGCCATAAGTAGCCATGAAGTTTACCAATTCGGGAGTTATTTTTTCGGCAGCAGCTACGAAATCACCTTCATTTTCTCTATCCTCATCGTCAACTACAATAATCAGCTTGCCAGCTTTAATATCTACAATAGCATCTTCTATTGTGTTCAATTTAATTTCCATTTTTAAATGTTCTTGACCAATGGTGTAAATGTGCACCAATGGCTACTATACAAAGTTACAATCTTCGGTGTAATTAATGTCCTTAAAATATCATTAATAGCTATTACAACTTGTATACAGGAGTTAACGGATGTTATTTCTTTTTGAAAAGATTCTTGATCAGGCCTTTGTAGTAGGTAGTGTCAAACAGCGCCGAATCAACAGTCGCTTTATAGGTTAAAAATGCACCCAGCGGACTTAACACAATAATCGCCATCCAA
This sequence comes from Pedobacter sp., assembly GCF_045627485.1. Lineage (GTDB taxonomy): Bacteria > Bacteroidota > Bacteroidia > Sphingobacteriales > Sphingobacteriaceae > Pedobacter. The sequence goes on along the minus strand of NZ_JAZQNU010000100.1, from coordinate 20,083 downwards.
ATACCCAACGCCGGATTAATCGTACCTTGAATCGCCGATTTTTCACTCACTGTAGATATAATGTGATAAATCAAAAAGAACACCACCGCCATCACCACTGGTAATCCTAATCCGCCTTTTCTAATGATCGCACCCAGTGGGGCACCAATAAAAAACAACAACAGACATGAAGCTGCTAATACGAATTTACGCTGGTACTCAATTTTTACTTTTACATAATTGCGGAAGACATCTTTATGTTCGGGAATTTTGCCGGCGGTAGATTGTTGAATAGACGTGACCTGGTCTAAAGCGCTTTGAGATATCGCCAGACGCTGGTCTTCGGGAAACATATTAATAACTTCGCCTTTAATAACCTTCGCAGGCACTTTTATCTTAGTATACCCTTTTGTATAGTTGTTTTGTTTATAGTAGCTTCCTATGCTTGTTTTTGCGAAATTATTGATACTGTCAGTAACCCTGGCGAGGGAATCCTCTTTTTTAACTAATCCTTTCAGGTTAAGCATTTGTGTGTTCGACCGAAAACTGTTTTCGTCAGTGCGGTTCATTTTGAAACTGGAAAAGTCAAACTTCTGCTCAGTTTCTTTAAAGCGCATTCTATAGAGTTCCTGACGGGGATTGTAGTAAGCAGTTTTACCGGTCTTCTCTTCATACCTAACACCATCGTTGAGCTTTAGCATCAGGTATTGGTCGTCACTGGTTTTATACATCTTGCCGTTCTTGGCCATAATCACTTTAGCAATGCCGCTGGTTGCACTATGATCGTAGATCATAATACCTTCAAGGGAGATTCCGTCTTCCCCCTTTTTATCTACACGGATCGAATATCCCGGAATACTGTTATTAAATACACCTTCTTTAATTAAAAAAGACAGTTTTTTATTACGCACATCCCAAAGCAGGGAACCAAACTTTAAGTTGGCTTTAGGCAGGATGTAGTCGGAAAATAAAAAGGAACTGAAAGCCATAATCACGATGACCATAAACAGCGGCCGCATGGCCTTTTGAAGGGATACCCCCGCCGACTTAATTGCCACCAGCTCGTAGTTTTCACCCAAGCTACCGAAAGTCATAATTGACGATAAGAGTACTGAAAGTGGCAGTGCCATGGATACATTGGCTGCCGATGCATATAACATCAACTCGAGAATGACATACCACTCGAAGCCTTTACCGATTAAATCATCAACGTATTTAAACAGGAAAAACATCAGCAAGATGAACATCACGATAAAAAACGTGGCGATAAACGGCTTAATGAAAGCTTTGACTAAAAGTAAGTGTATCTTTTTCAATATACAAAGGTAGTCAATGCGCGGGAATTATTTAAGCGCCAATTACACTGAGCAAATAGGTTATTTGGTTATCCCAGATTGACGTACGTTCCGCAATGGTTTCAGCGGTAGCAAAGTCGGTAATGCTCAAGGCGACATCGTTGGTTAAGTCGTCCTGAACAATTTCCATTTCGAAATAACAATGTGGTTCGTCATCAATCCACTTAAATTTAACAAGTTTATTTTCTTTTATGCTTAACAGCTTTGCTTTCTGCACTTCGTCGTCCCAGGTAAAAGTAAACACCTGATCACGAAATATCACATCATCTGCGAACCACTGAGACAGGCCGTTAGGCTCGCTAATAAAACTAAACAAAATACGCGGAGATGATTTCATTTCGTATTCTAGTGTGAACTTTTTCTTTTCTGACATCTCTAAACCCTTATATTTTGACTTAAATGAATAATTTTGATGATTTATTTCTAAAGAAAGCGAAATTATTCTATATTTGCAACTCTTTAAAAAATAAGAATACGGCGGGGTAGCTCAGATGGTTAGAGCGCAGGATTCATAACCCTGAGGTCGGCAGTTCGATTCTGCTCCCCGCTACTCTTAAACAGCGTTTCTTCTCTCTGTCTTGTTGATGAAACAAACACAATAATCACCCATCAAATCTTGAATTTCTAGAAGCACAAAACAAGTCTTACCTTGTTGTTTTTCCGGCGATGATTACAATGGTAACAATACGAAACAAAGTGAACATCTACAAAATTCAGGCGTACCTCTTCTGTGAAACGCTATTCGTACAGCCGTCTTTTAGTGCTTGATCCATCAATTATTTAATGGGCAAATGCACCGGAAAACCTAACCTATCCTAAATATATATTTCCCGGTTTAAGTAATCGACACTTTAATTCCCAAGGTCTCAAATGCTTTTACGGTTTGGTCCGAAATTCCACTGTCGGTAATAATGTGATCAACCTGCTCTATTCCGCAGATCTTCCCAAATCCCCGTCTTCCAAATTTCGTTGAATCAGCAAGCACAACAATTTTCTGAGAGGCTGCAATCATTTGCCTGTTCAGGTGCGCTTCCAACGCACTGGTTGTGGTGAGTCCAAATTCAATATCTATCCCGTCTACACCTAAAAATAGTTTGCTGCAGAAAATGTCATTCAGAATGTTTTCTGAATATGGGCCAGTTACAGATGAAGATGACTTACGGAGCAAACCACCAAGTTGTATCACTTCTATCTGTGGTTGCTGCATTAATTCTAAGGCCACATTCAATGCAGACGTAATAACGGTGACCGCCCCTTTTGGTTGAATATTTCTTGCAAGTGATAAAACGGAAGTACCTGAAGCAATGATAATGGAATCATTTTCCTCAATTAAGGTAGCTGCAAGAGCGCCAATTCTGTTTTTCTCTGCACTTTGCAGATGTTGTTTTTCGTTTACTGGCCTATCCGCAGCATAGGGGTTATTGAGCGTTGCACCTCCGTGTGTTCTGTATAGTAAATTTTTATCTTCTAAAAGTTTCAGATCCTTACGAATGGTTACTGAAGAAACGTCTAATTCTTTACATAGACTCTGAACATCTAAACGTCCATCATTTTGAATCTTGGTTAATATATATTGATGTCTCTCGGCAATGCTAATCATATGTTTCCTTAAATAGAAGCATAAGTTACCCATAATTTTCATTTTTCAAGCCTTTTAGTAACAAATCTAGGGAAATAATACATGATCATATAATTTCCTTTCGTTTGTAAATATATTATCATTAGTTTCGTTTAAAGAAGTGTTTGATATCAAACGAAATCAACTGAAACTATACGTTAAAACATACAAAAAATGATATTTAGCAGAGCCGGCTCTATCAGTGCTATACAAGAAGAAAAGGAATGGGATGTGATTATTATTGGTGGCGGTGCCACAGGGTTGGGAACTGCAGTTGATGCAGCAAGCAGGGGCTATCGCACATTATTGGTTGAACAGTCAGATTTTGCTAAAGGTACCTCCAGCCGAAGCACCAAATTGGTGCATGGTGGGGTAAGATATCTTGCTCAAGGCGATATTGCCTTAGTATATGAGGCATTACATGAAAGAGGCTTGTTATTAAAAAACGCCTCTCACTTGGTTCATGATCAAGAGTTTATTATCCCTACATACGACTGGTCTTCAAAATTAATGTATTTAGTTGGCCTGAAATTCTACGACCTCCTTGCAGGAAGAAGCGGCTTTAGAAAGTCAGCCTGGTTAACCGCAGACAAGGTGCTGGCTGCTATTCCAGGTTTGTCAAAAAAAGCGCTGATTGGCGGTGTTAGCTATAGCGATGGACAATTTGATGATTCCAGACTGGCAATCAACCTTGCGCAGACAGCTGCTGAATATGGTGGTGTGCTTTTAAACTATATGCGTGTAAACTCGCTAACAAAAGGATCGGATGGTCGTGTAAATGGTATTATCACTGAAGATTTAGAAACCGGAGAGTCATTTAAGGTTTACGGCAAAAGTATTATTAATGCCACAGGTGTATTTGTTGACGATATTTTAAAGATGGATGTTCCTGCAGGAAACGCTTTAGTGCGACCGAGCCAGGGGGCACACATTGTCTTGGATCGCTCATTTTTAAAGGGCGACACTGCATTGATGATTCCAAAAACAAGCGATGGCCGGGTTTTATTCGCTGTACCATGGCATGGAAAGGTATTGGTGGGCACAACAGATACCCCACTCGATGCCCATAGTATGGAGCCTAAACCACTAACCGAAGAAATTGAATTTATTCTGAAAACCGCGGGAAATTATCTGTTAAAAAAACCTCGTCATCAGGATATTTTATCCGCCTTTGCTGGTTTAAGACCACTAGCAGCGCCGGGTAAAAACACCGGTAGCACAAAAGAAATTTCCAGAAGCCATAAGCTTATTGTAAGCGATTCGGGGATGATCACCATTACGGGTGGCAAATGGACAACCTATAGAAGAATGGCCCAAGATACAATAGACAAGGCAATTGCCTTGGGTCAACTTCACCGTGTAAAATGCATCACAGAGAAAGTTAAAATCCACGGTGCTCAGGAAATAGTAGAACAAGGAGAATTTGCTTTCTATGGCAGCGACGCGGCCAAAATTAAGAAGTTGATGAAAGACGATGCACAGTTGGCACAGCCGCTTCATACTGAATCAAGTTTGGTAAAAGCTGAAGTTATCTGGATGGTCCGTAACGAAATGGCAAGAACGGTTGAAGACGTCCTGGCACGTAGGCGCAGAGTTTTATTTCTGAATGCCGAGCTGGCTGAGAAGCTTGCTCCTGCTGTAGCCGAAATCATGGCAGTAGAACTAGAAAAGGATATGGAATGGGTAAGTGCTCAGTTACAGCAATTTAATGAGCTCGTGGCGCAATACCTTTTAAAATACCAGGAAATCCCTTCACATTAAGTTAACGAAAACTTTAACAACAGTATATATAATAACATTGAACTTCGCGAAAACTTATTAACGAAATAATTTAAGATGCGAATGTTCAAAAAACGAGCACAAACCAAAAAATCCAAATATGAACAAAAATTTTACTAAGCGGTATAAGGCTGGTCATTATATGGCCGGTGTAGCGCTGTTTGCCTTTGCCATGCAATTGCCGCAAACAGTCTTTGCAGTACCTGTTGGAGTAACCTGGCAGCAACAAGCGCAGGATGTAATCACAGTTACAGGAAAAATTCTTGATGATGCCGATGGACAACCACTTCCCGGTGCCACCATCATGGATGGGCAACGCAAAGTGTTGGGTACAACCAATGGCGAAGGAATCTTTAGTGTAAAAATTGCCAGAGGCGGCTCCTTAACAGTAACAATGATCGGTTACAATGAGGCAAGCAGAGTAATCAACGATCAATCACCACTTACTTTTCGTTTAAAAGAACAGTCAAGCGCACTGAATGAAGTTGTGGTAACAGCATTAGGGATTAAACGTGAGGAGAAAGCCTTAGGTTATTCTGTGTCTACGCTTAAAAACGAAGAATTAACCAATGCTATTTCCAATAACTGGACGGATGCCTTAAGTGGTAAAGTTGCGGGTTTGAACCTGGTTAAATCAGGCGGCGGTCCTGCTGGAACAAACAAAATTATTTTAAGAGGCGAGAATTCACTCTCTGGCGAAAGTGCTGCACTCGTTGTTATTGATGGAGTAATCACCAGCTCTAGCAGTGGTCGCTCAACAGGTGGTGGCAGCAGCTCTTACCTGGGCGGCGATTCGCCATCCGATTTCGGAAATGGTTTAGCAGACATCAACCCTGAGGATATTGAAAGTGTATCCGTATTGAAAGGTCCTGCAGCAACAGCCTTATATGGTTCAAGAGGAGGAAACGGTGCTGTAATCATCACCACCAAATCTGGAAGAGCACAAAAGGGTATTGGGGTTAGCATCAACTCCAACACCGCAATTGAAAATGTGAGCAGCTGGCCAGAGTATCAGTATGAATATGGCCAGGGTGATATAGGCCAGGATTTGTATTATTCTTATCTGGCTACTGCTGATGGCCCGAGTACCAGAAGTACCAGCTCTGCATGGGGACCAAAGTTTGATGGACAATCGTATTTCCAATATGATCCTGTTACCCGTACTACAAGTGCAACGCGTCTTCCTTGGGTACCTTACGAAAATAACCACAAGGATTTCTTTCAAACGGGTACAACATATACCAATAGCGTTTCTCTTGATGGCGGTACTGATAAAACCACAGCACGTTTATCAATTACTAACCTGGAGAATAAGTGGATAATTCCAAATACTGGATATACCCGTAATACGGTTTCCTTATCGGTAAACAGCAAACTTACTGATAAGCTACAGATCGCGAGTAAAGTAAATTATACTAATAAATACTCTGATAACTTACCCTCAACCGGTTACAATAACCAAACCATCATGTATTTCATCAGGGGTCTGGCGCCTAACATGAATCTCGACTGGTTTAAAGACTACTGGTTGCCAGACCAAGAAGGCATTGCGCAAAATCGTCCGTTCAGTAGTTTGTTAGACAATCCATATTTGATTGCAAATGAAATGTTAAACAGCTCTAACCGCAACAACGTAGTTGGTAATGTAAGCGCTACTTATAACTTCCTGGACAACCTAAGTTTGATGGTACGTACCTCAGTCGATTTATCTTACGAAGATCGCCAGCAACAACGCCCGTTTAACTCTAATAAGTTTGCTACCGGAATGTACCGCACGCAGAACATCTATAACCAGGAGGTTAACAGCGACTTTCTGCTTCGTTACAATAACACTTTAGGTTCTAAGTTTGACTATAACTTAACCGCAGGTGGTAGCAAGATGATGAATAAATACATTAAAGATGAGTTAAGAGCTGATCAATTACTTTACCCTGGAATTTTCAATTTCGCCAATGCTAAGAACCAATTGATAGCCTTGCCCAACCGCGCAAGCTATGCATTCAACAGTTTCTACGGTTTAGGTTCATTTAGTTACGACAAGTTCTTATACATGGACTTAACTTATAGAAATGACTGGGTAAGTACTTTGGCTACCCCAACTTCTACCGATAACGTATCATTCGATTATTATTCCTTAGGAATGAGTGCAGTATTATCGGAGGCTTTTGAAATGCCATCAGCTATTTCTTTCCTAAAGGTACGTGGATCTGTGGCACAAGCTGGAAGCGGTTCAACTAAACCATACCAAACTTCATTCTTTTATAATCCAACACCATTCCCGGGAAGTCTGGAAAACCCAAATGTAATTGCAAATCCTCAATTAAGACCACTAATGACTACAAGTTATGAGTTGGGTTTAGATTTGCGTTTATTTCAGAACAAACTGAACTTAGATGTTGCCGTATATAAAAACGATACTAAAGATCAGATTATTCCTTCCAGAATTGATAATGCTGCAGGTTACGGATCTGTTATCCTTAACGTTGGTAAAGTAGCCAACAATGGTTTAGAGGTTCAATTGAACGGCGATGTGTTTAAGAGCAAAAATGGTTTTAACATGAACGTGTTCGGAACATTTTCTGTAAATAACAACAAAGTTGTTGAACTTAACGATGAGGTTGGTTCATTGGTTTTAGCTACTGGTCCCCGAGGCACTATCGAAGCACGTGTGGGTGGTGCCATGGGCGATATCTACGGCTTAGGCTACCAGCGCTCGCCTGATGGACAAATCGTTTATGAAAATGGATACCCTTTAATGGGTGAGACTACACAAAATCTGGGTAACTCTACCTCCCCATATAAATCTAGTTTAGGTACATCTTTCGGTTACGGACGTTTCAATTTAAATGTATTGTTTGATGCACAATTTGGTGGTGTTGCTTATAGCTTAACTCATGCCGTATTAGCTGAAGAAGGTAAGTTAAAAAAAACCTTACCGGGTCGCTATAATGGAATCATTGGCGACGGAGTGGTATTAAACCCTGATGGTACTTACAGCCCGAACACAGTTGTGGCTACCAACATTGGAAGTTATTACAAATCGCACTTCGTGCGTGATAATGTGGAATCAAACATCTTCAGTACCGATTATATTAAATTCCGTGAGGCCCGTTTAGATTATTCATTCACGCCAAAAGTGGTGAGTCGATTAGGTCTTCAACGTGCAACTATCGGAGTTTACGGCCGTAATTTATTGATGTTTACCAATTGGCCGGCATTTGATCCGGAAGTAGGAAGTATTGGCGCATCAGGCGACGTTACTGCTGGTTTCGAATCAGGACAATTCCCTGCAACCAGAACTTTCGGGGTAAATATTAGCATAGGCATTTAAACTTAAAAAAACAGATCATGAATATAAGATATAAAACTTTCCTGCTGTTTTTAACAACAGGAATGATGTTAACAACTTCCTGCAAAAAGGATTTTAAAGAATTAAATACTAACCCCAATGCCAGTGTTGCTGCATTGCCAGAGGCTTTATTGACGCCAGCATTATGGGACGTGGTAACCCGTAACAACAACAGGGCATTGCGCCTTAACAATGAATTAATGCAGGTGCATGTAACCACTATAGACAGTGACGAGATACACCGTTATGTAGTACGCCCTTCCGAATCTGATTATATGTGGAATAACTGGTATCAGCAGTTAACCAATTTCAGAGATATGTACGCACGCGCAGAAGACTTGAACAACAATACCTATATGGGAATTGCGCTAATCTGTGACGTTTTTGTAAGTTCATTAATCACTGATACTTTTGGTGATGTGCCTTATAGTGAATCCAATAAAGGGAAAGAGCAGGTCTATCAACCTAAATTTGATACACAGGAAAACATTTACAAATCGTTGTTTGAGAAATTAGAGCAAGCCAATGAATTATTGGCAAACGGTAAAGCCCTAACACTTGAACAAATAGCGTATGATCCAGTGTACGGAAGAAATCTTCCATCAGGAACCACTGAAGCAGTCGGTTCGCCTTTGGTTATCAACAACTGGCGTAAGTTTGGCAACTCACTGTACCTGCGCTTGTTAATGCGTGCATCAGGAAAAACCAGTTCAGGAGCTGTAACTAAAATTCAACAAATAGTAAGCGATGCGACTAAATACCCAATTTTCACCAGCAACCAGGAGTCGGCAGTAGTGCGTTACACTACTATACCACCTTATGTATCGGCTTTTAATACTTTCCGTGCATTTGATTTTAATGGCGATAATGGATTAAGTGAATTTTTCATTAACACCCTAAACAGTTGGAATGACCCACGTCGCACAATTTGGGCAACAGTAGCAGGGGGCACCTATTCGGGAATCCCTAGTGGTTACGTTCGTGGAAAAATACCTGAACGCGCTTCGTTATACAATGCTGCATTAATGAATGAGCCGTTATTGGGAAACATTATGAACTATGCAGAGTTACAGTTTATCTTAGCTGAGGCTTCAGTTAAAGGTTATATTTCTGGTAATGCTAAAACTTATTATGAAACAGGTGTAACGAATGCCATAACATTCTGGAATACACAGGTTCCAACTGATCATTTGACCAATCCGGAGATTTCCTGGAATGATGGGGCTGGTCTGGATGCAAAAATGGAAAAAATCCACCTTCAAAAGTATTACACCTTGTTCTTCACAGATTTCCAGCAATGGTTTGAGTACAGAAGAACTGGCCACCCTAACTTGCCTAAAGGAGAAGGTCTTCAAAATAATGGCCTAATGCCGGCGAGGTTTAAATATCCTGTGTATGTGCAGTCGCTGAATGCGGCAAATTACACAAGTGCGATAGCCATATTCGGAGCAGATGATTTAAACACCAAGGTTTGGTGGAACAAAGAAAATTAAGATAATCAGATATGAAAAAGATATATTCTATTCTCGCCGCATTAGTCCTTTGCGGTATCGTATTCAATGCCTGCAAGAAGGATGTAAATCCTTCCCTGGGCAAAGACAATCCCGTTGCTGCGATATTTGTAGTTAAGAAACTATACAAAGGCACAGACGTGAAAATTACTTCTGAAGCCTTAACGGGAGCAAGTAAAACCGGAGGAATTGTGATCTCTAACCAGAGCGGGAAGAACTTTCCTCAAGGCACATTGATTATCCAAAGTCTCGACAGAGGTCAAATGGCTGGTTTGCTGGTTGACTTAGGGGCTGCAGAAGTACCATTCGTACCTGGTGATTCAGTTGTGATCGATCTGGAAGGTGGTATTTTATCTAAAACAGGTGAATCCTTACAATTGAAAGGCCTGTCAGCGGCTAATATCCAAAAGATCGCTTCTGGAAAACCAATGCTTGCAAGATCTGTGTCAATGGGCGCTTTATCTAAAGACTTTGCGCTGTATGAAAACACGTTAATCAAAATTACCGCAGATACTAAACCACTTCCTGCCGCAGGTGACACTTACGCTGGTGCTAAAACACTTGACGATGGTTCTGGCAGTACAGTAGAGTTACTTACAAAAACAGAGGCCACTTTCGCAGGAAATTCAATGCCAGCAAGTGCTACTTATACTGTAATTCCTGTATACGGAAATGCTGATGGAAACTTTGGTTCAACCCAACAAGTGCGTCTGCGTACGGAAGCGGATGTAGCCAATGCCAGTGGTCCTATTTATGCAGGCTGGCCAGAAAGTTTCGAAACACCTGATGCATCTTTCAAAGGTTCCTATAATATGAATACGCCTGATGTTCCTGATAACAATGTTCAACTGAAAACAGGAAACTGGAAATTATTGCATTCGATCTTTGGCAACACAGCAGGTAGAGACAGGTTTAATGAGCCTGGTAAACAATCCATCAGGTTTAACCAGAATTTAACTGTCTCAGCTTTACTACAAATGAATTTTGACTTGCCAAATGGAGCATCAAAAGTAACTTTATGGCACGGTGCTTATTACACAGATGCCATTAGTACATTCAGACTGGAATATTCTACCGATGGTGGTACCACCTGGGTTGCTGCCGGGCCAGATGTTAAGGCACAGAGCGGTGGTTCAAGACAGGAAACTTTCGCTTTGAATATCAAAGGTAAAGTAAGGTTCAGAATCAATAAATTAGGATTAGGCCCTACAAGTGTACCAAATGTCTATAACGGCAGGTTATGTATCGAAGACATTGCTATTTACTCTAACTAAGGTTAATTTTTAAAACTGGGTGGCCTCTGGCCATCCAGTTTTTTGTCTTATAAGTTATTTTCGACTTAACCTCAATATGGTGTCGGAACACAACATAATCGAAACATAATGAATAGAAGGTCATTTATACAAAAGTTCGGACTAATCACAGGTGCAGCATTCATCAGTTTGCAAACCAGTGGCTTCGATAAACTGAGCACGAACAACAAAATTAGAGGCAGGGTAACATCTGCAGGTAAAGGTCTTGCGCGTGTTGTCATATCCGATGGCTACAGCGTGGTTGTCACCGATAACAAAGGAAGATATCAGATTGAGCCCCATGAACTGGCAACCAACTTATTTATAAGTACACCTGCTGGTTACGCTTTTAAAACAACCGAGCAAATTGTACGTCAGTATGAGAAGTTAAAAAATGGCAATCAATATAATTTCGAATTAGAGAAACTTCGTCAGGATGATTTAAAACACCAGTTCCTGATTTGGGCAGATCCACAGGTTAAAAATGCAGAAGATGTACGGCAGATGATGGAAACGTCGGTTCCTGATGTACAGGAGCTCCTAAAATCATTGGGCCCGGACGCGTTAATCCATGGCATTTGTGTAGGTGATATCGTTTGGGATGAACATCAACTCTTTGACGACTATAATAAAGCAGTTGCAAAGATGGGTATTCCTTTTTTCCAGGCCTTGGGAAATCACGATATGGATTACAGAAAGGGCGGCGATGAAACTTCTGATGTTACATTTAAGGAAGTATTCGGCCCAACCTACTACTCTTTTAACCGTGGCAAAGCGCATTATGTGGTATTAGATGATGTAAGATACCTGGGCACTGATCGGAACTATGATGGTTACATCTCACAAACACAGTTAAACTGGCTAAAGAAAGACCTTGAGCATGTAGCGAAAGACCAGTTGCTAATCATCAACCTGCATATCCCCGTACATAGCGGTGTAAAGAATAATAAAGAATTATATGCCTTGCTGGAAGGTTATCAGCATGTCCATATCATGTCGGGCCATACGCACTACAACAAAAATGTAATTACTAATAACATTTACGAACATAACCATGGAACCGTTTGCGGAGCCTGGTGGACAGGTCCCATCTGTGAAGATGGCACGCCTCGTGGATATGGTGTTTATGAAGTCGATGGCAACCAGCTAAAATGGTATTATAAATCGACTGGCGAGCAAAAACAGAAACAGCTGAGTATATTCCTTGATGTCCTCACAAAACAAAGTCGTCTGATTGCCAATGTATGGAATTATGATTCGCAATGGACAGTGAAGTATTTCCTTGATGGCAAGGATATGGGAATCTTGGAAGCACAAAAGGGTTACGACCCGCTTTCCGTAGAATTGTATAAAGGTGACCAGTTGCCATTAAGGAGGAAGTTCCCCGAACCGCGTAAAACCGAGCATATCTTCGTGGCACACTTCAGTCCTTTAGTGAAACACATAAAAGTTGAAGTTACTGATCGATTTGGCAATGTTTATATAGAAGAAGTTGACGCACCAGCGGTAAAAAAGTAATCACATGATGAAAAGAATAACCTATATCACAAGTGGCCTGGCAATGATGAGTTTGTTTGCCTGCAAGAGCCAGAAAGACCTAACAGCTTCAAACCAAGTTGAATTTCCATCATTCAGCAGTGAAGCGCATCGTGGCGGAAGAGGCCTGATGCCTGAGAATACCATCGCAGCGATGAAAAATGCTATTGATCTCGGCATTACTACCCTGGAAATGGATACCCACATTACCGGCGATAAACAAGTTGTTGTTTCGCACGATGATTACCTGAGTTCACAATTTATTTTGAAGCCGAATGGTGAGAAGATCAGTAAGGCAGAAGAAAAGAGTCTGATTATTTATAAGATGAATTATGCTGACTTGCGCAAATACGATGTTGGCAGTAAGTTTCATGATAAGTTCCCGGAGCAGAAAAAAATGAAAGCCTACATTCCGCTTTTAGAAGATCTGATCGATTCAGTGCAGACCTACATCAAGCAAAACAACAAAAAGCAGCTCTTTTACAATATCGAAACTAAATGCGATGCTAAAGGTGATGGCGTATATAACCCTGAGCCTGCAGAATTCGTCAAATTATTAATGGATGTGGTCATGAAGAAAAAGATTGCACCCTATGTAGTCATTCAATCATTCGACAAACGCACCATCCAACTGATTAACCAGAAATATCCTGGAATCAGAACTTCCTATTTAGTAAACAACAAAAAGTCTGTTGAGGAAAACCTCGCTGAATTGGGTTTTAAACCATTTATCTACAGTCCGGAGCATAAATTAGTGACTGCAGAATTGGTAGCGAAAGTCCATGCACAGCAAATTAAGGTAATACCCTGGACGGCAAATACCAAAGCTGATATTCAGCGCTTAAAAGATCTAAAGGTAGACGGTATCATTACCGATTACCCAGATTTACTTGTCGACTAACGGCAGGTTCCATTTATAATAAAGTATATCAAAGACCAAATGTTCAAACTATTTCAACCAAGTCCACATCAAACACTTCTACCCAAAGATCAAATAGACAAAGAATACAGAAGCAACCGAATTAAAGTATTCCTAGGTATCTTCATCGGTTATGCAGGTTATTACCTTGTGCGCAAAAATTTCTCACTGGCCATGCCAGATTTAATTGCACAAGGCTATTCAAAAGCTGAATTAGGCTTTGCTCTTTCAGGCGTATCCATCGCCTATGGTATCAGTAAATTCCTCATGGGAAATATCTCCGACAGGAGTAATGCGAGAATATTTTTATCTGTAGGTTTAGTATTCTCGGCATTGACAATGATCTTTATGGGGCTGGTTCCATTTGCCACCTCTTCTATCCTGATCATGTTTGTTCTGCTGTTTATTAATGGTTGGTTTCAAGGGATGGGATGGCCACCTTGTGGCAGGGTTGTGGTACATTGGTACTCCATTAAAGAGCGTGGCACCATGATGTCGATCTGGAATGTTGCCCATAATGTAGGTGGAGGTTTGGTTGGCCCAATTGCTATTCTGGCGGTAGAAATCTTCGCCGACTGGCAAAGTAAATTCTATTTTCCAGGTTTAATTGCACTCGTGCTTGCAGCAGTTGCATACATCCTGGTTAGAGATACTCCACAATCATGCGGTTTACCACCAATTGAAGAATATAAAAATGATTATCCAAAAAATTATTCCGAAGAACATGAAAAGGAGTTGAGTGGCAAGGAGATCTTTTTTAAATATGTATTTAACAACAGAATGCTTTGGTATATCGCCTTTGCAAACGCTTTCGTTTATTTGGTACGTTATGGTATCCTAGACTGGTCTCCTACCTTCCTCAAAGAGGCAAAAGGATTCAATTTAAGTGAATCTGGTATGGCATATTTTCTTTACGAATATGCAGGGATTCCAGGGACATTGATTTGTGGCTGGTTAAGTGACAAAGTGTTTAAAGGCAGACGTGCACCTGCAACCATCATCTATATGGTATTGGTAACAATTGCTGTACTGGTTTATTGGAAAAATCCTCCAGGCAATGTATGGATAGATAATGCCGCACTTATTGCAATCGGCTTCCTGATTTATGGTCCGGTAATGTTAATCGGTGTACAGGCATTAGACCTTGTACCTAAAAAGGCAGCAGGAACAGCAGCAGGTTTAACTGGATTATTCGGTTATATGGGCGGTGCACTTTTCGCTAATATTTCAATTGGTCTTGTTGTAGATAGATGGGGCTGGGACGGTGGCTTTGAAGTCATTGTTGCTGCTTGTATATTGTCAATTGTTTTTACTGCCTTTACCTGGAACCGTGAAAAGAGAAATCTGGTTGAGGCAAATTCTCATAAAAATGAAAGTATTGAAGTTTAAAGTTATCCTTACAGCAACCCTTCTGGTTGCTGTAAGTTCAATGTCGCTGAAAGCGCAGCAAAAGGAATGGGATAGCACCTATCGGCCTGCAAAATATTTGCAAAAAATTGCTGAATTCAAAGCTACACCAGTGGAAAAGAAAGACTATGTTTTCCTTGGGAATAGCATTACTGCTGGAGGAAACTGGTCAACCTTACTGGGTTTACCTCATGCAAAAAACAGGGGCATCTCCGGCGACATTACCTTCGGCGTACTCGAGCGGCTTGATGAAGTTATTGCCGGCAAGCCGAAGAAGCTCTTTGTGTTAATAGGAATAAACGATGTGTCTAGAAATATTCCAGATGAAGTGATCTTGGCTAATTACAAGAAGCTTATCAGTAGGGTCAGAAAGGGATCTAAAAAGACCCAGATATACTTTTATACGCTCTTACCGGTGAATAGCAGTTTTGGCAAGTTCAAGAACCATTATGGTAAAGATGAGCATATACTTTGGTTGAACCAGGAGATTAAAAAACTAACCGCAAAAAATGTAACGGTCATTGATCTCTATCCGCACTTTCTGGATGGCGAAAAGCGTTTAAAGGCCGAACTTACAAAAGATGGCTTGCACCTGATTCCAGCAGGTTACCAGGTTTGGATAGATATGCTCAATAAGAGTGGCTATCTGAAATAGAGTTAAATATATTTTCATGACATAATCCCCGAATCTGTATACAAGTAAAGCGGAATTCTCTTACCTTTGTCGCGCCTTAACACAAACATCAATTGCAAACTGTTTTGCTAGAAAATGTGCCTTTAAGTTTAGGGCGGGGTAGCTCAGATGGTTAGAGCGCAGGATTCATAACCCTGAGGTCGGCAGTTCGATTCTGCTCCCCGCTACTGAAAGCGGCATTCCAGATTCAATTCTGTAATGCCGCTTTTTATTTACCTGAAATCTATATTTTTTGTTAACAATCTATTACGTAATTTACCATGATGTTGCTGCTTCTTGTGATTAAATAATACCCGGTATTTTTGGCAAAAGCCAGATGCAATTGTCAATTAATATCTTTTAGTCCTTTCGTTCAATTGGCCCTGATGAAGGAAGGTTCCAATGATAATAAAGTGCTAATATTCTTATGGTAAAACACGTCACCAAAGAAAAGACCGCCACCCAATCACCTGGTAAATTCCAGTAATTGCCTAAAACCACGATTGCTGCCCCTATAATCGCTGCAGAAGCATAAATCTCTTTCCTTAAAATAACTGGAACACGATTCAGTAATACATCGCGCAATACGCCTCCACCAACAGCAGTGGTAACGCCTAATATTATGGCCATTTGAGCATTATGACCATAGGATAAGGTTTTTTGAGATCCAGTAACAGCAAACAAGGCTAAACCAAGCGCATCGAATAGTAGTACTGGGTGATTAAGCCTTTGTACAAGTGGGAATAACCCAATGGTCAATGCAGATGCAGCAATAGATGCAACTAAATAATACCAATTTGTTAATCCCGCTGGTGGAATGGCACCGATACAAACGTCACGGATAATACCACCACCACAGGCCACAGTAAATGCAACTGCACAAATCCCAAATAAATCAAGACCCTGCTGCCGTGATGCAGTTGCCCCGCTTATAGCGAATGCAAAGGTACCAGCCAATTCAATGAAATAATAAATATTATGTAGGCTATCCATCTTATTCAGGCGCTATAAGTTTAATCCCAAATTAGAGAACACCATAGCCATTTCCAAATTATATTTCAAAGAAATGAAGAAATACGCCCCTCCAGCAGATACCTTTCTTACGAAGAATTAAATTAACATCACCTCAAATTACGTTTATTTTATTATACTTACTTTTGCAAAAAAAACACCAGCGTATATATGAAAATAAAAGTCGGCTTAATAGGATTCGGGAAAACAGGGAAAGCGGTTGCAGCCGTCATTTTACAAAACAAAGAATTCTCATTAGAGTGGGTTTTAAGAAGAACTACAACCTTAGAAAACCGGTCAGTGCCAGAATTCTTAGGGTTAGAAAGCGAAGAACCCGGACTAATTTATTCAACAGAACATATTGCTGTTGGCGACTTATTGGATCAACATCCAGTAGATGTTATCATCGACTTTTCCTCCCAAGATGGAATTCATGTTTATGGCCATGCAGCAGCGCAACGCAACATCAAAATCATTTCTGCCATATCACATTACCAATCTAAAGAGTTAGACCTGCTTACGGAGTTGGCAGAACAAACCACCGTATTCTGGTCTCCAAACATAACACTTGGTGTCAATTACCTTTTATTCTCCGCAAAATTCCTTCAAAAAATTGCCCCTGGGGTAGATATCGAAATCATTGAAGAACATTTTAAACAAAAAGAAGGTGTTTCCGGAACAGCAATTAAAATAGCGAATGCATTAGACATTGATGTTGAAAAAATCAATTCAGTAAGGGCTGGTGGAATTGTTGGGAAGCATGAGTTAATCTTTGGTTTTCCTTTCCAGACAGTCAGGCTGATCCACGAATCCATCTCGCGGGAAGCATTTGGTAACGGTGCAATTTTTGTTGCGAAAGATTTAATCAAACTTCCAAAGGGTCTTTATAATTTCGAACACATCCTAAGGCCTTATTTCCAACTGTAATACCGGCCCTCATTAAGATCTTTTCAAACAAAACCAACGCTAATTTCATTGTATATATTAAAACAACTGACATTAATATGGGAAATACAGGAAAAGACGCAAATAACCATCCTAAGCCAACAGAAGAGGTACAAATGAATATAGAAACGGTTATACCGGATACAGAAAACATAGTGCCTCCTTCAGTGCGGAACGAAGAACCTGCAACTGCAAATAAAACAGAAGAGGCACAAATGAATATCGAAACGGTTACACCGGATACAGAAAACATAGCGCCCCCTTTTGTGCGGAACGAAGAACATGCAGCACCAACACAAACAGAAGAACCAGGTCAATCGCAGTCGGCTCCTAAAGGTGAATCTACAGCGAATGAGGAAACTAAAACTGATGATTCAGATGACGATGGAGATGACGCCCGTGACCAAATTGAAACTGTTAGTCCCTAGCTAATTATTTCTCCGCTGATTCAATCCCTATGCCATCACAAAATACTGCCTTTACCTCATTTAAATGCAGCTAATCAAAAAGTATTGTACGTTTACGAACAGTTTATTCACGTAAGCGTACATACTAAAATAGAAAATTATTTCTTATAGGTTTCCGCCAGCTTTAAAGCGTTATATAAATTCACAACACCACCACTTTTGCAGAGGTCCGAGAAATTCACCTTTACCGTTTCACCCCTATCATTTTTATACTTTACTTTGCGGTTCACTTTAGTCACTGATTTTATAATAATATCCCGGATTTCCTGTGGAGTTAGGTCCGGATAATAACTTAATAGCACAGCAGCAACGCCAGAAACCACAGGGGCAGCCATACTGGTACCATCAAATTCCTCATATTGAGATTTTGGGACAGTCGACTTAATCATAAAACCAGGAGCAAAAACATCAACCGTATATTTTCCGTAATTGGAGAAACCGGCTTTTAAATCCGCATCATCAGCATAGGCACTGGCCCCAACTTCTATCCAGTTATTGGCATGGGGCAGATTAAATTTTGCTGTGTCTACGGGCAATGGTGCAGGGGCCCTTGGAGCATTGTAAGCATTAGGATTTGAACCCATAGGCACAGGCCTTGGTAATATATCTGTATTCGTTTTATTCTTTTTACGGTATTCCTGTTCTTCCTTACTATCATAATATTTAGTAGGATAGTTTGCTACGCGGTCATTGTTCTTATTGTCATTTCCTGCTGCATGAACCAGCAGCACGCCTTTAGATTCTGCATATTTAATTGCCTCATCCACTACTTCCTTATCCCATTTATAGCCCTTACCAAAACTCATGTTAATAATGTCTGCACCATTATCAACCGCATAACGTATACCATTGGCCACATCCTTATCTCGCTCATCACCTTCTGGCACCACTCTAATAGGCATAATTAAAACATTATCTGCCACTCCCCTAATCCCCTTATCATTATTGCGGTTAGCGGCAATAATTCCCGAAACATGTGTACCATGTTCGGCATTAGGCCCCATTACATCATTGTTTCCATAAATCCGCTCCCTTGGGTTATCATAATCGTCGCCTACAAGTTCTGCGCGCTGGTCGTATTTAGGATTAAGGTTATACTTGAGCATCACGTTATACTGGCGGTAGGCATCCTTAATCTCTTTATAAAATTTATCAAATCCCCCACTCTCCTTTGCACCCTTTCGAATAATTTTTTTGATCTGCACATCACGGGAGTCATCCGTTTTGTAATTTTCAATATCTGCCAAAGTGGGAGTTTCCTTACCATTAGCAACAGCCACAGAATCTAAAAAATTATTGATTAACGTTAATACAGAGAAGTTTTTATCTGCGTCGTCATAACGTTTCCCAAACTCACTCGTTACCCTGCGGTATAAATCATACTCTTCCTTCTCTGTACTATCCAATGGAGTGGACCTGATGGTAGAGCGATATTTAGGGTCATATTTACGATAAATTCTAACCAACTCGAGGTTATCATAAGTCAAATTTCCGTTTTTAGAGCCAATAAAATTCCAGCCATGTACATCATCGATATAGCCATTTTTGTCATCATCTATCCCATTATTAGGAATCTCCTTTGTATTTGTCCAGATAACATCTTTTAAATCCTCGTGCCCAGTTTCAGTACCCCCATCTATTACGGCAACCACAACCTTCTTTTTTGGACTTTTACCTTTTAACAATTCCTGGTAAGCCTTTTCTGTACTTACCCCAAAATAACCGTCATTTACCAGGTCAAGGTTGTACCAATTGGGAGGTAGTGTAACATCCTTTTTCTGTGCAGAAACGTTAAGGCAGAATATCGACAGGAAGAGGACAAAGATAGTATGCTTGATTTTCATAAATTATAGTATGAACAATGGTATAATCTTATAAACAGATAAAGCAATAATACGTTTTTTTAAAGGTTCAGTTAAGCGATTTAAGATTTTTTAACATTCTGATTTTCTCCAGTTAGGTCTGATTGACTAGTGTCAACAGCATGATCATCATCTGTATAGTAAAATACGTGACGGGTTTAGTGATGTAGTTACAGGATATAATCGGAGAAAGGGAGTAGTTTCGAGGTTATAAAAGGGAATGTAAACCAAATTTAAATATAAAAACTACTTATAAACAAGAAAAGCCTGTAGTTTCCTACAGGCTTTCTTTAAGATTTGGCACCGACCTACTCTCCCACGTGTTACCGCAGTACCATCGGCTCTGGTGGGCTTAACTTCTCTGTTCGGAATGGGAAGAG
>NZ_JAZQNU010000099.1:0-1882 GCF_045627485.1 Pedobacter sp. | reverse complement strand
GCCCCAAAAAAACAAAAAGCCCGTGACTCGTAATCATGGGCTTTTTTGTGTTCACAACCTTATGGCAGAAGGATGCAAACCCTAGATGAATTTTAACCTAGATTTGAAGGTTGATAAAGCAATGAATCAATTATCAGAAAGCAAAGCATTAAGGCGCTGGACTTACATTGTCTGCTTCTTAGTGATAGTGGGCGTAGGTACATGGCAATTAGCGCCCATACTGCAAGCCATAGCCAAATTAATAGAAGTTCTTAAATAAGCCGACCCAATAAGAGGGCGGTTTTTCAATGGGTAAAATTTATGAACAGTTTCGCATTATGCCCGTTGCAAGCCGGGTATTCCTTTTCACCTGGCAACAACATGTTAGAGCAACAGCTTCTTGGCGGCCTTGCCCGTCAGCGAAGAATGTTTGTAAACAACGTGCATGTGACCAATGTATCTGTACTGCTTAAAACCAAAACTCATGCGCAGTATTTCTGGGCATTTTGGCGACTGCATACACTGGAACCAAAGCCATTTTTATGGCGACTGATTACCGATTCATCCGAGATGCAGGATCATACCTGTCAATTTGTGGCTGATTCACTGTCAGTGGGTGAAAGAAGCAGTGTAATTTATTCGGTATCGTTTCAAGTGCGATGTAAGCCACTGAACAATGGTGATTTGGCTTTTGACCAAAACATTGTGGATATTTGGACGGCCGGGAATCCAGTCGACATGTTGAATTTATTAGAGCAACTGGTGAATGAAAGCTTCCCGGATGCTTTGGGGGTGTAATGAGCGATTTAGACAAGTTTCACCTGGATGCTTCACCAAGTGCAGCTATGCTTGAGCTGATTGAGATTAGTCATCCACTCTGGCCAAAGCCACTGCGTTATGTGACCAATCATGCTGATGGTGTCATAGCGAAGCATGAAGATGGACTGGTATACAACTATGAGTTTATGCCGGTGCAAATCAACAAAGGCACGAATTCAGACGACCTGGATCAGACACTTAAAATTACTGTAGGTGATTTGGGTCAGGTAGTTCCGCAACTTCTTAAAATTATCCGGGATGCCAATAACTTTGAACGGCCTACTGTGGTGTACCGAGCCTATTCATCCAATAACTTAGAAGCTCCCTTGCAGGTAGTCAAAGGTTATGAGGTAGAGGATCGAAGCACAGACCATCAAGCTACCACTTTTAATGCAGCCACAAAACGAGCGAACTCTACCGGTTCAGGCATGTTTTACACCGTAGATAATTTCCCAAGTCTAAAGGCCTTTTTCTGATGAAAAGTATTGATGCATTGCTGGATCGAAAGTATGACCCTGAGAAATATCATTGTGTGCATTTTTTGATTGAAGCAGCTGAATATCTTTTAGGGCTGGATTACTCAGAAAGTTTCATTGGTCTGACTTCGTCACTGCATGAAACTTTACAGACATCAAGGCATACGGCAACCAGAAATAAGCAAATCAAGGAGCCGCTAAACGGCACCATTGTCTTGATGACCAATATGCACCAAAGCTCCCATGTGGGGCTTTTTTATTGTGGCCGGGTTTTGCATTTAACCGATATGGGTGTGCATTTTTTACCACTCATCACGATACAACGCTTTCACAAACGGATTCGATACTATGAGCCGATTACGCATTCTAAAGAACCCGCTGAATGGTGGTGAGGAAGTTCTGCATATTAGAACAGATAAGGTTCTTGAAACCTTTATTGAGGTGAAAAAAAAGCACCCACAGGCTCGTATTTATTTGCAGCCAGCCTGTCAGCAAAATGATGTGACACCGGCAAATAAATTTGATGAAGCAAATTTGGTACTGCTCTCTAAAAAACATGATTTTGATATTGTTTGCGGAGCCGGAGAGGTCGCTACAATTATTGCAAT
>NZ_JAZQNU010000098.1:0-33867 GCF_045627485.1 Pedobacter sp. | reverse complement strand
CCAAAAGGTTACTCCTATTCCAGAGAGTTTTATTCACCACAACATGATACCGCTACAGCCAATCAGGCTCCGGATTTGCGTACCACCGTGTACTGGAATCCACAAGTGGTGACAGATACAAACGGAAAAACTAAAATCGATTATTTCAATACCGATGTTCCGGGCACTTACCGGGTACATTTGGAAGGAATAAATACTGCCGGACAACTGGCAAGAACCATTTACACTTATCAAGTAAAATAACCAATATGAACACCATTAAAGTTAGTATAAAAGACCGGTTAGCTATTGTAACCCTCAACCGTGGGAAGTCTAATGCCATGAACCGGGAAATGATTACCGAATTAACCGACCTTTTTAGGAACATCGAAAACGATGATAATATTGGTGGTGTGATGATAACCGGACAAGCGCATTTCTTTTCGGCAGGACTGGATTTAATGGAGCTGTATCATTACAACGAAGAAGAAGTAAAGTCATTCTGGGAATTGTTCTTCAAATTCGCTGGAACCATTGTGAGTTTCAAAAAACCCTTAGCTGCGGCCATAAACGGCCATAGTCCTGCAGGCGGTTGTGTGATTGCACTTGCCTGCGATACCAGGGTGATGGCCGAAGGCAAGTATATTATCGGGTTGAATGAAGTGCCTGTTGGTATCATCGTTCCGGACAGTATATACCAGGTTTATTCGTTTTGGCTGGGTAAAGCCAATGCAAGCCGGAGTTTATTGGAAGGCAAATTGTTTAGTCCGCAGGAAGCCCTTGCCATTGGCCTGGTAGACGAAGTAGTCAATGCTGATAGTATTTTAACTGCCACAGAGCGACGGATCAGAAAATATATGGCTTTTGAATCCAATACCTGGCAGCAAAGTAAAGTAAACATCAGGAAAGAACTGATCCAGGCCACTACTGCCGACCAAACTGATGTATTGGCACTTATGCTTAAACAATGGTGGTCGCCAAACACCAGGAACATCCTAAAAACAATTATTGATAACCTACAAAAGAAATAGCCATGTATAATGAACCAATGCTAAGAGATGATGCTTTAAAAGGAAAGACGATCGTCATTACAGGGGGCGGAACAGGACTGGGAAGAGCCATGGGCACTTATTTCCTGAAATTAGGCGCTAACCTTGTTATAACCAGCCGAAAGTTGGAGGTGATTCAGAAAACGGCTGAAGAGCTGGAACAAGAAACAGGTGGCAAAGTGCTGGCCGTAGCTTGCGATGTGAGAGAATATGAGCAAGTGGAAAACGTACTGGCGGAAACGCTTAAAACATTTGGAAGTGTACATGCCTTGCTGAACAATGCTGCAGGAAACTTTGTATCACCAACAGAACGTTTATCGGCCAATGCTTTCTCTTCTGTGATTGACATTGTATTAAAAGGCTCTGTAAACTGTACCCTGGCTTTCGGGAAACACTGGATTAAGGAAAAACAGCCTGCTAGCATCCTAAATATAGTAACTACCTACGCCTTTACCGGTTCTGCCTATGTGGTTCCTTCTGCCTGTGCTAAAGGTGGTGTTTTAGCTATGACACGCTCACTGGCGGTAGAATGGGGTAAATATGGCATCAGGACCAATGCCATTGCACCAGGCCCCTTTCCAACTAAAGGCGCATGGGAACGCTTGTTGCCTGGCGATCTGGCCGAGAAGTTTGACTTTAAAAACCGTGTACCGCTTAAAAGAGTGGGTGAACACCAGGAACTTGCTAATTTAGCAGCTTTCCTGATCAGCGATTTTGCTGGTTATATTAATGGGGAGGTAATTACCATCGATGGTGGAGAATGGCTGCAGGGTGCCGGACAATTTAATGGTTTTGAAGCCATACCTAATGAGATGTGGGATGCTTTCGAGCAAATGACAAGATCAGCAAAAGGAAGTTAATTCCTTTTGCTGATGCTACCTGATTGCGGCCCCCACTCGGAGCATGCACGCTGGTTAACCACTTTCGGCACCATGTAGCTGTTAGGCTGGTTGCCTGGCTGCTTTATTACCACCTGATTAACGCACTGGCCCAGGTAAATCCTGAACCAAAGGCGGCAAGGCAAACCAGGTCGCCTTCTTTTATCCTGCCCGATTCCCAAGCTTCACATAAAGCGATAGGGATCGACGCCGCAGTGGTATTGCCGTATTTCTGAATATTGTTAAACACCTTTTCGTCGGGAAGTTTCATCAATTGCTGCACATACTGGCTAATCCTTAAATTGGCCTGGTGTGGCACCAGTAAATCGATATCTTCTGGAGTAAGCTGATTGGCCTGCAACGCTTCCCTGATCACTTCCGGAAATTTTACAATTGCTTTTTTAAACACCGCCGGGCCATCCATAAAAGGCAGGGCTGCACCGCTTTGTAATTGCTCCGTGGTCATAAACAAACCACCTAATTCCTGGTCTGGATATCCTGGTTTGTCTTTTAGCCATTTGTTAGCCGCAGCACCGGGATAGTACATCGCCAGAAGTTCCGCATCTGCGCCATTACTGTGTAGATGTGTACTTAGAATTCCTTGTTTTTCACGTGTTGCAGGCTGAAGTACCACTGCACCTGCCCCATCACCAAAGATCACCGATATATTTCTGCTACGTGTTTCGAAATCCATCGCGAAAGAGTGTTTCTCGCTCCCCACCACCAGGATGTTTTTATACATACCTGTTTTAATAAACTGGTCGGCAATAGAAAGTGCATAAACGAATCCTGAACATTGGTTACGTACATCAAGTGCCCCAACTTCTTTCATCTTCATTTCCCGCTGCAACAGCACCCCACAACCAGGGAAATAATAATCCGGTGACAAGGTGGCAAAGATGATAAAGTCTATATCTTGTGCCGTAGTACCGGCTCGTTCTATAGCAATCTTCGCCGCCTCAATGCCCATCGTGGTTGTCGTTTCTTCCAGCCTGTCGGCAAAGCGCCGTTCTTTAATTCCTGTGCGCTCCTGGATCCAGGCATCGTTAGTATCCATGAATCTGGACAGGTCATCGTTGGTGTATACGTTCTTAGGAACATAATAACCGATTCCCGCTATTTTCGAACTTTGCATTTGTTGGTTTATATTTTGATTTTCTTAAAGAAGGCCTGGCCTCAAAACCGGAAGCAGTACCATCTAAATTAGCTTAGCCTCCTGTAAGTTGTAGATAATTGAATTCAAATGCAAATTTATAATATGCAATACAGACTACGCTGTTAAAACACCTTATCGCTTAACGACTTTATCAGTAACCTGGAACCTTCGGGCGAGAGGTGGTGGGTATCATAATAAAGGAGCTCACCCTCGTTATTCATTGCATGGTACATCCCATTCTTCAAAAAAACATGATCTGTAGGCAATATTTTAAAAGCCGCATCTTTTGCCAGTTTCTTGAAGAGTTTACCATAAGGTTGAGTCAGTTTTTTATAAGTGGTTGTATCTACCATCGGACTATTGCGAAAATCACCAAAGGAGTTAAGAATCTTTACCCTTGCCTGGAATACAATAGGGTCGACTGAAAACTCAGGTACATTCTGAAAGATGGTCGTTTTCAGTCCCAGGTTCTTCAGGTTATTACAGAAGTTAACCATAAACTGCCTTTGGGACTCACTTTCCAGGCGAACACTCCAGCGTTGGATCAAAAATACCTGTTCAATATTCTGTTGCTCCTGTAGCCACTGTGTCACATGTTTATAGTATTTGATCCGGTCGTTAGAAATGCCGGTCTGCCTGTTTAACAGGTAGCCTCCTTTGTTGTTTACCCTTGCCAGGCTATCGATCCCCGGCAAGAGCGATACCGCATGGCTATCACCCCAAATTAAAAATGACTTCTCGGCAGTTTGATCGCCGATAGGTATCAGAAGATTTTTGTCCAAACCCGTTAACTGCGCATAGGTAAACTCGGTATCATTATTAACTACCCATAATTGGGTGTCTGCAAACCTGGAGAGGGTACCTGAGTCTCTGATCATGCTGTTTGCCTCTTTATTGAAATAATTCTTCGCACCATTTGTAAAAACAATAAACGTAGCAAAAGCACCCACTATAACAGAACCAGCCAAAGTATAGAGGTAATACGTATAGCTGGCACTGGCCACGCGAAACCTAAACTCCATTTCTACAAAATGCCAGGAAAGTATAGCCAACATAAAAGAAGCCAGTATGATACCAATGTTGTCTATCGGTAGTATTTCATTAAACCTGACATACCGCCAGAATACGATGACTGGCCAATGCCAGAGGTATAGAGAATAGGAAATGCGCCCGATAAAGATAAATGGAGCACTTTTTAATATTTGTCCGGCCACCCCTCCATTGACACCATAATGTAACACCAACACAGTTCCTAAAACAACTGGTAGTGCAGCAACACCTGGAAATAACGTCTCCTGGGTATAGGTAAATACGGGGACTGCCACCAATAGCAAGCCGAGCACACTTAACACATTAGCTTTTAAATTTTGTTTTGCAGCAGCGGTACCTGCAACAGCTAATATCGAGCCGGCAAGAAACTCCCAGGCTCTTAAATGTGGGAAATAAAAAGCAGACTTAGGCTGCCCAAAGTACATCACCAGCAAACAACTTACAATAGACAGGATAAACATTAACCACATTGCAGGTTTAAACCACGACGGCATAAACCTCCATAAAAGGAGAAATAGCAGCGGAATAACCAGGTAAAACTGCTCCTCCACGCCCAATGACCATAAGTTTAACAACGGATCTTCATGAACATCAGCAGCAAAATAATTTGACTCTTTTACCGCAAAACGTATATTGGCTAGAAAGACCGAACTCATCGCCGCAGTACCTGCAACTGTTTTGAGCTGCATAAAAGGGTATAGAAGAGCGCTGAGGATTAACACCACAATAACCATAGTAAAATAAGCTGGCAAAATCCTTTTTATTCTTCGTTGGTAAAATGCCTGTAGCGAAAAGCGCCCGGCCAAAAGCTCTTTGTAAATTCCACCGGTAATAAGGTAACCGGATATTACAAAAAATACATCAACACCCACAAATCCACCGGAAAAGATATTGAAATTTAAGTGAAACATAAACACAGAAAGAACTGCAATTGCTCTTAATCCATCAATGTGTGGAAGGTAATTGTGACTGGACATCTTTATTGAATTAGGGATCATGAATCTTGAAGTGAGCATCAACTTGTCAATTAAGTTAGTAGATTTCGGATCCAAATTTATTGGAGAAAATGAAATTGTTATGGAGATTTCACAGTAGAATAAACACCACAACACCTTGGTTAACAGAATTCATACCTTAATTAGATGAAGTAAAACGTATTTCACCCCTTAGATTGCGTAAAACATCTTTCTTGAAATGGATACCTGAAAACAGATTAATCAAGCTATAAACGTTTAAAACTTATACATTTAATTTTTACATGTTAACTTGCCACATAATCACCTGAACCAGTATGAAATTAGAATCCACACTTCATTGCAAACTAATCTATAGCGTGTGTCTATTTTTCGTTTTTACTTTTACTGGTATTGGAGTCTTCGGACAACAAGCCTCAGAACGTAAGAATGACATCTCCTATTATTCCGAATCGAAACCTATCACTGACGAATACATAAAATCGCAGTGCAAGCTAGACATATACTACCCCAGGGATACCAAAAACTTTGCTACAATAGTTTGGTTTCATGGTGGCGGCATTACTGGAGGCCGCAAAGAAATTCCCAGGGAACTAATTGATAAAGGAGTTGCCGTAATTGGCGTGGGTTATCGGTTGTCGCCAAAAGCTACAGCACCGGCGTATATCGAAGATGCCGCCGCGGCTGTAGCGTGGGTATTCAAGAATATTGAATCTTTTGGCGGAAATAAAGAACTTATTTTTGTATCCGGCCACTCCGCAGGAGGTTACCTGGGCATGATGATCACGCTCGACAAACAGTACCTCGGCAAATACAACATTGACCCCAATCAAATTGCCGGATTAATTCCTTTTAGCGGTCAGGCGATCACACACTTCACTGTCAGGCAGGAAATGGGAATCAAAGATACACAACCTACAATCGACAAATATGCCCCTTTATACCATGTTAGGGCAGACGCACCACCAATTTTGCTAATTACCGGCGATCGTGAACAGGAATTATTAGGGAGGTACGAGGAGAATGCCTACCTCAACAGAATGATGAAACTTGCAGGCCATAAATCGACCAGATTATTCGAGCTCCAGGGTTTTGATCATGGCGGAATGGCTGTCCCTGCTTTTCCTTTGTTACTAAAGGAGGTAAACGTACTTAAGAAGGCCATTCTGGAGCACTAGTGCGCGCTACAGGCTTTACTCATAGATGGTAAACAAAAAAAACTTTAGCTGTTGCAATATTTTTTTTTACGTATTTTTGTACCATGTCTACAGAAACAAAAGAAGAAACATTCACACTGGAGGAAATTCTCTCGTCCATTAAAACCACGAACCGGTTAATTCTATGGAATGATGATGTGAATACTTTTGACCATGTAATACATTGTATGATGAAATACCTGGATTACACAGAACCGCAGGCTGAAAAAATTGCCTGGGAAGTACATACCAAAGGGAAATGTGCCGTGCTGGAAGGATCCTATACAGAAATGGAAATTTACCGGAAGATCCTAAAACAAGAGGGCCTAACCGTATCGGTAGATTAAGTTAAAGCCCTGAATAACTCCATAAGTTCCTTCTGGGTACTTAAGGTTTTGTCTTTGGCATACCAGCCATGCAGTTTTTCTGCAACCGCCATCATGTCCTCATTCTCTCTTCTCCAATCGGCTAATAAAGGGCTTAACAAGGCTGGCCTTGGGCCCCATTTATTTAAAAGCACGCCATTCTCGTCAAGAATCAATAGCACCGGTATCGCCCGTCCTCCATTCGTCAGGTGCTGATCAATTAAATCTGGATACTGATCGCGAAGCACCAGGCGAAGCTGAAAATGCGCCGGGGCAGCCTGTACAATCTTGTTAAACAAAGGTACAATTTGCGCAGCATCACCACACCAACCTTCAGTAATCACAAGCAAGTTGTATTTATTTTTAATGCCGGCTAATACGTTTGAAAATTCATCAGTAAGCTTGATGGATTTATCAAGGCGCGACATGCGATGTACATTCATTTTGGAGTAATGAAGCATGGCTTCCGAGTTGTCTTCACCCGTGGTTTTACCGGTCTTTAATTTCTCGTCTACTAAATCCCGATAGGCTTGATACGTTAACCCATTCTTCACAAGAATATTACTATAATTTATCATGTTTTCGTTGTAATAAAATAGTTACGCCCTGAATATTAAACTTCCCCTCCGTTTCTTTGTCCATTCTTAAAGTAGACACCCCAAAAGAAGATAGAATCGATGAAGACGCATTTTTACAAAGCCTTATTTTTAATCGCTGTCGTTTGTACAAGCACCATTAACCTTTTCGCTCAAAATCAGGCGCAAACTAGCCTCGTTGCAAAAGTAGTTGATGGGCAAAATGATGAAACAATTCCATATGCAACAGCAAGTATACTTGACAGAAAAACTAAAGCTATCATAAAAGTAGCACAAACTGATGTAAACGGAAATTTAAAAATTTCAGACCTGCCCGCAGGCGTGGTTACGTTTAAAATAAGTTATATGGGTTACCAAACCATGGTAAGAGATTCGATAACCCTCAAAGGCGGTCAGGTGAATTTAGGAACCATCAAAATGAACCCCTCCAAAGGACTTGCTTTAAAAGAAGTAGAAATTTCAGCTCCTAAGAGCACCATGCAACTGGGTATTGATAAAAAAGTATTCTCTGTAGATCAGAGTTTAGTAAGCGAAGGCGGATCGGCTACCGATTTATTGCAAAACGTACCTACAGTTCAAACTGACATGGAAGGCAATGTTAGTTTAAGGGGATCATCAGGAGTAAGGGTATTGATTGATGGTAAACCTTCGCTTATTGCTGGTGGCGATGTGGCGCAAATTCTGCAATCCATACCTGCCAGTTCCATTGAAAGTGTAGAAGTAATTACTAACCCATCGGCAAAATATGATGCCGAAGGACAATCGGGTATTATCAACATCGTATTAAAAAAGAATAAAAAGCTGGGTTTAAACGGTAACGTCGCTTTAACTGCTGGAAATCAGGAAAATTATAACGCCAATACCAGCTTGAGTTTCCAAAACAATAAAGTAAACCTTTACGGTAATTACAGTTTTCGTACTGGCAACCGTTTGGGAAATGGCTTTAATAATATTACTTACCTTGACAGCGCCTTTCCAACGGTGTTCGCTAACCAGATATCAGATTCTGAAGGATCCAACAAAGGTCATAACGTTAAAGCAGGAATCGACTACAACCTGACAGAAAAAAGTGTTATCAGTTTATCAGGAGGTTTTAACGTGCGTGATAACGACCAATTTGAATTTGTGAATATCAATAAACTGAATGCTGATCGTAATGCTGTTGAACTAAGTAACCGAACCAATAATAACCAACGTGGCGGTAATAGTTTTGACATTAACGCTGATTTTAGTCACAAGTTTAAAAAACCAAAGGAAGAAATCACCGTAAATTTTGGTTTTTCTAAAGGAAATAACAATAGCTACCAGTATTTCAATACTGATATCTACAATATAGACGGGCAGTCTGTGAACCTACCTATGGGGATTAATATAAATGACGGCATGGGTGACAATAAAAATTACAACATACAGGCAGATTATACCTTACCGGTGGGTAAAACCGGAAGATTTGAATCGGGTTACCGCAGCCAGATCCGTTATTCGGACAATACTACGCTGGCACAAATTCTCAATACCACAACAAATGCTTTTGATATGGATTACCTGGTGTCTAATGATTTTAACAGCAAAGACCAGGTGCATGCGCTGTATGCCAATTTCCAGAACCAGATTAAAAACTTTGGTTACCAGGTAGGTTTAAGGGCCGAAGATGCCATGCTTAATACAAGTTCAGGTGCTTATAGTGCGACAAACGGGGTGACCTATACACCAGGAAAAGTTGCTTACACCAGACTTTACCCTAGTGTGTTTTTAACGCAAAAATTAAAAGGAGAACAACAAGTTCAGTTGAGTTATAGCAGAAGGGTAAATCGCCCGAGAGGTTGGGATACAAATCCTTTTCTTGACACCTCAGACCCCTTAAATTACCGCCAGGGTAACGTAAATCTGAAACCAGAAGATGTAAATGCCTTTGAGTTTAGCTATAACAAATACTGGAAGAGCATTACCTTCATTTCCAGCGTTTATTACCGCGAAACAAATGATGTGATCCAACGCGTGAGGTCTTTACCTAATGAAGAGGGTATCACGATTACCACACCACAGAATTTAACCCAGGAACGTAATACAGGGATCGAGCTCATTGGTAAATTCGATGTGTTAAAAGCTTGGAATTTCACGGCAAACGCCAACTTCTTCCAAAGCAATATTAAAGGGGTACCTGAGTTTGGTGTTTTAGAAAATTCCGGATACAGCTGGGACGCTAACATCACCAATAACATTACATTGCCATACAGCATCACATTACAGATAAAAGCAGATTACAGGGCACCGCAGGTAATGGCGCAAGGAAAAAGAAATGCCATGTACGGAATGGATGCCGGCGTTAAGTACGACCTTCCAAATAAAAAATCGTCATTAAGCTTAAACGTGCGTAACGTGTTAAATACCCGTAACTGGAGCATGACTACCAACACCAACAGTACCTTAATTGATTTTGAAAGGTATATGCGCGGACCAATGGCAAGTTTAACTTATTCATACCGTTTCGGCCAGACTACCTTCTCTAAAAAACCTAAAAAAGCAGAACCACAACAGGATCAGCAAGGACCGGATGAAGGATCATTTTAAACGTTAATTTTGTATCTTGCGGCATGGATGAAACGAACCCATGGGTAACTTTAGACAGCCGCAAGATCTATGAAAATAATTGGATCGGTATTACCGAGCACCAGGTAATTAACCCCTCCGGTGGCGAAGGCATTTATGGTGAAGTTCATTTTAAAAACCTGGCCATCGGCATTCTGCCTTTAGATGAGCATCATAACACCTGGCTGGTGGGCCAATATCGTTTTCCCCTGCAAGCTTACAGCTGGGAAATTCCTGAGGGCGGAGGCCCTTTAGGCACAGACCCGCTTGATAGTGCTAAACGTGAGCTTTTGGAAGAAACAGGGCTAACTGCAGGTTCCTGGCAGGAAATTCAACGTATGCACTTATCGAATTCTGTAAGCAATGAATATGCAATCATTTACATTGCCAGAGACCTTACCCAGGGTGAAGCCGAACCAGAGGACACCGAACAACTGGCCATTCGCAAGCTCCCCTTTGCGCATGCCTTCAACATGGTAATCCGTGGAGAAATAACCGACAGCATGAGTGTTGCCGCCATCTTAAAAACACATATCTTAATACAACAAGGACTGATTTAGCAATATATACATGAAAAAACTAGTAGGCTATGTCCTCACTCCTATATTTTACTTTTTCTTTTCATTAACACTGCTCATTTTTCAACCTATTCAATGGATCAGTTATAAGTTTGGTTATGCTGCCCACAAAAGGTCGGTGGATACCCTTAACTTTTTCCTCACCTATTGCCAGCTTTTTTTAGGTAACAGCATCACCTTTACCAATGAGCAGGAATTACCAGAAAACCGGCCGATTATTTTTATTGCCAACCACCAAAGTATGTTCGATATTCCAGGCATTATCTGGTTTATGCGAAAATACCATGTGAAGTTTATCTCTAAAATAGAACTGACCAAGGGTATCCCTTCCATCTCCTTTAACCTGAAATATGGCGGGGGTGCTAATATAGACCGCAACGACAGCAAACAAGCCATTGGCGAAATTATAAAGCTTGGCAAACGGATGCACGCAAATAACTGGTCGGCCATGATCTTTGCCGAAGGCACACGTGCAAAAGACGGTAAAATGAAAAGATTTCATGTTGGAGGGGTAGCCACCTTATTAAAATTTAATCCTAACGCCCTGGTTGTCCCTATTGCGATCGAAAACTCCTGGAAGGTAGTTCAGTATGGTATGTTCCCTTTAAGCACAGGAGAAAGTCTGAAATGGACAGTACTGCCACCAGTGGCTACCGAAGGACAAAGCCTGGAAGAAATTACACTGGCTGCCGAAAACGCCATACGTCATAAACTTCAGCAGCCCTTGCCAGCTTAAATATTCCTGTTGTCTATACGTTTAAAGAATTCTTCTCGGTAGGTATCACCAATAGGAATAATTTTACCGGAGATGGAAATGCGGCTTCTCTCAATGCTGTCAATCTTATCAAGGGAGATGATATAAGACTTATGTACCCGTATAAACTGGATATTTGGCAAAGTTTCATCCATCTTTTTCATATTCTGCAAAGTAATAACCCTTTCATTTTTGGTGAAAATAGAAATGTAATCTTTCAGCCCCTCAATATACAGGATGTCATCAAGCTGTATTTTCTGAATTTTATGCTCCGTTTTCACAAAAATAAAATCCTGTACAGGACTTAAAACTGCAGGTGCAATTGGGGCCGCCACTGGTATGGGAGCGGCAACCGCAGGGGCTTTCTGCACCTGGTTATGCACTTTCTCTACAGCCTTGTAAAAGCGGTCGAATGCGATTGGTTTTAAGAGGTAATCCGATACATTCAGGTCATAACTTTCTAAAGCATACTGCGAATAAGCGGTAGTCAGGATATAATTAGATTTTCCGGTTGCAATCTTCAGGAACTGGATACCTGTTAAATCCGGCATCTGAATGTCAAGAAACACAAGATCGATACCTCCGTCCTGCACAAGCTGTAAGGCCTCAATAGCATTTTCCGTCCGTTTCACCAGTTCCAGGAAAGGAACTTTAGAAATATAATCTTCTAATATATCAAGCGCTAATGGCTCATCATCCACAGCAATACACTTTAATTTTGTCATATGTCAAGCATTAGTTCACTGGTGTAATGGGTAGCCGAATTTACGATATTTAACTTATATCGTTCCGGATATAATAACTGTAACCTACGTTCCACATTACTTAATCCCACCCCACCCATTTCATCTTTGTTGGCGTTATTTTTTTTATTGGTGACACTAAAATGAAGGATCTTCTGGTTAGCAATCAGGTTAATTTTTATTGGATCCTTAGGGTCGTTGGCCACCCCATGTTTAAAGGCATTTTCTACAAACGAGATCAGAATGAGCGGCACAATAGGCTGGTCGTCTATATCCCCTTTAATGGTAAGTTCAACCGCTGCGCCATCCCGAAATCTCAGTTTCTGCAACTCTATATAGCTTTTAACATATTCAATCTCCTTACTCAAAGCGACCCAGCTGTCATTACTCTCATAAATCATGTAACGCATGATTTCCGATAATTTCAATACTGCGTCTGCTGTTTTATCTGACTTCTGATAGGCCAGTGAATAAATATTATTTAACGAATTAAACAGAAAGTGAGGGTTTAATTGCGACTTCAAAAACTGCAGTTCCATGTCCTTTTTCTCACTTTCCAGCTGCCGTTGTACCCTTTCATTACCAAACCAGTCGACAGAGAACTTGATCAGTGAACTGATCACGATAAAGAAACCACTGATGAAAATAGAACGTAAAAAATACTGGGTTACTTCTGTATAGATTTTAGCCCCCGTACGGGAGTTTACATAAGTGAGGATCACGTCACTGTACAACAAAGCCACCATCGACTTTAAAATACCCATAAATACTATTAGTGCAACAAGCGACAAGATGTATAGGCCGTATCTTTTCCGCTCTTTGACCAATTGCGGCATCAGCAGAAAATAATTGATATAGAAAATGGAGATATTGATCAAGCCGTAGTAACCAAAGGAAACGATGATATGGTGCCAGGAAGGCTTTTCCTCATTACTGATCACCGCAAATGTGCAGATCATAATTAAGAAGAGCCAGAAGATTAGATGGATAACTAATGATCCTTTGTTTTTCATTTGCTAAACAAAATTAACAGGTACTAAAATATAAAAACTTAACCTTTATTAAGGGAAGATTCGACGAACTGGCATATTTGTTCTACAAACAGCCAAAATCACCTAAAAACATCAAATTTGGGCTAATCAGCCGTTTATCTAGGATTAGCGGTACTTGGTCTAAAACATTTTAGCAGCAATAATTTTATGATTCTATTTGTTCTATCAAAACGAACAATCATGAAAAAGTTAACCAACGTTTCGCCATTTATACTTTTGTTAGTACCTGTTTTTGTAATGATGTTATTAACCTTCACCACCAGCATTAACAGCGACCAGGAACAAGAAAATATTGTTTCCAAAAAAGATCACAGCAGCCAGTCCATCACAAAGGTAAGCGCTTCTTACCTGAAGTAAGGCGACGACACGAGGCTTTCGTGGCCCTTGTCGTCCACGGCCTGTAGTCCAAAAAAGAAGTTGTCTTTAGAATAAGGCAGCGTAGCAGATGTTCCGGTAACAAAGAACTTCTTCTCCCATTGTGGGCTCGTGGTCTCCCTCAACAAAACATAATAGCCTGCAGGAGCCTTTCCTGATGGCGCTGTCCAGTTGATGGTAGTGTTATTGGTCAGTTGAGAAGTAACCAGCTTCACCGCAGTCGGTTGCTGTGGGGCCAACCCAACGTTAGCCAACACAGACAGGTTTAACCGGGTTATCTTCTGCAGATATGCATAATCTACATATTCCGGTAAATCCCCAAACTTAAAGCCATTTTCTGTCCGCAGATCCTGATGCTGGCGGTTAAAATCCTCATTCATTTCGGTAATTCGTACTGCTGTAAAACCCTGAGCAGAAAACGGCGTATGATCACCTCCTCTTAAAAAGCGGTCTCTTCTATAAATCAATTTAACATCAAGCTGATCTACATACCGCTCGCCTATTTCCTTAATATAACGTGCTGCCTGACGCGCATGACCTTCATTTTCACTACCGCTTGACATTCGTTGTGCCACTTGCTCCTTGGTTTCGCCAGCCGGCACACCTTCTGAAAATATTCTTACCTGGTTATTATTTTTTAAATTGGTTTCCATACCATAGGTATTGCCAATCATGTCGTTGTTCAATACCAAATGTACATCCCATCCCTCTGCTTTTGCGCGCTTAGCCAGGTTGGCTGCACCATAAAGGCCTTGTTCCTCACCTACCATGGCCACGAAAACAAGCGTGGCACCAAACGACTGTTTACTCATTACCCTGGCCAGTTCTAAAACCCCGGCAACACCCGAAGCATCGTCGTTAGCTCCTGGCGCCAGGCTTTTATTGTTCATCACATCAGTAACGCGTGAATCGTAATGCCCGCAAACCAACAACATCCGCTTGTCTGCAGGATCTGTTCCTGGCAATACTGCCATCACGTTTTTAAGCACGGTAACTTCCGGTACCCTCCGGCCATCTGCTGGCTGAACAAAACTATCATACGACACTTTCAGCCTACCCCCATTTTCTTTGTTATAACGTTCAAATTCCGACTTAAGCCAGGTCCGTGCAGCCCCTATTCCCGTGGTTTTGCTTACGGTGTCACTCAAAGTATGCCGGGTGCCAAAGGACACCAGCTTACGCACTGAGTGTTCAAGGTTTGAAGCTGATACCTGGTCCATCATTCCGGTAATTATAGGATCA
This sequence comes from Pedobacter sp., assembly GCF_045627485.1. Lineage (GTDB taxonomy): Bacteria > Bacteroidota > Bacteroidia > Sphingobacteriales > Sphingobacteriaceae > Pedobacter. The sequence continues at coordinate 19,291 of NZ_JAZQNU010000098.1, read as the reverse complement.
CGTTGAATGGTTTGCTGTGCAAAAAGTGGAACAAAGAAAAACAGAAGTAAGGTAGTAGCGGTGAATTTCATAGTTGAGAAAGATTTAGAGGATGGAATATACAGTTTATTGATAAACAAAGAATCTCCTAAAAATTTAGTTAATAATATTTGTAAAACTAAATAATTAGTTATAGCTTTAATTAAGTAATCAAATAACTCCACTAAAATATGGAAATCAAGGATTTAACTAAAGCAGAAGAGCAGTTGATGCAAATCATCTGGCAGCTAAAAAAAGGATTTGTAAAAGATGTGATGGATCAATTACCAGAACCGAAACCTGCCTACAACACGGTGTCTACCATTATCCGGATACTGGAAAACAAAGGATTTCTTGCCCATGAAGCCTTCGGCAAGGCGCATCAATATTACCCACTGATCAGCCGTGAGGATTACCGCCGTCATGCAACATCTAAACTACTGGACAATTATTTCGAAAACTCGGTGGAAAGCATGTTTTCCTTTTTTGTGAAGGAAGATAAGCTCGACCTGAGTGATGTTGACGAGATTCTGAAAATGATTAAGGACATGAAAAACCGACCAAGATGAGCTGGGCACATTATCTTTTACAGGCAAACATTTACCTGGTGGTATTTTACGCCTTTTACAAGCTGTTATTAGCTAAAGAAACGTATTTCAGCCTTAACCGCCTGTACCTGCTTGCTGCGGCCCTGTTGGCCATGCTGATTCCTTTTTTAAGGGTTGACTGGCTATATACTGATCAAAGCAACAACCTGGTGAATGGAATGGTTGCCTTGAACAACCTGGTCACAGAGGTTGCGGTAGAAGCAGACCGTCCTAATTCCTTTTACATTGGAAGGATAGTTGCCCTGGTTTACCTCTCCGGCTTGTTATTTTTTAGCCTGAAGTTGCTTTACCAGCTGATCAAAGTAAAACACCTGTTAAAGGCAGACCAGCAATTTAAAAACAAGGGTAATGGTGCAGCTTTCTCTTTCTTTAACCAGCGGGTGATAGACCCTGCCCTGCCTGAGCTGCAAACCATCGAATACCATGAACAGGTGCATAGCCGCCAATGGCATAGCCTGGATGTGGTCATCTTCGAAATCCTGGGCATCATGTGCTGGTTTAACCCCATCATCTATTATTATAGAAAAAGCATCAGGAACATCCATGAATACCTCGCCGACGAGGAAGCAGCGCAATATATTGGCGATAAGCAAAAATATGCCTTGTTACTGCTGAGCAGATCCTTTGGCGTCCCCATAAATAGCCTAACCAATAGTTTTTTTAATCAATCACTTCTTAAAAACCGAATCACCATGTTGAACCAAGAAAAATCACCTAAAAAAGCATTGCTCAAGTACGGCTTATACCTGCCGGTATTTGGCCTTACCTTATTGCTTTCCTCTGCTACCCTGCGTAGCAACGAGCAAATTGAAGAATTCACCGCCAGCATTCCTTTAGAAAAGCCTATGGACCTGGTTGAAAGTATCACCTTATCAAAAAACCAAAATCGTTGGAAAGCATTTCCACAAGATTCGGTTTACGAATTTGTGAAGATCGACCAACAACCAACTTTTCAAGGTGGTATGGATAAGTTCTATGAATATTTAAGTAAATCCGTGAAGTATCCAAAAGAAGCTGTGGCTAATAAAATCGAGGGTAAAGTATTCTTATCATTCATTGTGGAAAAAGATGGTGCCTTAAGTAACATCAATGTAGAACGGAGTGTAGGTTCAGGCCTGGATGAAGAAGCCGTAAGGGTGTTAGCAGCATCGCCCAAATGGATTCCGGGTAAAATAGCTGGTAAACCGGTACGGGTTAAATACAACATACCAATTAATTTTGCCTTGAGCAAAAAAACAACGGACAGCGCGCCGAACAAGGTTGTTACCATCAATTCTAAATCTATACTTACCGACAAAAAACCAACCATATATGTGGATGGCATCAAGTCGAATGAAGAAAGCCTTAAAGCGTTAAATTCAGATAACATTGCATCCGTTCACGTCTATAAAAGCGGTAAGGCTGTTGAACGATACGGCGAAGAAGGCAGAGAAGGTGTAGTGGAAATTACGACCATAGGCATAACTGGCAAGGCGACAGAAAAATCAACAGGTGCAACCATTACCATCAAAGGCACTAACAAAAAAGACAGCCAATAGCCTTTAAAAAGACGAAAGCCCAACCAAAATGGTCGGGCTTTCGCTTAAATCCTTGTCTCGATTTATAAATTTATTAAACTTCTTCCTTAGAAACAAATTTTGAAGAATAAAAATCTCTGTTCATCAAAGCGATATTTTGAAGAGAAATCCCTTTAGGACATTCCGCTTCGCAGGCACCGGTATTGGTACAATTACCAAAACCTTCAGCATCCATTTGCGCCACCATGCTTTGTGCACGACGGTAACGTTCTGGCTGTCCCTGAGGCAATTGCGCCAGTTGTGATATTTTCGCCGATGTAAACAACATCGCTGAAGCATTTTTACAAGTAGCCACACACGCACCACAACCAATACAAGCTGCTGCTTCGAAAGCTGCATCCGCTTTAATCTTTGGAATAGGAAGGTTATTTGCGTCCTGTGCATTACCCGTATTTACGGAAATAAAGCCACCTGCTGCCACAATTCTATCAAGGGCAGTACGATCCACAATTAAATCTTTAATCACCGGAAATGCAGCCGCTCTCCATGGTTCTACAACAATGGTATCACCATCCTTAAATGAACGCATATGTAACTGGCATGTGGTGATGCCTTCTTTCGGTCCGTGAGGTCTGCCGTTGATGAACATCGAACAAGCACCACAGATACCTTCGCGGCAATCATGATCAAATAGAACCGGCTCTTCACCTTTATTAATCAACTCCTCATTTAATACATCAAACATCTCCAAGAATGACATATCAGGAGAAATATCAGCTACTTTATAATCCACCAAATTACCTTTGGTTTTGTTATTTTTTTGACGCCAAATTTTTAGCGTTAAATTCATATTTCCTGTACTCATGATTTTGAGATTTTACTATTTATAACTTCTTTGTGCAATCTTGATGTTTTCGAACTTCAATTCTTCTTTATGCAAAGTGAACTGAACATCACCTGAATATTCCCAGGCCGAAACATAAGCGTAATTCTCATCATCCCTTAAAGCTTCTCCTTCTGGGGTCTGGTATTCTTCACGGAAGTGACCACCACAAGATTCATTTCTATTCAGGGCATCCATACACATCAATTCACCTAATTCGATGAAATCTGCCACACGACCTGCCTTTTCCAATTCTGGGTTAAACTCATTGGCTTCTCCCGGAACACGAACGTCAGACCAGAAATCCTTACGTAATTGCTGAATTTCCAAAATACCCTGCTGAAGATCTTTCGCATTACGCGCCATACCACACTTATCCCACATGATTTTTCCTAATTTCTTATGGAAATAATCAACAGACTTGGTTCCCTTAATCGCAAAGAACTTATCAATGATCGATTTAACACTTTTTTCAGCTTCAACGAACGCTGGATGGTCGGTTGAAATAGCTTTAGTAGATAAATCTTTGGAAAGGTAAGCACCAATAGTAGCTGGAATAACGAAGTAACCATCTGCCAGACCTTGCATTAAGGCTGAAGCACCTAAACGGTTAGCACCATGGTCAGAGAAGTTAGCCTCTCCTAAAGCGTATAAACCAGGAACGGTTGTCATCAGGTTATAATCAACCCAAAGGCCACCCATAGTATAATGCACCGCAGGATAAATACGCATTGGAACCTCATAAGGATCTTCACCAGTAATTTGTTTGTACATGTCAAACAAGTTTCCGTATTTCTCTTTAATCACTTCTCTACCCAATCTCATGCAAGTTTCATGATCAGGGTTATGGTTATTATGTTTTGTTGCTTCAATACGACCATAACGTTCTGTATTGGCCGTGAAGTCAAGATAAACTGCAAGTTTAGATTTACCTACGCCATAACCTGCATCACAGCGTTCTTTCGCTGCACGCGAAGCCACATCACGTGGAACAAGGTTACCAAAAGCAGGGTAACGACGCTCCAGGTAATAATCTCTTTCGTCTTCAGGAATGTCTGTAGGTTTGCGGTTATCGTCTTTTTTCTTAGGTACCCAGATCCTTCCGTCGTTCCTTAAAGATTCAGACATCAGGGTTAATTTACTCTGGTGTTCTCCGGAAACCGGGATACAGGTAGGGTGGATTTGTGTAAAGCAAGGGTTACCGAAGTAAGCACCTTGTTTGTGTGCTTTCCATGCCGCTGTAGCGTTACTGCCCATGGCATTTGTTGACAGGTAGAATACGTTACCGTAACCACCACTGCAAATCAATACTGCATGACCAAAATGGCGTTCCAATTCGCCGGTAATTAAGTTACGGGCAATACTACCACGTGCTTTACCGTCAATCTTAACCACTTCCAACATTTCATGGCGGGTATACATCTCCACTTTACCCATACCAATCTGGCGCTCCAGGGCACTGTAAGCACCTAAAAGCAATTGCTGACCCGTTTGACCGGCAGCATAAAAAGTTCTTTGAACCTGGGTTCCACCAAATGAACGGTTATCTAAAAGACCACCATATTCTCTGGCCAAAGGCACACCTTGTGCCACTGCCTGGTCAATAATATTAACGCTCACTTCAGCTAAGCGATAAACGTTAGCTTCGCGGGCACGGTAATCGCCACCTTTAATAGTGTCGTAAAATAAGCGGTAAGTACTGTCACCGTCATTCTGATAGTTCTTCGCTGCATTGATACCACCTTGCGCTGCAATAGAGTGTGCACGACGTGGAGAATCCTGGAAGCAAAAGCATTTTACTTTGTATCCCATTTCCGCAAGCGTAGCCGCTGCCGAAGCACCTGCCAAACCTGAACCTACTACTATGATTTCTATGTTCCTTTTATTTGATGGATTCACCAAGGGCATAGAAGAACGTAACTTAGTCCATTTTTCGGTTAAATCACCTTCTGGTATATGAGCATTTAATTCTGCCATTTTATTTTAAGCTTATACGTTCAAATATTATTTAATTAAACCCAAGTACATTGCAACCGGCATGGCTGCGAATAATACTGAAATGATAATGGAATACCATACGCCGATACCACTCACGATTCCATTGTATTTTGGATGGTTCCATCCAAGGGTTTGGAATGCCGATGCAAAACCGTGTAGCAAGTGATAACAAAGAGATATCATTGACAATACGTACAAGATCACCAGCCATACATTGCTAAAAGTTACTTTCATGACCGAATAAAGATCTTCGAAGCCATTTGCATCATGTGTAGGGATACCTGTAAACCTTGAAACTACCCAAAAGTTAGACAAATGCACGATAAGAAATATCAGTAATAAAGTACCTAATAAACCCATAGAACGGGAATACCACTTACTGTTTGATTTTCCATCATGAACTGCATATTTCACAGGGCGTGCAGCCTGGTTTTGAAAGGTTAAACGGGCACCTTGGTAAATGTGTGCAAGCAAGCCTACAAACAATACAATTTCACCGGCTCTGATTAACCAGTTATGTGCCATAAAGTCTGCTCCTTGATTAAAAGTTAGACCGCCGTCATTAAAAAAGATCAGCGCATTGAGAAAGCAATGCACTATTAAAAATAAAACTAAAAACAGGCCGGTAATGCCCATGATTAATTTTTTTCCAATAGAAGAGGAAAAAGCGTTTCCGAAACTAGCCATTTGATTGTTTTTTTTATATTCTGTTATTGCAAAAGTATCTATTTAATAAAATAATAAGCTAAATCGATGGACCTAATAGTTATTTAGAAACATTCTACATGACATAAGTATGATAAAAAAAAACGGGAGAACTATTAAGTCCTCCCGTTTTTCTAATTATTTAATCGGCAATTAAAATGTAAACGTAAAGTTTCCATTACCACTTACGCCTGAAATGGTTGTCATTCCATTTTTAGACGTTGGTAAAGCATCCTCAATATCTTTTACACTATTAACAGCTTTACCATTTACGGTAGTAATCAACAATCCTTTTGGTACATCTAATGAATCAAATATTTTTCCTGATTCCACTCCTGTAACCACTACCCCATTTTTCACACCATATTTTGCTTTAAGGGCATCTGGAGCCGGAGCGAAAGTTGCACCTAATTTACTAATTGAAGCGCCTGTAGATTTAGCTGCAAGAGCAGGTTTGTCGGCCTTAGCACTGGTCTCTCCTTTAAGCGTAACGGTAAGATCTCTTAGTTTTCCGTCTCTTAAAACAGTCAGGTTTACTTTTTCACCCGGACTCATTCGACCGATTCTTTCTTGCAAATCTGGTGAATCAAAGATTTCTACGCCTTCAACTTTTTTAATGATATCACCTTTTTGAATTCCCGCAGCTGCACCGCCACTATTTGGCAATACTTCATTTACGTATAATCCATTGATATCTTTAACCTTCATTTTTTCAGCATAGTCAGCATCAAGTGCTACAAAAGTAACTCCAATGTAACCACGTCGTACCTCACCATATTTTTTAAAGTCTTCAAGAATCTTTTTAGCAAGGTTAATCGGAATGGCGAAACCATAACCTTCATTAGTACCTGTACGTGATGCGATAGCCGCATTGATACCGATCAGCTCGCCATTGGCATTAACCAGGGCACCACCGCTGTTTCCTGGGTTAATGGCAGCATCTGTTTGAATATAAGATTCAATGGCATTGCTTGCACGTGAAGGAAGCTTTCCTGTTCTTTGGTATTCTTCATATTCTTCTTGTGTAGGCTGTTGTTGTTGTTGTCTGGCTAAAATACCTATAGAACGGGCTTTTGCACTTATAATACCTGCAGTAACAGTTGTTTCCAGATCCAATGGGAAACCAACGGCTAACACCCATTCGCCAATTTGAACATTATCAGAGTTACCCATCTTCACCACTGGCAAATTGGTTTCTTCCACTTTTAACAAAGCCAGGTCAGTGTTAGGGTCTGTACCCACAACTTTGGCAATCACTTTTCGTCTGTTTGACAATACCACTTCCACTTTCTCCGCTTTTTCAACCACGTGGTTATTGGTTACAATATAACCGTCAGGTGTTAAAATCACACCAGAACCTGATGCAGCTCTCGGAGCACTTCTTCGGCCTCCGCCTCCAAAAAACTCTTCCATTAAGTCAAGAGGGCTACCTGAAGACCTGCCTCCGGTATTTGAAAAAACTGTCCTAATGTGAACAACTGCTGGCGATACTGCCGCTGCAGCCTGAACAAAGTCAACAGAGCCCGCTGAAGATATCTTTGCTGGATTATTAGCAAACAAAACTTTTTGCGTTTCTGTTATAGACATGTCCCTATCATTACGGTCAAGGTATTTATAGGCCCCAATTGATGTTCCACCGCCAACCAAGGCGGCCAAAAATATTACTCCTAATTTTTTCATTTGCATATGTTTAGTTATCCTCAATCAAGTTTATTTTATTACAATAAGCATGACAAATGGTTTATTTTTAAAATGTTTCACAATAATTAATCCCTATAATTCAAATTTAATACCACATCACCGATATTTGTACCTTCATTAGACCCTAATTTAGTTAAAAAATGTTAAATAGCCCTGAAAAACGCCTTTTACCCCTTCCATTCTTTAAATATCAGGGTGCCGGTAACGACTTCATTTTAGTAGACAACAGGCAAAAAAACCTGGAACAGTTAACGGAAAAAACCATAAAAAAGCTGTGTAACAGGCGTTTTGGCATCGGTGCCGACGGCCTCATGTTACTAAAAGATCATCCAGACTATGATTTTGAGATGCTGTATTACAACGCCGATGGTAAGCCGGGCAGCATGTGCGGCAACGGCGGCAGATGTATTGTTGCTTTCGCTAAATACCTAGGTATCATCACTAATGAGACTGAATTTTTGGCAGTTGACGGCGCGCATTTTGCCAGAATTTCAGCCGACGGCACACAGGTAGATCTCCAGATGATTGATGTAGACCTTATCGAAAACGATTTTGATGCATTCGTTTTAAACACTGGTTCACCGCATTACGTAAAGCAAGTTACGGGATTAGAAACCATGAACGTCTATGAATCAGGCAGGGCCATCCGTTATAACGACACCTATAAAAACACAGGCATCAATGTGAACTTCGTTGAAGATCAAGGCGACCACCTGTTTGTGCGTACCTACGAACGTGGTGTGGAAGAAGAGACATTCGCCTGCGGAACCGGTGTAACAGCTGTTGCACTGGCCATGGCGAGGCACAATAACCACATTGGCCAACAAAGTACTGCTATTAAAGTGCTGGGCGGCAACTTGCGGATAGACTTCAGTTATGATGGGGAGCGGTTTAAAAACATCTTTCTTTCCGGACCAGCCATTCAGGTATTTAAAGGGGAAATCCCCCTTTAATCGCCCTCGGCAATATGTGCGGCTACGCCGATCTTTATTTCGCCGAAAGTATAATCCCTGCCCAAATGTGTGCGGATGGCGTTCATCTGCAAAGTCTTCAGTTGTTTAATGGCTTTTAGAATCGCATTCAACTTGCCTTTACTTATGGCTTTAGAAGCAGGAATTTCCTGAAGCGCAATGAAATGGGCCAGGTGTCCTTCAATGGTGCCAATCACCATCTTCCTTTCCGCCGCAATTTCCTGTGGGGTCATTCCTTTGTTCAACAGCTCTAAAGTCAGCATTTTGGTATCTTCTTTAGGTGCTTTATCGGCTGTTTTTTTACGTGCCGGCGCTTTCTTTTTAGCGGTAAAGTCAAGTGTATTCGACAAACCAATCACCTTTTTCATGTCCAGCTCACGTTGCGCCTCATCAAGTAATGCCGTTACATCTTTTCGGGTAAACTCTTTACCTTCTATGGTTGCTTGTAATAAGGCAGTTGCCTTACGTATGTTTTTGTATTGCTCGTAAAACAACGATTCCATCTCCATCAGCTCCGTCAGAAAGGCTGTGATCTGCTTTTCCTGCTTCACCAGTTCCATCCGGTCGAAGATGTTTTTCGACATGGCCTTTAGCAATGGATTAAAATAACGTTCTGCTGCTAGGGTACGTTCCAGGAGTACTTTAAAACCAGCCTCAGACTTATCCATACTCAACCTTTGGATCTGCGCCAGAAACTTATTGGCATTTGTCTTTTGTTCGCTAAGCGACTTTAATAATGACTGTGCCCATTTGTGGTGTTTCTGTTTGGCCGACTTATTCAAATCTTTGGTATAGGAATGCACATGCTCATAAACATAGTTATCAAGGGCGGTCAGGTCGAAGCACTTCAGCAGGTAGCTTGTTAGGAAAACCTCACTCTCAGATTTAATCTGCGTGGTGAGCACTTCAGTGGCCACTTTATTCCTGGAGAACATCGACACATTAGGGTCCTGCATAATGCCGCTACCAGATATTTGCGAGGTAAGTACAAGTCCTTCTAATGAGCGCAGGCGCGAAAGGGCTACATAAATTTGCCCCGGCGCAAAGGCATTGCCAATATCAATAATGGCTTTATCGAAAGTCAATCCCTGGCTTTTGTGAACAGTAATTGCCCAAGCCAGCTTAACAGGGTATTGAATGAACTTACCAATCACCTCTTCCTTAATTTCGTGGGTCACCTGGTCGGTGGTGTACCTGATGTTTTTCCAGGTATATTTTTCTAACACAATCTTTTCTTTCAGCCCCTCAGTTTCTACTTCAATTTCGTCGGAAGATAACCTGACTACCGTCGCTATCTTGCCATTAAAGAAACGCTTTTCCGGAGTAGGGTCGTTTTTGATAAACATCACTTGTGCCCCAAGCTTCAATTCCAGGCTGTGTTCCGCTGGATACGAAGATTCACTAAACTCATCGTCAACCTGGGCTTTATAAAAGTAAGAAGGCCCCTTCAAAGCCATTAAACTTTGTTTGTTCATGGTATCGGCGCGTTGGTTATGGGTAGTGAGGGTAATGTATTTATCTTTAGCACCAGGTTTAAAATCTTCCCGGTAATAGGTTTTTAGCAAGGCTACATCCTGCTCAGTTACCGTGTTGTTCCTCAGGTTATTCAGCAAACTGATAAACACATCGTCAGATTGACGGTACACTTTCTCCAGTTCAATATACACCGGAGGGTGCTGTTGCAGGGCATGGGCATCAAAAAAATAGGCACTCTGGTAAAACTCGCTTAGCAAACCCCACTCGTTATTACGAACCACCGGAGGTAACTGGTGCAGGTCGCCGATAAACAATACCTGCACACCTCCGAAATTGCTATTGTTCTTCCGCACATAACGAAGTACCATATCTATCGCATCCAGCAAATCGGCCCTTAACATACTCACCTCATCGATAATCAATAACTCCAGGTCTATAAAGATCCTGCGTTTAGTCATGTTCATCTGCAAATGCCTTACAATCGATTTTGGTGTATTGTATTGCTGGTTAAAATGGCTATCGCCAGTAGCGGGTTGTTTTGGAAGGTAAGTACCAAAAGGCAGCTGAAATAAAGAATGTATGGTAACCCCCGCCGCGTTAATGGCCGCAATACCTGTAGGCGCAACAATAACCGCCTTTTTATGGGTAAGCGCAATCAAATTTCGCAGAAAAGTTGTTTTTCCTGTTCCTGCTTTACCGGTCAGGAAGATATGTCGCGAAGTATAATTAATGAATTTTGCAGCCAGTTCTGCGGGGTTAGTCTCAGACATATTACAAAGCTAAACAACTTAATTGAACTGGTGGTTGCCCCCTTTTATTTTATCTTCATCATTAAATAACCCCGGTAGTTATAGTTACGGCTGTTAGGGTTGTTTAAAAATATATCCGTTAATACCAGTTCCAGCACGTACTGGTCGGTGTTAACAACGTTTCTCATGTCATCTTCCGGCACCAGGTAAAAGTTGTCGCCAGGTTTGGTTTTTAGTTTACCCTGGCGGTAAGCAGCTTCTGTTCTTTTTACAATTCCGTAAACGTCAATGGACATTGCTGCCTGCTCACCAATAGCAACCTGCAATTCACCCATCTTCCCTTGGCCGATGGCCACTGGTGTGCCATTAACAACAAGGTCCATGGCCTCGGTATCATTAATCGGGATCATGTAGTCATAACCTTTAACAGAAAGTGGTAATTTTTTATCAACGCCAAAGGCCATGAAGCCGTATTGTCCTGCCTTTTCAAGTAAAGGGTTATCTACATTAAAGATTTTGTAGGCCGTATCCACCAGTTTTGTTTGTATTTCACCCCTGTACCCCCGTGTACCGGCATCCCGAAACAAAGACTTTTCAATCGCCAACAGGTTTACTTTGGTAAAGGGTTGTAAAGTACCTATCCCGTGGTTAATAACCAGGTAATGAATAATATGCCTTTTTTCGAGCATTCCTTTATTGTCTTTAGCCCCATTAAAATGTGTAAACCGTTTAAGTTGCGAATACCTGGATACAGAAGGCGCACTTTGCGGACCAAAAGCAGCCAAAAAAGCTAAAACACTCAGACTTACCGGTATAATGCGAATATTCTGTTTCGAACTACTTAAAAAGTATGCAGTGATAGCGGCTAACCAGATCGCCAGCACCATTACAATATAACGGGGTTCTGTAATCCCGTAGCTCATCACACGCACCCAGATCGCCAGCATCAACAATACCAGCAGTGGGATCATCGTGATAAAGACACCCTTAAAAAACCGGCCGAACCATTGATTTTCTGAACGTTCTTTTATGGGGTAGATCAACAATACCGCAAGCAGGCCTGCCACGGCGTAACATAAAATCAGCATAGACACATTGCCTTTCGGCAGTTCCCAGGCCAATAGAATAGTAACTTCGTAAATCAGTAAAATACCCAGGTATACCAACATTAATGGAATCAGCACATATTGGGTAAACACTTTTAAGCCTTTTTGATAAGCAGGCTCAGCAGCATTTAGCGCTTTAAAATTTGCAGGTATACCGCCCATAAAAAAGAAGGTCGTAAAGCCGATTCCAATTACCGTAAGCATGTAGCGGTAAAGCTTTCCATCAATAGCTACATTAAACAACTCTTCAATAGCCAGCAGGGCAATAGAAAGCCCTGTAAATAAAACTGCAGCATAAAAAGCGGCAGTCAGAAAGCGCAGGAGAAGGATTTTATTAAACACCCAAAAGCCGTTCAGGTTGCCCTCATGGAGAAAAGCGCTATAAGAAACTGCCAGGTGAAAGCTTATCATAAAAAACACAATCCTGAACCAATCAGTTGCATATAACCCCGGCTGCAATGAAAAATAAATAGCCACACAAAAGGCCAGCACGAGAATTCTCAATGCCCATTGTCTATTGGGCCTCCATTGATTCGACGCTGCATACAGGTCTGCCGACAGTAAAGCCACAAAAGCAATATTGCAAACAAACACCAGTTTCCAGTATTGGTCTGAAGTTACCGGTTGCCCCTCAAGGTGTATCCTGTAAAAACAGGCCGCCATGGCCAATAAAACAGCGGCCACTTGCAAAGGAAACCTGATCACTGTAGCCTTGGTACTTTGGAAAATGGAGTCGAGCGTAAAAATTTTCATTAGTTAACTAGCAATTTATACCCCTTGCCGTGCACATTAATGATTTCGACTTTAGGGTCTTCGCGAAGGTGTTTGCGAAGCTTGCTTAAAAACACATCCATGCTTCGTCCGTTGAAATAATTATCGTCGTGCCAGATCTGAAGTAACGCTTCTTCCCTGGTGAGCACAGAATTCTTTTTCAAACACAATAACTGCAACAACTCTGCCTCCTTGGTTGACAGCTTCTGTTGCTTCCCTTTAAACCAGATGAGTTGGGTGGTATAATCGAACATATATTCACCGATCTGGAATTGGGTAGGCTTCACCTCTTTTTCTTCGGGTTCCTTGTTGGCAGAAACACGTTTAAGCAATGCATTGATACGAAGGAGCAATTCTTCAATTCTGAATGGTTTGGTAATATAGTCATCGCCGCCTAAATCATAGGCAGAGGCTTTATCTTCCATCATCGATTTTGCTGTGGCAAAAATAATCGGCACCTGTTCGTTAATCTTTCTGATTTCCTTTCCAAGGGTGAAACCATCCTTTTTGGGCATCATCACATCAAGAATGCAAAGGTCAAATGTTTGTTTATTAAATGCACGGATGCCTTCTTCGCCATCAACGCATAAAACCACTTCAAACTTACCTTTCAATTGCAGGTAATCTTGCAATAAAGTACCTAGGTTAGGATCATCTTCAACCAACAGAATTCTCTTCATATTATTTCAACGGTAAGGTAATTTCAAAAACTGTCCCTTTGTGTTTTTCACTGCGCACTTTAATGGTGCCTTTCATCTGTACTACAATGTCCCGAACATAGTTTAACCCAAGTCCAAAACCTTTTACATCATGCAAATTACCCGTCGGCACGCGATAAAACTGATCGAAGATACGTTTAGTCTGGTCTTTATCAATACCGATACCCTGATCGGCTATTTCAATAACCAGCGATTTATTTACATTCCGGGTTACTATTTTAATTTCCGGTGCATCAGCACTGTATTTATTGGCATTATCAATCAGGTTGTAAATGATGTTTGACAGGTGTAACTCATCGCCTAATACCAGGGCATTTGCGGCCTCAAGGTTTAAGGTTAAGGTTGCGGCGCGCTTTTGTAATTGCAAATTCATACTGTCAGCCACTGCAACAATCAATTCATTAACATCTACCTCTTCCCATTGCAGGTGAAGTTCGTTTTTATCTAATCGGGCAATACTCAGCACCCGTTCAATATGATTGCCCAGGCGCATATTTTCATCATAAATAATGCCTGCAAGTTTCTTCACCCTGCTCCTGTCTTCCGTAAGCTCCGGATCTTTTAAGGCCTCACTGGCAATCATGATTGTGGCTACAGGAGTTTTAAACTCGTGGGTCATGTTGTTAATGAAGTCTGTTTTCATCTCCGAAATCTTTTTCTGCTTCAAAATGGCATATAGGGTGTACGAGAAGATAAAAATGAGTACAACAACCAGACCACCCGACGATGCCAGCGTTGCTCCCATATTACTAAAAATCGATGCGTTTTTTTCAGGGAAATGCACATACAGCATGCCTGGATCTCTTTTAATATCGTTACTGAATAAAGTAGTTTTGTAAGTGTTCTCATCAGTGGTTGCATCGTCAGTTAATGCGATTTTCTGAAACAACAGCGAATCCTGGTTAGCCAGTTTTACCCAGAAATTGTAATCAAGCGAAATGTTTCTGTTAAGCAGCTCGCGCTTGATTAGCGTATCCAGCACGTTTTTATTAACCCTTTGGGTGATGGGAACATTCTCCTGCTGCATTTCTTTGGCAGCTTCTTCAACCAGGTTAAAGTTATCGGTATCAAATACGCTAAGCGTATCGGTTTTTAATTGTTTAAGCTCCTGCTGGTAGCGCCTGGCCGCCAACGCATCTTCCCGCCTGAATTTTTCTTTCAACACCCCATCTACCGTAGCCAACGACACTTTAAGAGGCTGACCATTAAGGTAACTATAGGCCAGGTACCTGATGCTATCGGGTAGTTCTTCTGGTTTTAAACTAAACGTTTTTTTAGACTCCAGCCTGAATGTTTTCCTTACGTTTCCATCAACGAGGTGCATATCGGCATCGAGCCGTACGTTTACATCAACATCAAGCGGTGTAGTTGATTGATTTCCCAAGGCAACATAGGTTTCTTCAGGGATAATCTCTGGATTACGAAAATTAACCCTGATCATACTGTCCTGGAAGTTCAGGTCATCAATGATAATCTTCTGCCGGGCTAGTTTACGTTTTCTTTCTTCTTCTTTATACCGTTCGGCTAGCTTAAGGATAGCTTCTTCCTTGTCGCGACGCTCTTTTTGCAGGTTTAAGCGGCGTTCGAAATCCTTGCGGGTAATATGACTGGCAGCATTTCTGCGTTGAACCTTATTAACCACGGCATTTAATGCCTGGTTAACATTCTGCTCAAAAAGCTGGGAGTTAAGATGATAAGCCTGACGGATGTAATACAACTGCATCACCACTACACCCACGAGTGCAATCGTCATTAAAGCTGTAATTAACCAAAAGCTAGTTTTTTTCATCGACCAAAAGCTGTAAGAGGATTTTCACCCTATAATGTATTCAAAATTAATGAAGCCAGCTTATAAAAGCCTTTATTTAACACTTTTTAACGAAAAAAAAGAGCGTCATTACCCCTTTTAACAGCCTCACAATGACTAACTATTGCAAGGCAAGCTACTCACCTTCTCGTGGCCCTCTCCAGGGGGTTGCCTCGTCTGTAGCCGAACAGAGGGCGACGCAAGGGCGAGGAGAGGGCGAAGCAACCCCCTAGAGACCCCCATATAATCCAAAGAGAACCTGTGATGTACTAGAATAGCTAAACACGGGTAAATTGAATTTGTTGACCCGAAAAAAAGGACAAAAAAAAAGTGCCAGGAGCTACGCCCGGCACTAATTTTAAAATTGCTTCCTTAAAAAAGGTCTTTAGAATGGCAAATCATCTTCATCGCCAGGTGCGCTGTTTAAGTCTACAGGCGGAGCATATTCTGGGGTAGCGCCAGCTGCATTGTTCAATGCATTGATACGCCAAACTACTAAACTGTTAAAATAAGACACCTTACCGGTTTTATCCGTCCATGGACGACCACGTAAATTAAAGGCAACTTCTACCTGATCTCCAACTTTCAAACTATCGAATAAACTGGTTTTATCTTGTAAAGCTTCAAACCTGATATATTCTGGATAAGTAGGGTTTTCAGCGTACTCTATAATTAGGTCGCGTTTTTTAAAAGTCTCACTCACCTGCTGTAATGCACCGATTTCATGCACTTTTCCTTTTAATTCCATAACAAATACTCTTATATTCTACTTTCAAGTTCAAATCTCTATATTTTTATTGATAACTTCGCACAATATATGATGCAAGTTTTCCACACAAAGAGTAAGGTTATCATAACCTGCAACAAAAGACTTTCGCCTTATCTGGTAGAGGAAGTTAAATCATTGGGTTACACGATTGTAAGGGATTTTCCTACGGGCGTAGAGTTAAATATTACTTTAACAGAGTGTATAAAACTTAACTTGAACCTTCGCTGTGCCAGCCAGATTTTATACTGCATCAGTAGCTTTAAAGCCAATAATCCTGAAGAATTATACCGCGAAGTGGTAGACCTGGAATGGGAAGAACTGATTGACTTTGCCGGTTACTTCTCGGTAACCTCCAATGTTGATAACCCAACCATCACCACCCCTTTATTTGCCAATCTAAAAGTAAAGGATGCGATAGTGGACCGTTTCAGGGCTAAGAAAGATATCCGTCCGAACACGGGCTCCGATAATAATAAAACGGTAATCCATTTATACTGGAAAGACAGCGATGCTGATATTTTCATTGATACCTCTGGCGAAACGCTTGCCAAACATGGTTACCGTAAAATTCCTGGTAAAGCACCAATGCTGGAAGCACTAGCTGCCGGCACGATTATGAGTACCACCTGGGACCATAAATCGCCATTCGTTAATCCCATGTGCGGTTCAGGAACCCTGGCTATTGAAGCGGCTTTAATAGCCACTAACCGTCGCCCGGGTTTGTATCGCATGAATTATGGTTTTATGCATATTCTGGGTTACGATGAAGAGGCCTTTTTTGCAGAACGCAGGATTTTAAAAGAGCAGGTGATCAAAAATATAGACCTCACCATTATTGCAACTGATATTTCTGAGGATGCCGTAGAGGTGAGTAGACGTAACGCTAAAACTGCGGGTGTTGATACCATAATTACTTTTGAGGTATGCGACTTCGCCGATACCCCGGTTCCGGAAGGTGGCCGTGGTGTAGTGGTATTTAACCCTGAATATGGCGAACGTTTGGGTGAACATTCTAAATTAGAATTAACCTATAAGCGTATCGGTGATTTCTTAAAGCAACACTGCAAAGGTTATACAGGTTATATCTTTACCGGCAACCCTGATTTAGCTAAAAAAATAGGTCTTAAAGCCTCCCGTAAGATAGAATTTTATAACGGTAAACTGGACTGTCGCATGATGGAATACGAATTGTATGACGGTACGCGCCGCCCTGAGGGTGAGCGTCCAGTAGCTAAAACCCCGCAAGACTAATATATGGAGCAGGCCATCATCAGTAAAACCATTGCTTTTGTTAAGGAAACGCTGGAAGGCGCCGAAGCTGGTCACGACTGGTTTCACATTGAGCGTGTTTACAAAACAGCAAAACACATCAATTCAATTGAGCATGGCGACTCGCTGGTGGTAGCGTTGGCTGCCCTTTTACATGATATTGCGGATAGCAAATTTAATGGAGGCGACGAAGAAATTGGCCCGCGCATCGCAGGTGAATTTCTTCAGCGTCTTGATCTCGATGCTGCTGTGATTAACCATGTGCAGGAGATCATTAAAAATTTAAGTTTTAAAGCCAGCCTGGGCGAAATCACTTTCGCTTCGAAAGAACTGGATATTGTACAGGATGCCGACCGTCTGGATGCCATTGGCGCCATCGGCATTGCCCGTGCCTTTACCTATGGCGGCTTTAAGAACCGTGTGTTGTACGATCCGGAGATCAAACCGGTTGTAAACCAAAGTAAAGAGGCTTACAAAAATACGGTGGCCCCTACCATCAATCACTTCTACGAAAAATTACTCCTGCTTAAAGACCTGATGAAAACGTCTACAGGGCAACAAATGGCTGTGGAAAGACACCAGTTTATGGAGACGTACCTGTCGCAATTTTATGCGGAATGGGAAGGCATTAAGTAAGGCTTCCAATGGTTCTGGCTAAAATGAATGCATCGTCGCAAAATAATGTTATTAATGATCTGCGTGTTATTTTTTACCCGTCTGCATTTTAACCGGTCTAGAAAGTTTTGAGAAGGTAAGTGAACCCATTTTCCACTTACCATTTTCCTTTATATACACCTCGGTTACCATAAAGGGATTGATGACCTCATTGCTACCCAGTGCCGCTACCAAATCGATATCATTTAACAAAATGGCGGTATTACCAAACAGCTTAACTGATGCAGCATAAACCTCAGCCTTTTTATAATGTATATTGCCTGATTTAATGACATCAAGCTCCCTTTCTGTTCCCCAGCTGCCGCCCATGTGCACAAACATCGCCTTGGCGTCAAATAACAAACTCAAAGAATCAACATTTTTATCAGCCATCCAGCGCCATTTCTTTTTTGACAAGTCCAAAACCTCTTGTTCTGCCTTTGTAGGGGGAGTCTGGGTCCCCGCTGGTGTTTGTGCATTGGAAGTCTGAAGTCCTGCAACGAGGATAAATAACGCAAAAAATACTTTTTTCATAAGGTTTATATAAGGGGTTTATAGGCGTAATTATTAATTCAGGCTTCGGTATTCATTGGGTGTATGTCCTACCCGCTTTTTAAAGAGCCTGATGAAATGCTGTGGATATTTGAATCCCAACTCGTAAGCGATCTCACTTACGGTCTTATTACCCTCAAAAATCTTATTCTTAGCTACCTCAACTATTTTGTCCTGAATGAAATCCTGCGCAGTCCTACCTGTTTCCTTTTTAATCAGATCTCCAAAGTAGTTAGCCGAAAAATGAAGTTCCTGTGCACAGTAAGCGACCGAAGGCAGTCCGATGGTGTAAGGCTTCTCTGATTTAAAATAGCCATTAATTAAATCTTCAAAGTTTTCCAGGACCCCTTTATTGACAGTTTCTCTTGTAATAAACTGACGATCGTAAAAACGGTCACAGTAGTTAAGCAGTAATTCTATAGTAGAGGCTATTAGCTTTTTACTGTGCTTGTCAATAGACTGCTGTAGTTCGCTGTTAATCTTTGCAAACAAATCCAGTATCAATTGACGCTCTTTGGTTGACAGGTGAAGCGCCTCATTCGTATGGTAACTGAAAAAATGATAGTCATTTAATGCTTTCGCCAAAGAAGTTCCACGGATCAGGTCTGGGTGAAATACCAGTGCATGTCCCATCGGCTGATAGACATCAACTTTATTTTCTACGTCTATAATTTGACCTGGTGAAATGAACACCAATGTTCCCTCCTGATAATCGTAATATTGACGTCCGTACTTCAAATCGCCACACTTGACGTCTTTTAAGAAAATGCAATAAAGTTCGAAATTCATTTTCGAACCTGTTCGCATTTCCGCTTTTGAGAAGTCTATCACACTAACCAGCGGGTGCAATGTTTCATGGTTATTAAAAGCATTGTATTCACTGATTGTCTTAAAGTTATATTCCTTTTCCATAGCATGAGGTCTTCGCCTATACAAACTTAAAGAATTCAATGGGGTTGTAGTTATAACACAATCAGGATCAGTAAAAATGGTAGTAAAAGCAGGAATATGTATCCAC
>NZ_JAZQNU010000097.1:0-10120 GCF_045627485.1 Pedobacter sp. | reverse complement strand
GACGCAAACGGCTTTTATCATCAATCATACTGATCAACAATTCTATATTGTGCCTGATCCGGTCTTCATAAAAGGCCAGCCCCGGGGAACTTACGTGTGCCACAACTTCTAATTCATACCAGTTTGATTTGTTCATGATTTAGCGATTAAGGAGGTGATCACTTCTATCTGGTTATGATTAATAAAGTTCGAATAAGGCCTCCACTTCTACAGGGATGTTATCTGGCAAGGAACCGAAACCTACAGCACTTCGCACCCCTATGCCATTTTCCGGTCCCCATACTTCGGCAAACAATTCACTGCAGCCATTGATCACATAGGGGTGTTTTTCAAAATCTGCTGTACAGTTAACCATACCTAATACTTTAATTACTCTTTTTACTTTATCCAGGCTGCCTAATTGTGCTTTAATTGTGGCGAGCATGGTTAAGCCTACTTGCCTTGCAGCAAGCTTACCTTCTTCCTGGTTCAGGTCTGCACCTATTCGGCCAATGATTAAAGTGCGATCGTCATTAACTGGGCCATGTCCACTTAAATAAAGTTTGTTTCCATCAATTAAGCAAGGTTTATAGACACCAAGGGGTGCAGGTGCTGGTGGAAGTTGTAGGCCTAGCTTTTCAAAACGTTGGTCTGCTGTCAGGTTCTCCATAGGGTATTGTGGTATATATTTTTGGGTTTATACTCGGCCATATGAAGGCCTTGTTGACTTTAATAGGAGCAATTTACAAAAGGGTATTGAGAATCAGAATTCCGATTAATCCGACAACGCCAACTATGGTTTCCATCAATGCCCAGGAACGGAATGTATCTTTTAGGCTGAGGTTAAAATATTCTTTAAATAACCAGAATCCGGAGTCGTTTACATGCGAAAACATGAGGCTGCCCGCGCCTTCCGCCAGAACCATCAGGTTGGGGTTTGTTTGTGCATTGACCATTAACGGATATGCAATGCCCGCAGTGGTTAAGCCGGCTACGGTTGCCGAACCTACTGCAAAGCGGATTAACGCTGCAATCAGCCAGCCTAAAATTAGTGGTTCAACGTTTATTCCCTGAAGGTATTTTGCAATTTCCTGACTAACGCCAGTTTGCACGAGGACCTCCTTTAAAGCCCCGGAGCCTGCAATGATGAGTAAGATCATGGCAATATCTTTAATTGCCTCTCCATAAAGCAGCATAATGTCATTCATTTTCTTCCCCCTTGAAGTTCCAAGCAGCCAGGTGGCAATGATCAAAACGATCATCATCACTACAGAAGGGTTTCCTATAAAACCGATTACTGGTGCTATGGTGGAGTCTATTGGTAACATTAAAGGCAGCAAAGAAGCTAATGCTAACAGGATCACCGGAAGCAGGGCTGTAAATAAACTCACCCAACGCCCAGGCAATTCTTCTGAGGGCATTTCTTTGGTTCTGAAGGAATCAAGGGGTTTTGCCTGGATGTTCTTTAATGTTTTAGCAAAGATGGGTCCCCCGATAACAATAGCGGGTATAGCGACGATCATCCCATAAAACAGGGTAAGCCCCATGTTTGCATCAAACTGCACCACCAAGGCTGCCGGCGATGGATGAGGTGGCAGAAAACCATGGGTTACAGACAAGGCGGCCAACATGGGTAAGCCAATGTAGATGGCATTGAGCTGATAACGGTAAACCACGGAAAAGATTAAGGGCACCATTAATACAAATCCGATACCATAATACAGAGGAATACCAATGATAAAACCGGTGATAACCATGGCCCATTGGATGTGCTTTTTTCCGAAGGTGGTCATCATTACCTCTGCAATTTTTTGTGCTGCACCACTTTCGGCAACAAGCTTACCGAGCATCGCCCCTGTTGTAATAATGATGATCAGTGAGCCAAGTACATCTCCCATTCCTTTTTCTACTGCACCCGCAATTTTATTGAGCGGTAAACCTAAACTGATACCTGCAATAATAGAGACGACCAGGAAAGAAAGGAAGGCATTGATTTTAAAAATCGAGATCATCACGATCAACAGAATAATGCAAAGTAAAACGGTGAGTATGGTCATATATTAAATATCAAAATATTTAATTACTAAACAAAGATTAATTAAGGAGATAATGGGAATAATCTTTAGGTATAATGATTCCAGCTACATCATGCCTAGAAAAGATCAATTCTTTAAAATAAAAAAAGGGTGTGTCTTTTTAAGACACACCCTTACAATTGGTTAAGATTAACTATTGTAGTTTCTGACCATAATAAGGTCTGAAATCGTCATTTGATCTATAATAATAATAATTAGTGGGCGCTGTATAAGGATTATTATAATTAAAAATAGCACGATTGGCATTCAATTCAGCTTGATTCCACCCTGGGGTCCAACCTACAAATACGCCATCCATATTGATACAATACTGGTAACGTTCGTTATTATTTCCAGGGTAAGCACGATGAATACCCACTTCTAAGCGCTTTGCATCAAAGTAATTCACTCCTTCACCCCAAAACTCTACACCTTTCTGAAATACATATTCATCGAGGAAAGCCTCTTTTGTGGATGGCTTGAAACTATAATTGCTATTACGGGTTTTTACGATACTTTCTAAAGCGGTAGCTGCTGCAGAAACACCTGCTGTATGAAGTGCTGCTTCTGCTTTCAGGAAATGCATCTCTTCAACACGCATAACAGGATAATCTGTGGCTCCACCAACTTCATAAGTTTTATAATCGCCATTGTGAGGACGGAACTTAATATTCACATAAAGCCATGGCCAGGATTGAAAGCCATTCCCTTTATTGATTCTTGAACGAATCAAAGATGGGTTACTGTTTAGCTTATATTGTTCCTTATTAGCATTAAAACCTGAATAATCATTATTCCAATCACTTTGCTGTGTACTTTGATCATTATTACCAATTAACCATTTGTTGTTAATCAAGTTTCCTTTGGAATCTTTTTCAATCAAAAGAGGTGCTCCTGCCTTTTGATTAGTGGATTCGTAAAAGAAATTAGGTGCCAGCCATGACTTTTTACGAAAGTCGTTATCAGAAAGACGTTCATACCATTTACGGTCTAATGCACGACCAACACGCCAGCCATAAACTGAGAATTGTGTTTCTGTACCAAAGATCATGGAAAACACAAAGGATCCGGTTGTTGCTGCTTTGATGTTACCTGGAGATATTGAAGTAGCCATCATCCATGAATTCTGAGAATTACGATTATTAAAACCATTTGAAGGATCTGTCCATTGCGCTTCTGTCAAAGGTGTGGCACCAGAGGTTGAAATAGCTTTATCGGCATACTCATTAACTTTTTGCCAATAGTTGGCAGCATCTTTATAGGTTACTGAAGTATTAACACGAGAGGCCAAATTTGTATAAGCCCTTGCATAAAGACCATATACTACTGAAAGATTTGGCTGCACATTATCCGTACGCACAAAACCATCGAGGTATTTTTCGGCCTCCTTTAAATCGCTTAATATAAGGTCATAAACAGCGTCAACTGTAGCCCGTGGATTGTTAGACGCTTCAGCAGGTGTAGTTTTTTCAGTAACAATAGGTACACCTAAATTTGTTAAATCATTTTGAGGCTGAACATAAGCGTAGCGGCCATCCGTAGGCTTTTTATACTCCATTATCTGCACCAGTTCCATATAATAGAGTGCACGATAGGCATAACTAATTCCTAAATAGGCCTTTTTTGTATCATCCAGATTATTGATGTCAATCAACTTTATAACATCATTTACGTTTTTGATATAAGCATAATAAAGATAGGATGGATAAAGGCCACGGTTTGATCCGGTAGCACTTACAGAACCATTGGCATATGCACCCATAGTGTTGTAGCCATTTGCTCCTGCAGATACCAATTGGGTTGTACCGTGCTCTAACATTCCACGCATACTTCCATATGAAATCATTTCAATTCCACCATCACTATTTTCATACCCCGCCATTGAGGTATAAATAGAATTAACCATCCCATTTAAAGCAACTGGAGAAGCCTCAATTTGCTGGTCTAACACAAATTCTGTGGGTAATGTTTCTTTACTGCAACCACTTAAACATAGCATAGCAGTGGCAGCTAAAAATATATAATTTTTATTCATGATGTTTCACTTTTAATATTTAGAATGTCAATGAAAGACCTCCTGAGAATGTACGAATTGGAGAATAAAGCTCTGGATTAGTAAATCCTTGTAATGAATACCGAGGATCAAAGCCCTGACGAGCTGAAAAATAGAATGGATTTTCAACAGCCAGATAAATACGTAGCTTTTCCATACCATACTTTCTTGCCACCTGAGTAGGCAATGTATAACCTAAATTTATATTCTGAATGTTTAAATAACTTGCATCTGTAATGAAACGATCTGAACGTGCACTTTGACTATAAGTTTCTGCATATAAAAGACGCGGGATAGCAGCGTTTTTATTGCTTGGTGTCCAGGCATTTAACATATCAACATGCCAGTTTGTTGCCGTGGTACCCGCTGTATGCATCAATGTCTGGTAGGTATAATCATAAGCCTTTCCACCAATCTGGTAATTCAAGTTAACAGAAAGATCTATTCCTCGGTAAGTAACCGTTGTACCAAAACCTCCGTAGAATTCGGGAAGCGCATCACCAATCAGGTAATCTGTTGCCTGGCTTGCATCTTTGGTTGTTGTTTGGCCGGTAACCACTCCCTGAGGATCCAGGGTATCTTTATAGTACAGTGATTCACCAGTTTCTTGATCTACTCCTGCAAATTTTGGTAAAAACCAGTTGTAAAGAGGAAGACCCTCCGCTACAAAATATTTGTATTTAGAAACAAATGATTTATCCAGGTTTACATATCCATGATTTCCTTCAACGTTAGTTGTCTTGATATCAGACGGCAAACTCAACACTTTATTTTTAACGTGTGAAATATTAAAATTAACATTCCATTTAAAAGCATCCTGGTTAACCAGGGCTGCATTTAACACCATTTCGAATCCTGCATTGCGCATATCTCCCAGATTAACATAATAACTCGTATAACCAACAGAAGGAGGCGTATTCAATGAAAACAACATATCACTGGTTTTACGGTAAAAATACTCCGCACTACCACTCAAACGCCCCTTAAATAAATCGAATTCTGTCCCTATGTTCAAGTTTGTATTCGTTTCCCAGGTAATATCTCTTGACCCTTTTTGGCGCCACTGGTAAGCTACTTCATTACCGTTATTTACAATATTATATGAATCGGCGTACAAATAATCACCTATATTGTCATTCCCTTGAGAGCCAATAGAAGCTTTCAGTTTCAATGAACTTACCCAGGATGCATTAAAGAAGTCTTCCTTTGAAATAAGCCATGCCCCACCAACGGACCAGAAATCACCCCAACGATTTTCCGTAGCAAAACGTGAAGAAGCATCACGACGATACGACGCTGACACGAAATATTTAGCATCGTAATCATACATCGTCCGGAAAAAATAACCTTCATTGTTATAGGTATTTGCATAAGAATTAGGATTACCATTCAAATTCAATACCGTACCAAGCTCATTTGTATTATCTATTCCAAAGTTGTACCCTGAAGCACCTAAGTATTCGAATTTATAATCGTAATATTCATGTCCTAATAAGGCACTCACATGATGATTACCAAAGTCTTTGGTGTAATTTAACAACTGCTGCATATTGTAACTAAAAGTGCGGGAAGCACTTTTCGACAAAGAGCCGTTAAGGGCTGAATTTGTATATTGGTCTACGAATGGGCTATTGATATAGGTAAACCTACGGTCGTAGTCGTATGCATTTGCATTAACGGTAAATTTTAGGTTTTTTGACATGATGAAATCTGCATATCCACTAATGATAAATGAATTACCTGTAGTTTCCTCATTTCTGAATTTATTGTTGAAAATAGCATTACCACCAATACCACCAGCTCTACTTAAATCGTAATTGTTAGCGAAATCGTACATTTGCTCACCCCATTTATCAATCATGATGTTCTTGTTGGCATCCCGGTAATAAACTGGGTAGATCGGCGCTTGCGTTTTTATGATGGCCCAAATAGAGCCGCCGCCAATTGTACCTTCCGGGGTCTGCATGTAATTGTATTTACTGTAACTTGTATTTCCTCCAACTTTAAGCCATTTCTTTGCTTCATAATCAAGCTTTAAACGTGCGGTTAGCCTTTCTTGAGAAGATCCTTCCTGAATACCTTCCTGATTTAAGTAGCCCAGGGAAGTGTAATAATTTATTTTATCGGATGCTCCGGAAATCGATGTGTTATATTCCTGACGTAATCCAGTCTGTAAACCTTCTTTCGCCCAATCATCAGCTTGCAGCCAGTATTGGTTATCATTGTAGGAATAAAGTGTACCCATTTTTGCATTGGGATTCATTTTACCACCATTCTGGATAAATTCCTGTCCATCAGGAACTGAATAAATCATGTAGCCTGGTCCCACACCACTTGAAGTGCTGGTAAGATGCTGATTGGCTAATAAGTGCGCAGCAGATGGAGTCATAGCTCCCCCCTTATCTGTTACATAAAAGTTATTCAACATGGTATAATAGGTTTCATAAAATTGCTGCGCATCCATGGTCTTATAATTTCTTAATCCATTAGAATTTACGCCCACTTTAGTGTCGAAATTAATTCTCGCTTCTCCGTTATTGCCTTTCTTGGTAGTAATCATAACCACCCCATTAGCTCCACGAGCACCGTATAAAGCATTAGATGCAGCGTCTTTCAATACCGTCATCGTTTCAATATCAGCAGCGTTGATCAAGTTCATGTCTCCTTCAAAAGGCATTCCGTCTACTACGATTAAAGGTTCAGTTGCTGAGGAAATAGATCCGAAACCCCTGATGGTTATAGAAGGAGAACTTCCTGGTTGTGAAGATGGACTGTTAAGCTGGACACCAGCTACACGGCCAGCTAATGCACCAAGGGGATTAGAAACTTGAGATTTTTGAAGATCTTCTGATTTCAGCACACCTGCAGAACCTGTAAAAGCTTCCTTAGTGGTTTTACCGAAAGCAACAACCAGCACTTCATTTAATTCCTGCCTGTTTTCTTTTAAGGTAACCTGAATCGTATTTTTACTTCCCGGATTTAATGTTTGGGTAACAAAACCAGTATAGGATATTTTCAGCGAACTATTCTCTTTAATAGTCAATTCAAAATTTCCTCCTGAATCGGTTGTCGTACCATTTGTAGTGCCTTCCTCAACCACATTAACACCGGGGATTCCACTCCCATTTTCATCTTTCACTACACCTGTTATTTTCCGAGTGTTTTGAAATGTCCGCATACTACTTAAAGCGTGACCACTTGCCGCGCTGATTTCTGTGAATTTCGGCTTTATAGACACTTTTCCATTTGCAGCCAAACTCAGGTGGAAGCAGAATAGCGGCATGTAAATACAGACGACTTTCTTTGTAAAATTGTTCATAGAATTTATATGTGTATTATTTATTTGTTTTTCTTTTGGGTATCCTGTCTTTTTCATGCTTTATAGTTACATAAAGCTTTGGAAAAACGAGAACTAGTCATGATTTTTTAAAATGTTTGGTTAAAATAGAAGAGTATAGATGCAGAGTTAATGGAAAATCGATTTTCTAAGCCACTAAACTACAAAAACATCTATATAATTGAAGAAAAAACCATAACTATGAGTTGTATAATAGATATAATTATTAATTAGACATTACTCATAAGGAACATGAGTAGTTCTTGTAAAAAAATTAAGGCTTTTGTTGTGGAAATTTGTTATTAGCAAAAGGATTTGAGGCAAATATTTTTAATCGATTATAAAAACATGGAAACAAGAAATAAAATAGCCCTGATTACAGGTGGCAGCCGCGGCCTGGGAAGGAACATGGCTTTAGCAATAGCCAGGAAAGGTATTGATGTAGTGATTACTTACCACACCAAAAAAGAGGCCGCTGATGAGGTAATTGAGCAAATACGCCTCATGGGGCAAAGTGCATGGGCCTTTCAATTAGATACCAGCAACACAAAAAGCTTTGGTTCTTTCGTAAATGAACTAACAATACTTCTTGAAAAAGAAACCAATAGCCCGAATATAGATTTTCTCATCAATAATGCCGGAACAGCGCTGTATGCTCCAATAGCTGACACTACGGAGGAGCAAGTGGATGAAGTTTTCAATATCCATTACAAAGGGGTATTCTTCTTAACTCAAAAAATGCTTCCATTTATGAACGATAGCGGTGGCATAGTGAATATTTCTTCAGGACTAACGCGCATTGTTATGCCTGGCTCAGCGGTATATGGCTCTTTAAAGTCTGCAGTGGAAACACTCACACGTTACCAGGCAAAGGAATTAGGTAGTAGAAAAATACGGGTTAACGTAATAGCCCCTGGTGCAATAGAAACAGATTTTGGTGGAGGTCGTGTGCGTGACAACAAAGAAATCAATGAACAGATAGCGAGTTTTACGGCATTAGGTCGAACTGGCCTGCCGGATGATATTGGCAAGGTGGTTGCCTTTTTATGCACCGAAGACGCGTACTGGATCAACGCACAGCGGATAGAAATTTCCGGTGGACAGGGCATTTGATTATTATTTTATTCTCAATATCATTTGGATATGGTATAGCAAACATGCAAAAGGCTTTGAAATTGGCGCAAAAATCTCTAAAAAATAATTTTAAATATAATTGTGTAACCAAATGGTTTTATATAAATTAGTGTAACCAAATGGTTTCAATTTTATGGAATTAAGAAGAGATGTATTTCAGGCTATTGCCGACCCCAACCGCAGGGAGATTATTGATTTGTTAGTCAAACAGACCATGAACTTAAATGCCCTGGCTGGACACTTCGATATTAGCAGGCCGGCGGTCTCTAAACACATCAAAATTCTGACAGAATGCGGGCTGGTTGTCGTTAACCAGAATGGCAGGGAACGGTATTGCAGCGTGGATGCAAAGAAACTCGAAGAAGTTGATCAATGGCTGAGTAACTACCGTAAATTTTGGAACCATAAATTAGATGCACTTGGTGATTTTTTAGATCGCCAGAATGATCTGGATTTAAAGTAAATGTAGAGTTTAATTTAAATAAATATGGAAACAAAATCAGTAGTAGTTGAACGCACTTACAATGCGCCGATTCAACGGGTATGGACAGCCATAACCGACAGAGATCAAATGAGAGAATGGTATTTTAACCTTGAGGACTTCAAAGCAGACATAGGCTTTAAATTCCAGTTTACAGGGGGTGATGAACATGTTCAATACCTCCATGAATGTGAAGTATTAAAAGTTGAGCCACCTCGTAAACTTGTTTACTCCTGGGCCTACCCTGGGTATCAGGGATATTCGGTCTTAACATGGGAACTTTTTGAGGAAGGGGAAAATAACACCCTGCTAAGGCTTACACATGATGGATTAGAAAGTTTCCCTCAAGACAATCCAAACTTCAGGGTGGAAAGTTTTACTAACGGATGGAACTACTTTGTTAATGAGGCACTACCGGCATTTGTAGAAAAACAACATGGCTTGTTGCAATATGGTTAGTGATTAACTTTTCGCTTATTATAGCAAAAAAAGCTAACGATGTGTATCGTTAGCTTTTTTTTTACCACTGATCGGTGTTGGTGATGCCGACATCCTTGGCTTTAAATACTGGATCCTTTCCTTCCTTCCTCTGCCGTTCGTAATCTTTTAAAACTTTCATGGCTGGTTTTCGCAACAATAATATAGCAACTATATTTAACCAGGCCATTATACCTACCCCAATATCTCCAAGTGTCCATGCGGCCTCCGCTGTTTTAACAGAACCATAAAAGGTAGCAACTATAATTAATGCCCTCAACCCGTTAAGCAGCCATTTGTTACCCTTTTTATCCAGGTAACTGAGGTTTGTCTCCGCTATATAATAATAGGCCATAATGGTTGTAAATGCAAAGAAAAGCAAGGATACTGCAACAAAACCTGCTCCTAACGATGGGAAATGAGCAGCGATAGCATACTGTGTGTATTCGGCACCGATGGTTGCTCCGGGTATGTTTTCTACTAGAAAGCCTCCATCAGGGTTTGCCACATTATATTTACCTGTAAAGAGAATCATGAACGCGGTAGCTGTGCAAACGAATAGCGTATCTACATACACTGAAAAT
>NZ_JAZQNU010000096.1:0-14921 GCF_045627485.1 Pedobacter sp. | reverse complement strand
CATCTGCCAGACAACCGCCAAAACCAAACTCGTCCAGAAAATTCAGCCAGTTTAAACCTTGCTGCTGGTAAGTTCTTAAAACAGTTTTTAACCCTTTTGGTGCTTTTACCTCTTTCACTTTTTGAAAATCTGACAAGCGTTCTTTAAAAGTGGCCAGTTCCTGTTTCACTTCCGCGGTCATAAACTCCGCTTCGTAAAGCTCTTCCACCCCGCTAAAGTTAACCTTTGGTGTACGGATCATTTCCTCCTGAACCTCTCCGGCATGGAAATACTTCGTGAAGCGCCCGATCCATTCGTCGGGTAATATGCCCAGCGTGCCATCACCCAGCTGTACAAACTTGCTCTTATTCCTGATGGCCTGGTGAAGGTATTTTAAACTAATTTTTTCCTTGCCATAAGTCAGTTCCACTCCGGTTTCAAACCAATCCAGGCCGCTTAACACCTTAATATCTATTTTAGCACGGTGCGCACTCAATTTATTATTCGAAAGCTCTTTAAAACCTAATATCTTGATACCCATCTTTTGCCATTCTTCAAAGGCATCTAAAAACCAACCATTATCTAAGAAGCGACTACGGTGTAGGTAAAAGTGATGTTGCTGGAGCTGCTCCTCAAAATGGGGGTGCTGCCGCATCAGCATACTGGTGATCTGCAATTCCATGGCCTCATCGCGGGCCACGGTAAAAGGCTTTCCGCGACTGTCTAATGCATAGATCGTCCTCTTGGATAATACCGGAACCTCTACATTTCCATACCGCACCACAGGTGTAATCAAAATATGGTCACCTTCATCTGATAGGTAGATGATCTTCTCATTGGGCAGATTAAAGCTGTTTTCCTCTAATTGCTTTTTCGTGGCGGGCTTTAAATAGGCATACGTAATTTGTATATGATGCTCTAGTTTTGAAAGAATGGTCCGCTGAAACTCTTCAAACTTACTTTGGTGGATTAATATCTTATGATCGTGTTTCTTAAAGAACGCGATCATCCTTAAAAAGTCGGGATTATCAATAAGGTACATCGTCTCCTGGTCTTGGAGGAAGTATTGAAATTTTACCTGCAATTTCTCCAGGTCGTAGTGCCTGTCGCCAAAAAAGAGCTGCCCGGTAACCTCATAAAAAGCATCACGCTGGTTCACTGCCATGCGGATATCAAGCGGAAGTGGCGTAATGTGAATTGGAATTAACGAAGTTGTTCCCACTGTTTTCGCTGCTTCTTTTAATTCATAAAAACGCAATCCAAACGGGTTTTTCACCAAAGCCTTTAATGCTTCCATATCCGCTTTTGGATTCTCTGTATCATATTGATGTTGAAACTTGGCCACAGCCGTATAAAACTTCAACTCATCGGGGTCTGTGGTTTTCCAGATCGCATCAAGGGGATTAAGCAACACCAGGGGATTTTTTAGCTTGCCCTGTTGGCTAGACGCGCCCTCGTATAGTTCTACTATAAAATGGCCGTAATATTTATGTTTTTTAAATACCACTATCCGTTGGCCAAGTTCAGAACTACCATTCAATACAGGCACCTGCCCTGTTGGCAATAACTGACGGTTAAGGTATTGTCTGGATTCCTGATTTACCTTAATCAGGGCATTGTCCTTCGGGCTGACCGTAATGCTCCTGTTATTATATTCCAGCTTAAAATAGTTATCCAGATCAGCTTCCTGCGCCAAACCATAGTCATAAGCTGCTTCCTTTATCTTTTCATGCCGCAGCGTAGGGTCAAAAAATAATCGTATTTCCGCTCTGCGCATCACATTGTACAAGACCTGGGTCTGATGAACACACAACTTATCACCCCTTTCCTGGCAATCGCAACCTAGACGTAAAGTGTTGCCCGATAAGGAAACCGTTACATAAGCCGATCTTGCAGTGCCAGGGCGACAAGCAAACATGCAGTAACCGATTTCAGGATCCAATGCCCTCACGTCAAACAGATCAGTGACTTCGTGGTCCATTGGCTGCGCCGAATGCCTCGCGATAAATGCAGGATCGAGCTGTGCGGCATTAAAGCTTTCAATTACAATTTCGTGGTCAGACATCAATCAAAGATAAATGTCTTTTGTGGAAGGGCAACACCAAAATTACTTACACTGTTGTTGTCGCCAATTCCCTGCGCTTAATTCTTACAAGCATATAATAGGCTAAACTACTGTACAACAGCCATAAGATAGCTAAATGAAGTAAAGCACCCGGCTGACTTGTTAATCCCGCTCCCGATTGTACAATAGACAAATAGATTTCGAAAAATGGTGTTGTGGGCAATAACATGGAAACCGCTTGCACCACCCGGGGTAGCAAATCGAAAGGCCAGGCATATCCCGTAATTAAAAATATAGGATAAGTAGAAAACGCCATCATCTGAAGGCAAAGAAACTGCGTTTTAAATAGCGACCCAATGAATTGTGCCATAGGGATGAGGGTAAGAAAAAACAGCAGAAATATTACGCTTAATTCAATACCACTGCCACGCATAGATAAACTAAGCATACGATAGTTTACATTAAGGAAGAAAAAAGCATAAGCAGAAAATAAAAGCAGGTAGAACAACCCTTTTCCCCATATGGCGGTAAATATTCCTCCCTTCAGCCAATTGCCAAGACGTAAATTTTGCCGCTCACCAGCCACACTTTCAGACAAACCTATTAATAAGGTTTGTTGTAAAATCAATGCTAATAACCCAGGGAGTAAAAAATCACCATAGCTTGTTTTCACATTATACATCGGTCTGTAATCTAAGTTTATGGGCATTACGCTTTGCCTTGCTATTGTTGAGCTCATCCCTTCGCTCTTCTCGAAATACTGTAACCGTACACCGGCACCAACAGTAAGACATATTTGCTGTACATTCGTCAAGATGTCGCTCGATGGAAGAAACCTGGCTGCATTTGCGGCAATAACAATAGTGCTCTGCTTTAGGCTCAGTAAATTTGATTCTGTGCCCTTTGGAATATACATATACCCCTGACAATTTCCACGGTACATCTGCTCTCTAGCTTCCCCCAAATTAGGGAAATATAATAATTCTATCATGGGAGAGTCCTCGATAGTCTGTTGCAGCAACCTTGAAAAGGTTGTGCGGTCATCATCAACAACGGCTAACCTTACTTCCTCTTCTTCTTTATTAATGTAGATACTTCCATAAAAAAAAGCATAAAGCAATGGCGCCATCAATAGGGTGAGCAGCAAACTATGGTCTTTAGCAACAATTGATGCCTCTCTTAAAAAGAGCTTAAAGATGGTCTGCCCTGATTGCTTTTTCATCTGTACTGGTATTAAACTGACGTTGGAACAAGAAAAATGCAGTAGGAAACATTACTGCACAAAACAATAAAAGTTTATTTATATCTGCCTGGGCGTAGTGTAATGGCAAATTCATATAATAAACCTTAAAAAATGCATCCAGAAATGGTGTATAGGGCATAATAGTAGCATAATACTGATCATACCAGGGCATGGCCCATCGTGGAAACGTAAATCCACTAAAAACGAAAGCAGGAGAAGTATAAAATAACGCGGTATCACCCGCTAACATGATATCTTTAAGCAAAGCTGAAATGAACATGCCTATCCCAATACAGGCAACAGAAAGCAGGGTATGAATGATAAAAAATTTGAACGTAGCAGCAGGAACTCCAAGATCAAAAATGGGAAATACGATAAGAACAATTAGTAAAAAATTAACCCAGCTAACCACCAAATGCGCGATGGTTTTAGCTGTTATCACCATAATGGCAGAGCCATTGGATAACGCATATAATTCCTGCATGGTTCCTGTCTTCCATTCAAAATTTAGTGCCAGCATGCTACTCATGATCATAACCATTTGCATGGCCACTGTTATTAACCCAGGCACCAGATATTCCTGATAATTGTAATCTGCATTGTAAAGCTGGTAAGATTCCAGTCGAACCGGATTGGCAAGTGCCATAGCCTGTTCGGCGCCCATCCCTGTTTTTTCCAGCTTACTTAAAACTACGCCCGAGCTTCCCGTAATGATAACTTCACCTACTACTTTATAAATCATTTTTGCGGGAACCAGGTAGGCCCCATTCGTATAAAGCGTAACCTCAACCGGATGCCTGCTGTAAATGTCATTTTGCATATTTTGTGGAAAATGAATGGCGCCGAGAATCTGGCCTTCCTGCATTAATTTTTCCACTTCAGCCACATTGCTTATCCGCTTAGTGATGTGTAAAGCGTCACGCTGTTCAAGTAAAAAAATAAGTTGCCGGCTAATGGTGCTTTGGTCGTCATCCCATATGGCAAACGGCAAATGTTTAGCTTCCTTATTTTGGTAAATTAATGCATAAAATGAAAAAAGAAGCGCAGGAATAACCAGCATAACCAGGTAAAATTCCTTTAAGCTGAGAATGCGCTTCCACTCCCTGATCACAATATGGTTAAAGCGATTCATTAAGGCAAAATTAATGAAGCAGTCATACCAGAACGTAGTCCTTTTATCTGCGATGGATTTTCTGGTTTAAGCGCTATGGTAAAGGTCCTAAGTTCAAACTCTCCTTTGTCTCTCGTTGGCACCCAGTTGGCAAATTCCAGTGTTGGCGAAATGGAAGTTACCTTCACAGAAAAGGTTTCTGGCTCACAACCAGGAACTTTTACAGATGCTACCGCGCCTAACTTCAGCACATCAGCTTTGTCTTGTCTTACGTTAAAACGTAACAATGTAGAGTTCTTCTTTTCAAGCGTCATTATTGGATACCCAATGGAAACAATCTCACCCTGGTGAATCACCACACTAGAAATAACCCCATCCGCTGGCGCATAAACCCTTGTATTGTCACCCAGCGCCTTTGTAAGTTCATAGGCGTCCTCGGCTTGTTTCACGATGGCATTAGCGGTTTTAAGAATTTCCGGTCTTGTCCCGTTCTTCAGCATCTGTAAATTCAGCGCGGCAGTTTCCATTTCTTTTTTGGATGCCTGATACTTGAAATAGAAAATATCACGCTCTTGTCCTGATATCACATCCGACTCATACAAACGTTGCATACGCTGGTAAGTGGTATTAAATAGATTGTATTGTTCCTGGCTAATCTGGTAAAGTTTTGAGGTAGCCTCAATCAGCTCGGGTCTTGCGCCCTGGGCTAACAACTCCTGTTGACTTTTTGCTGCCTCAATTGCAGCCAGACTTTGAGATATAATTGCATCTATTTCGTTTGAGCGTAATACGGCTAATAATTGTCCTGATTTTACAGTATCGCCTTCTTCAACAAACAGCGAATCCAATCTGCCAGGGAATTCTGCGGCTACATCCACACTGGAGTCATCTACCATCCCTATGAGGGTGTCTTCATCATTATTTTGATCTGACAGAAAGAAAATCAATGCAATAATTACGACCAATAAAGGAATGAGAAGTGCCCAATAATTTTTGAGAAGGTTTTTCATCACTTGATATATTGAGTTATTTGCTGTGGTTTACCCAAACTGTTGAAGTATTCTGCAGCAGCTAAATAATAGCCAAATACTGCTAATTGATAGCCTTTTTCAATTTCTATTTCAACCAATAGCGCATCATTGACATCTTTAGGCGAAGAGAGCTGGTTCTCCATACGCTCCCTGATGAGACGGGTTGTGGTCTGCGCCTCCTTTCGGGCATAATCCAGTGATGCAACTTCATTTTGAATTGATATCATCTTGTTTCTTGCAACTGCAGATAAAACCTCTATCTCCAATTTGGCATTCTCTCCAGCAAGTTTTGTCTCCTCTATCAGTTGCCTGGCAGCAAGGGTCCTTTTTCTTGTTTGTCCATTAAAAAGCGTCCACTGCAATTCTACTCCTACAAACCAATCGGGCACCAGAAGTGGAAGATCCCGTCGATACAAATTATAGTTTCCAACTGCAAAAATGTTAGGCAATGAGAAGGATTTGCTAATCTTCTCTGCTGTTTTCGCATACGACACCTTGCTGTCAGCCAGTCTATATATTGGATTGGACGCCCAATAATCACCTTCAGGATTTGATGGCGCTATAATGGCATACTTCAGGGTGTCTGTAATCACTATCCCTGAATCTAACGGAACGCCCAAGACTTTGTTAAGTTCTAAATGGGCGTTCTGCTGATCCAGTTTGATGTTGTTAAGCTGGCTAATGGCTTGTGTTAACATTACATTAGTCCAGCTTTTCTGATAAGGCGCAAGTATCTGGTTTTTCACCAGTTCCTGGGCATAGTTATTATTCCTGATTAACGCATCTACCATTAACTGCTGCTTAACATACAGCGTGTTTAAATGTAAGATACGCAGGTACTGTGCTGCAATTACAAAATCAACTTCCTTATTGATTAAATCAACGCTAATTTCTGCAGTAGTTACAAGTGATTGAGCCAGATTGCCGGCAGCATCTAATTTTCTTCCCAGAAAAATGGGTTGTCTAACACCTAAACCAGCTACGAAATAAGATTGTCTGCTTAAACTCGGGTTATAGTTGGGATAAACAGACCCAATAATAGTTTTGGATAACCCATATATTCGCTCTTGTGCGGCTTGCGGCAACTCACTCCCAATAATTTCTTTAAATACTTCATTTGCTGCGCTTACGCTTTGTCTGGATGATCCTTCAACAATGCCATCTCTAACCGTTTGTAAGTTTACTTCTAACGGACTACTTAAATAGGTATAGCTTGACAGTAAATCGACTTTAGGTAAGTAGCTCTTCTTCTCTGCTTTCAAGTTATACTGACTGGATAATAACGCAGATTTTGCTTGTTTTACAGATAAATTATTTTCACCTGCAATACGCAGACATTCTTCCAGAGTTGTATTCTGTCCAATACTTATTAAGGGCAAGCACAATAATAAAATAACTACCAGCTTAACCCTTATCAATATTACTGACATAGCTATTAAATTATAATATCAGTAATGGAGAAATTATTCCTATCATCAGTCTGCCAGTATTGTAATTGCGTTGATCAAGCGTATTTTTCGCATAGCCACTGTACTCATAGTACCTTTGCACATAAGCTCCGAACAGTTTAAGGTTATAGTTTTCAATAGGGTAAAACTCTATTGAAGGAATTATACCCCAGGAAGTCCGCAACCTTTTACTATCAACCATTGGGTCTGGAATATCCTTCCACTTCGCAGTACTCACCATACCCACTGCTGAGATCCTCCATTGCTGGTTTAAAGAATACACCACCCTGAGCCAATGCTCCTTATAATCTACATCTTCCGCGGCATGGTCAAGGATGTTTTCCGGGATAAACGAACTGACAAGTCCTGTACGGTCCAGCTCTTCACTGCTCCATTTAAAATCGTATTGAACCAGCCAGTCTTTCAACCTAACCTGGTTACCCAAGGCTGTATAGTACATATTCACCGATTTATGAAGTTTTTTTGCTTCCTGAAAAACGCTGAAACTCCAAAGGGTCTGAAATTTACCATCCAGAAAACTACCACTCCACAAGCCCACAACAGCTGCAGGAAATTTTGCTTCTGTAAGTTCAGGAACATTACTGTACACCTCATTAAAAAATCTATTTCTCGAGTTCAATAGTTGACCGGTAATTGAATGATTAGGTGAAGCTTTCCATGTTGCCTGTACGCCTCCTAAAAAATTTTCAGCATGATCTATAATGTCATTGTATTGATAAATATCAATTGGATTCAGTTCAAACTCATAACCACCCCAGGCTGCACTTATTTTTCCAAAAGTAACGCTTGTTCTGTCGGAGATGTTATAGCCAATATAGGCCATATCTGTAGCGCTGACTACGTTATCAATATTTTGGACTACTGGATCCATAGTGTATCTATTTCTCCATCTGAAAAAAACTTTTTCCTTAAACACATCACCCTTAATTTCAAGTCTGAACTGATTTAAAACAAATCTGCTACTGTTGTAATCGCCATCGTTAAAAAAATTGCTAAAACTAGCTTGCATATTTGCAATAACATCCACATTATTTAAAAGTTCAGCTTTAGTGGCTACTATCAATGGAACGCCTCGGTTCACCGTTGTGTCTGATTGTTTATCTTGCTGGGCATACAGTCCGGTAGAAGCTAAACAAAGTAAAAGTACTATACATGCTTTCATAATTATATGTCTTAATAAGAGGGGGAATTTAACCGTCGCCAATTCCCCCAATTAAGTGGTTAATATTCAAAGAAATACTGTTGCAATTGAGCTTTATCCATTGTTTGGGTTAGGCCAAGCATTAATAAAATACGAGCCTTTTGCGGAAGCAGATCGTCGGATACTATCGTACCCAGTTTCGCATCATCAGTTTCGTCATGGAGTACTACCCTGCCGCTTGGAACCCTCGAAGCCCTTACCACGCTAATTCCCCTTTTAACTGCAGCTTCCACAGCTGTAGTATTCACCTTATTTAAGTTTCCATTACCCAAACCCCCGGTCACAAGGCCTTTTACATTTTTTGCAATGGCAGCGTTAATACCGGTTGCCGGAGCGTCTGCATATAAATACACTACCGCTACCTCTGGCAACGAAGTCATTCCAGTAATATCAAATGGCGTGCTTTTATTCTCCTTTCTTAGTAGCTGTTTATAAAAAACTACCTGACCATCATATACCTGACCTATAGGACCATCGTTTGGCGAATTAAAAGCCTCCACGTGCGTGGTATTGATTTTAACCGCATCCCTTCCTGTAAAAATGCTTTCACTAAATTCCAGCATCACCCCTTTGCCCTGCGCTTCTTTTGAAGCAGCCAAAACAACTGCATCATAAAGGTTCTTTGGGCCATCAGCACTTATGGCTGTTGCCGGACGCATAGCGCCCGTTAACACCACTGGTTTATCATAACGAACCGTTAAGGACAGAAAATACGCCGTCTCTTCTTGGGTGTCGGTACCATGGGTAATTACGATACCATCTGCTTCATCGTTTTTAAAGATCTCGTTGATCCTTTTATTTAGTTTAATCCAGATGGCCACAGTCATGTCCTGACTACCAACATTTGCGACTTGCTCGCCTGTAATCTCGGCTACTTTATCAAGGCCAGGTACGGCAGCAATAAGATCCTTAACAGGCAACTCACCAGCAGTATAAGCAGCACGGTCGGCAGAAGCCCCCGTTCCGGCAATTGTTCCACCGGTTGCCAGAATCCTTACCCTGGGTAACCTTTGAGCGAACAGTGATACGCTGAAGATCAGCAAGAACAATAAGAAAAATACCTTTTTCATAATATTAGGTTCAAATTTTAAAAGTCAGTTTATTTTTTTTTGGATTTTTCCCAGGCATCTACGTATTCCAATAGAATTTCACGGATTTTCTGTCCAATCACCTTGTAATTATCCGTTGGAAGGTTAGCCAGTGATACACGAATACTCCATTTGGGAGCGGCAAACCCACCACCATTTAATAAAACGATGGAAGTTTTCTCGGCCAAACGAAATACCACATCCAGAGGTTCAAAGTGCTCTTCCAGCCATTGTGCAAGTTCGGGCCCATAGAAATGCAATGCGCCTACCATCACGTCAATCCCCGAATAGTAACCTGCCCGCATTGGATCTGGCACAATATCTACTCCCATACCTTCCCACAGCAGTTTCAACCGTGTGCCCACTAAATCGCGGGTTAGTTTTCTATAAGTATCATTCTTGTCGTGTAAACTGAAGGAAGCAAACAGCATCATCTGAAATTGCTGTGGCAGTGATAAGCCTGCGGTATGATTTAAAGCCACTTGCCTGCTATCGGCCACCATTCGGTCAATAAATTTGAGCTTTTCAGGTGCCAGCGTAATGATCTCATACCTTTTGCGCAGCGATTTCTTTTGTCTGTCGCCAAGTGCTGCAATTTTATCATCAAAAATATTTTTCTCGTGCAGGGCAATAACTCCAAGTCGCCAGCCTGTACAACCAAAATATTTTGAAAATGAATAAACCGTAAGCGTATTGTAAGGCAATGCAGCCATTAGCGACACAAAACCAGGTACAAATGTTCCATATACGTCATCGGTAATCACCATCAGACCCGGGTTATGGTTTTTCACAATATCCGATATGTACTTTAAGCTTTTTAGCGGAAAGGCAACTGAAGGCGGGTTACTTGGATTGACCACAAAAGCGATTTTGATGTCCGGATCCTTAAGTTTATCTAACTCCGATTCTGGGTAGTGCCAGGTATGGAACCCATTTTTAGCTGTCTTTGAGGCAACGATATTAATTACCTCAAAATCATACTGATCAAGGTGTGGTATTTCTATATACGGCGTAAAAGTGGGTACCAGCAGGCCTATCTTTTCTCCCTTTTTAACTAAATGGTTCTTAATAAGGGAATCAAAAATATAACACATAGCAGCTGTTCCACCCTCTACGGCAAAAAGGTCATAATTTCCTTTTGGTGGTTTACCATTACACATCTCCTTGAGCATGTAATCCTGCACAATTGGTTCCATGTGGCGCAGCATCCGGTCGGGAACAGGGTAATTAAATCCTATAACGGATTCTACCATTTCCCTTACAAATGCATCTGGCTCAAATTTGTGCTGTTTAAGCCCATATTCAAAGGTATCTTTTAATAGGTCGAGAGCAGGACTTGATTTAACTTCCTTTAAAAAAATTTCGAACCGTTCAGCGATTCCCGTTTTGTCCTCTGCAGTACCGGCCATTCCGCCTTCCACATCCATTACTCTGCGGCATTCGCCTAATGCAAATTGACCGAATAAAAAGAAAGCCTCTCTAGGGACTGTAGCAATCCAGTTTGGGTTTCCACGACCTGCATTGAGCATCTGGCCGGTTGATTTCTGTGCAGCTTCATTCGCAAGATGGATCAGTTCATCTTTGATCTCAAAAGGGCTCATCGTTTGCAACTTTTTTTGAACTTCTCTTGAGGTTTTAATTTTTGAAATAGGGATTGTCATAATATAGGTGTTTAAGAAATGATTATTATTTGATTAATAGCTAACTCATTAAGAGAACGATAACCACACCCCAGATAATGAGCAGGGTATTACCCACTGCATAAGTAACTGTATATCCTAAAGCGGGGGTTTTACTTTGTACGGCGTCCTGTATGGCACCAAGAGCGGCAGTTGTTGTACGTGCACCAGCGGCACAACCAAGCGTGATAATTGGATGAAATTTAAAAACATAGCGCCCTAACAATACCGCTGCTATTAAAGGCACGGTAGTCGCCAATGCACCTACAATAAATAGATCCCAGCCAGCCTGCTTAAAGCCTTGTACAAAATGCGGTCCTGCAGTAATACCAACTACAGCAATGAACACGTTTAAGCCTAAATTATTCATTATCCAGATGGCTGCCTCTGGAATTCGGCCAAAAGTAGGATGCTTGCCTCTGAGCCACCCAAAAACCAACCCCGAAATCAACGCTCCACCACTGGTACTTAAGCTGAGGGGCACGCCACCCACCCTTAGAGTAAGGGCACCAAACAGGCCTCCAATTACAATCCCAAGACCAACAAAGACCATATCCGTAGCGTTAGTTGGTCTATCGGCATAACCGATATGTTTAATGGCTAGTTCAACATTCTGTTGGTGGCCAACCAACTCTACCATATCTCCTTTGTACAGTTGTGTATTTGGTAAAATTGACAAATCCATACCTGACCTTTTTAAGGACCGGATAATCACCCCATGCATATAGTCCATTCCTAGTAACTCAGATAATGTTTTTTCCTGTACTTCCTTGCTTACAATCATCACACTGAGCACCTCAACAGGAAAGTTTAGCAATTCTGAGTCAAGTACTTCGGTCTCATTTGGCGACACATAATTCATCATATATTCCCTGCGTCCACCCAATACAATCACGTCATTTTCTTCAACAACGGTATCCTGGGTTACATAGGAAATTTCTTTGCCTTTGCGGATGCGCTCTACATATAATATCCTGCCCCGCTTTGCCAATTCAGCCTCAATCTTTGCTACAGTTTGATTACATGCGTAAGATTGGGCTGATATTTTGTAAGCATTATACAACACCCTGTCGTAAGCAGAAGTAATGGCTGGATCGTCGCCAATAGCATCACCTCCAAGTTGAACTTCCAGTTCCTTGGCTTTTTTAATGAGATCCCCGCCTAATAACTTTGGGCCAATAGAGGCCAAAATCCAAGCTGATCCAGCAGTACCAAAAACATACGTTACGGCATAAGCTACCGGGATCTCGTTGATCATTTGCTTTTTCTCACTCGCCGAAATATTCAAGTTGTTTATGGTATCTGAGGCGACACCAATAACCGCTGAAATGGTTTGAGATCCTGAAAGCATCCCTGCCGATAAACCCGCGTCATAGCCCATTACTTTAGCTCCTATATACGAGCAAAGCAGACAGATCACACAAACAATTGCTGCAAAGAACACTTGTGGCAAACCATCTTTCTTTAGACCGCCAAAAAACTGAGGTCCAACGCTATACCCAATAGCAAAAAGAAACATTAGAAAAAATATAGATTTTACATTTGAAGAAATCTCTATGTCTAACTGCCCTACAAGCACGCCCACTAAGAGTACACTGGTTACAGTGCCCAATGTGAAACTCTTATATTTTATAGCACCAATATAATAACCCAAAGACAGGGTAAGAAAAACTGCCAGTTCCGGGTATTCCCGAAACGTTTTAATAAACCATTCCATAGTTTGACATTTTAGAATAAAAAAAATGAGAAAGTATACCAAGTTTAATACTCAGTGAGATCAATACATTGTTGGGTACGTGTAAGGAAATGCCTGCAGAGAGGTAAAATGGAATACAGACTAGGAAAGATAGATTGATGAGCTTAACTCATCCATGTATGATATTGATATCAGTAATTAAACTAATTGTGGCAAAATATGTCTTGCGGTAGGAAGATTGTTTAATTCAAGTCTTCTACCAAAAAACCTTAAAAAGTATAAATTATTTGAATTGGTTGAAGTTTCTAAAAAACTTGTGATTTTTAGCTACATAAACTCATGGCGAGCAAATAATTTCCATTGTCTCCTCAAGGCGGATTGAAGAGGATTTCTAATTCAACCAGTTGATCACAGGTAAAATACAACCTATATTTTTCCAGTTTCATGGCATTGATCACCTTATCATTATCATCAAAAAACCATGTTTTTGAATTCAGATGTTCTTCAAATTTACAGGCAATAGCACTACACTTTCTGCCTGTCAACTTTTTATACCTTACCTTTATCATATGATTAGGTTATAAATATATTTTAATAATATTGCTCGCCCTTTCAAAAAACGTTAACGAGTAACATATTGATTACAAGTTAAGCAAAAAAATAAAATATAACACAAGAAATTGTTAGAAACTTAAAAAAGATTAAAATATATTATCGACTGATAATGAAGTAAATACCAGATATTTTTTTATATTCATCTCATCCCCATTAAACGTCTCATATCCCATGTCAGGCATCTATATACATATCCCATTCTGCAAAAAAGCATGTACTTATTGCGACTTTCATTTCACTACTTCCCTAAAGTATGCTGAAGAAATGACCGATGCCATTTGCAAAGAGCTGATCTTAAAAAAAGAACGCATTACCGATCAGGTAGGCAGCATCTATTTCGGTGGAGGTACACCATCGGTATTACCTGGTCCTTATTTAAACCGGATCTTCGACACATTAACACAGCATTTTTCTATCGCTTCCAATGCCGAAATCACCATGGAAACCAATCCTGATGACCTAAACGCTCAAAAGCTAGCCGAACTCAGGCACATGCCGGTGAACCGTTTCAGCATTGGTACACAATCATTTTTCGACGAAGACCTTCGGTGGATGAACCGCGCACATAACGCCTCTGAAGCAGAAACCTCCATTAAACGGAGTCAGGATGCAGGTTTCGAAAACCTTAGCATTGACCTGATTTATGGATACCCCCTGCTAACCAATGCCAAGTTCATGGAGAACATCAATAAAGCAGTAGCCCTGCAGATACCACATATTTCTGGCTACGCATTAACAGTAGAGCCAAGAACCGCCCTTGCCAGTTTGATTAAAAAGGGAAAACAATTGCCCATAAACGATGATCAAAGTGCCGAACAGTTCCAGATACTTATAGGAAAGCTTGAAGAGGCAGGGTTTGAACATTATGAGATTTCCAATTACAGCCTGCCCGGGCATTATGCCGTGCACAACACCAACTACTGGCGGGGTGTACCCTATTTAGGAATTGGCCCATCTGCTCATGGTTTCGATGGCACCAACAGGCAACTGAACGTGGCAAACAATGCACAGTATATGGAGAAACTACAGCAAGGTAAACTTGCCGAAACCATAGAAGAGCTTACCCAGCTTGACCGCCTGAACGAATACATCATGACCACCCTGCGTACCATGTGGGGCATGGACCTTCAACAGATTAATCAACAATATGGTAAAACTTTCGAAGAAGAAATGCGATTCAACTTAAAACCCTTTGAGGAACGGAACTGGCTGCGTATTGAACAGGATAAGGTGAAATTAACTCCAGAAGGTAAATTATTTGCAGACCATATTGCTTCAGAACTGTTTTTATTGGAAAGCCACGAAAGGTAGTTGCTGTAAAACCTTCAGCCCGTTTAATCTCAGAAATGTTCCATTTTTTTTAAAACAACAAGGTGACGCTTCGCACGTTATTATATTTTAGCGGCGCTAAACTTCATCTTATGCCCTTCGATCTTACAACAATTGACACGGTTAATCAAATCAGCAAAGAAGATTTTGAGAAAAATTACCTGAAGCCAAGGAAACCCCTGGTGATTAAAAACCTTTCTAAAGATTGGCCGGCACATCAAAAATGGAGCATGGATTACCTTAAAGAAGTAGTTGGCGATCAAACTGTTCCATTATACAACAGTGGCAAAGCCGATCCGGCAAAACCCATCAATGCGGCAGCTGCAGAAATGAAATTTGCTGATTACATTGACCTCATCAGAAATACCCCCACCGACCTCCGCATTTTTCTTTTCGACCCCATTAAACATGCGCC
>NZ_JAZQNU010000095.1:0-31616 GCF_045627485.1 Pedobacter sp. | reverse complement strand
ATTTTCTTTAGTACTTAGTGTTCAATTTTTTGTAGAAGGCAAAGTTATTAATTTTGATCGAATCAGAGGCCAAATGCAGCGAATCTTTTAGCGAAGTCGGAGGCCAAGCGGTCTTAGGAAGACAATAGAGAGGGACAACTCCTTGGCTCACAGAACGACATGGCTACGATCCGACTTATTTTCTTTAGTACTTAGTGTTCAATTTTTTGTAGAAGGCAAAGTTATTAATTTTGATCGAATCAGAGGCCAAATGCAGCGAATCTTTTAGCGAGGGAAGATAAATACTAATCCGAGCGACAAAGTCTGACTTCCCTGGATCTTTGAAGAAGTATACCTGTCGTATAAACCGACTCCAGTGATAGCTGTGTTCATATAACGATTTACCTTAGCGGTAAGCGCAATATCTAAACGATGATTGATGTAGCCAAAGTTGTCGTAAGGAACAAAAGCCATATATTTAGATTTCAGGTTAATGTTTTTGAAAATGTCTTTATCATAGTTCATCACCACCTGGAAAGCTAGCTCATTAATCATTT
This sequence comes from Pedobacter sp., assembly GCF_045627485.1. Classification (GTDB taxonomy): domain Bacteria; phylum Bacteroidota; class Bacteroidia; order Sphingobacteriales; family Sphingobacteriaceae; genus Pedobacter. The sequence continues at coordinate 31,080 of NZ_JAZQNU010000095.1, read as the reverse complement.
TAGAGCCAATAGGCACACCGAAATTATTGTTTTTGTCATTATGGATAGTGGTGTCCAAAACAAAGGTTTGTCGGGCTGTACCTGTACCTATACGGGTAGAAAAGAAAGGATTAGGCTTATATTCAAAACCTATGGATTCGGTTAAATATCCTGGCGACATAAATCTTGACAGCATGGCACCCCGTACCTCCTGCCCGTTCCTGGTTTCATAACTATAACCTGCATCAAACTGCGACTCAAAATTAATCGATCCAAAGAAGTACCAGTTTTTTGATAACTGTATGGCGGCTTTATTATCCCAATAGATCCTATCTACTGTTTTCTTTTCCAGTTGGCCCCTATTTTTTACTTTTCCATAATTAAGTATTACCTCGCTGGTGTAACTGAGGTTTTCTTTACGGTATTCTGTTCTGTAATTTATTAAACCCGATAACGCCATGGAGTTTACTCCACCACCACTCCAGTTGTCGCTAAAAGCGGCTTGGTTTAAGTTCACGCCAACGGAGGTTTTTGTATTCCAGTAATTAATTTCTGCGTCAACCACTTTAGGGGCCAATTCTATAGGCTTATAAATTAAGGAACCTATACGTGAAGGCAGCGGGCTGTGTTTCAATTTGATCTGCAGATCCTTGGTGTCGATCGGAATGGTATCAATTTCTTGAGCCATCAGGCCTGAAATAGAAAATACTAGTAATACTGTGTAAAAACCTTTCATTAATACAAATTAAACAAAAATGTTTCTTATCAATGGCCTAAAAGTTAACAAATACGCTATTCAGGGTTTAACTCCTCTATTTCTGGCTTAGGTAGTCTTTGCAAACGCAGGGCTGCGGGGTTTCTTTTATAAGCTTTATAGTTGTTTTTGATAAAGACAACGAATGCGTAATCTGATGCGGCAAGCACAAATTCATACGTTGGCCTGTACTGTTGCATAAAGTCTTCCAGCTCGAAATCCTTAATTCCTAGGGTACGCTGAACGTAGTCTGGCCGAAACCTGTAGTCGATAAGCTGTTCGCGATAGTCTTTTTCTAGTATACCCTGCAGCCGCCGGGCGTTAGCGCCTTTACGACTAAGCAGGTTATAGATGGCGTCTATACCAAGGCCTACGCCATTGCTACCCAGGTTGAGTAGGTCTTTAGAGCTTCCCTGGTCAAGCGCATACTTATATTCCTTAAGATTTTTTTGTTTTTGTTCTTCAGGACTAATCAGGCTCCCCACAATCTTCACTTCTCTAAGCCTGATTGACAACGGATTTAGTTGGAAATAAACAGAGTTCTGGCCTTTGTAAACCATCGTATCGATCGCATATCCCGGCAATGCTGCAAATAAGGTATCTCCTTTTTTTGCCCTAATGGTGAATTCACCTTTCGTGGTGTTGAATAAGCCATCGTCTGTGCGTGAATTATAAATGTAGACCTTAGCCAGGCGTTGTTTACTGCTTTTGTCAATTACAAAACCCTGAAATGTCTTTTCTTGAGAAAAAGCACTGCTGGCGAGCAATATAAAAAGAAAAAAGAGTCCTCTAATTTTCATGTTGCAGGTAAAAGTATCAATAAGCCTCTTGTCGAACCTAAATTAACATTATTTAACGACCAGAAGTTCCTGTCCAATTTTTATACCTGTATCTGGCAGGTTATTTAACAAGCGCAATTCGTCAGTGGTTAGGTTAAACCGTTTGGCCACATTATACAAAGTGTCTCCTTTTTTAACGGTGTAGCGTCCATTGGAGGTTGTTTTATCCGTGGGAGAATCTGAAATATCATTTGCCACAATAATTTGATTTGAGGTTGGGGTACTTACCGGGGCAAACTTTTCCTTCTCCTTTGGAATATTTTTATTGATATCAGCGAAAACGCGGTCCTCCCTCAGAAATTTTTCTTGTTCGGTTTCCGGTTGGTCATACTGGTTAAGTTTATAGCGGTTAATCAAGTTGATTAGTAACTCCGGGTATTTAGGGTTCGTGGCATATCCAGCCTGTTTAAGGCCGTATGCCCAATTTTTATAGTCATTTTTATCCAGTTCGAACAAAAAACTATACCGCTTGCGTTTTAAAAATTCGGAGTGGTCTCTGTAGGATTCCCGAGCATCTTTATATACCCTAAAACAATCGTTTTTTGCATCATCATCTTTATAGTAACCCTTTCCTTTCCATTCAGATGTACATTTAATGCCAAAATGATTGTTGGCATATTTTGCCAGGCTGCTATTTCCATTGGCAGATTCCAAGATACCCTGAGCCAGGATAATACTGGCCGGAATACCTGATGAATTCATTTGTTCAATGGCAACTCCCTTAAAAGATTCGATATAACTAAGGGTAGAATAGCTTTCGTAATTTGGATTGGCTTTAGAGGCCTGTTTCTCGATCTGCCTGTTGTTTTTAGTGTATTGCCTGGATTTGCAAGATGCTAGAAAAACAATCAGGAGCAGGGGGAGCAAGGTCTTATTGGTCATTATTTTACTTGATCTTATGAAGGGGTAATACTGTATTTAAATATTGACTGGTTTTACTCATTGTAGTTGTTGGAGTCGGTTTACTTAACTGACGGGGCGTATGGTCATATTTAAACAATTCATACTTTTTAATGAGGGCAATGACTTTTGTTGGCCAAAGGCTGCTTTGGGCATATCCACCACGCTGGATGCCTTTAACCCAGGCAACGTAATCATCTTCATCATATTTATCGAAGAGGTGATTGTAAGCAGATTTACGCTGTATAAATCCGACAAAATGGTCATAAGAGTCTTGAACTGAAGCATATCCTTTATATGCCGATTTAATCTTGGTGCTGGAGTTTTTACCTTTTACACCAAAGTGGTTGTTCAGGTTGCGGGCGATTTTACTGGTGCCCGCGGCGGATTCATGAATAGCGACTGCAAGAATAACACTAGCCGGAATTCCATTTTCTCTCATGAGAGTTTGTGCATAAGCCACATTTTGGTTGATGTAATGGAGCGTGGTTTGAGCGTGGGCTGCTGCTGCTGTGAACAACAGGCCAATCCAGATAAACATTAGCTTTTTGATCATTTTATTTTTTTCTTATGATGAATAATCCGTCTCTTACGGGTAATATCAATTTCTCTACCCGGTCGTCTGCTGCTATCTTGTCATTAAATGTAATTATATTTCTGGTATCTTTATCTTGTTGATTACCAAGAACTTTTCCACTCCAGAGCACGTTGTCCACAATCACTATTCCACCCGGCCTGATTTTGTTGAAAACCAAATCGTAGTAAGTTCCATTGTTTTTTTTATCCGCATCAATAAAAACGAGGTCAAATATCTCGTCAAGGGTGTTTACAGTTTCCGTGGCATCACCAAGAATGTAATTAATGCGCTCATTATAACTGGATTGTGCAAAGTTCTTCCGCACCATATCTTCCAGTTCTTTGTTGATATCTAAAGTGTAGATAAGGCCATCCGATCGTAAGCCTTCTGCTAAACAGAGGGTGGCATACCCGGTAAAAGTACCAATTTCCAAAATTCTTCTCGGATTAACCAATTTGCTCAGCATGCTTAACACCCGGCCCTGGTAATGGCCGGATAACATACGTGGCATTAAAACCTTAAGGTTGGTTTCCCTGTCAATCTGTTGCAATAAATCACTTTCAGGCTCACAATACCGTAATAATAATTGCTGCAGGTCGTCATTAATTATACTCATAGGCTTATTGTAAACGTTGTTCCTGCATGAAATATTGTAAGATAATAGTTGCAGCGATCGTATCTACACGATCTTTGTTCCTGCGGTCCTGCTTTTTTAGTCCGCTATTCATGATCGTTTCCTGTGCTAATTTGGAGGTAAAACGCTCATCTACCCAGTATTGAGGGATATGTGGAAAGTTCTTTTTCAAGGTTGTTGAAAAACCTTTTACGTGCTGTGCAGAATCCGATGGTGTGCCATCCATTTGAATGGGATTTCCAATTACAAAGGCTTCCACCTGCTCAGTTAAGAGGTACTTTTTAAGATAGTCCAGTATTTCCTTGGGGTGTATTGTATCCAGTCCGGTTGCAATAATTTGCAAAGGATCAGTAACGGCAACCCCGATACGCTTGGTACCATAATCGAATGCGATAATACGTGCCATTCTACAAATATGCGAAACCATATTAAAAATTTAGTATTTTGCACCAAATGCGATTCAAAGAGATCATCGGACAAGAGACCATAAAAAGGCAATTAATTCAAACAGTTGCCGAGAATAGAGTGAGTCATGCGCAGTTGTTTCTTTCTTGCCCAGGTAGTGGCGCCTTACCTTTGGCGATCGCTTATGCCCAGTACCTGAACTGTCTTCAGAAATCGGCGAACGATAGCTGCGGTCAATGCTCTTCCTGCCGCAAGTACGAACGTTACATCCATCCCGACTTACATTTTTCCTATCCCTTTTTCGCTTCCAAAGATGTTAAAATTGCTGTTGACGTGCTCGACCATTGGCGTAAAATGCTTCTTAACGATCCGTATTTTGACATGGATATCTGGCGCTCAAAACTTCAGGCCGAGAATAAACAGGCTAATATCAACATCGCAGAATGTCATGATATCATCAAGAAACTAAGTTACAAAGCCTTCGAAGGGGAGACCAAAGTGTTGATCATGTGGCTTCCGGAGTACCTTGAGAAGGAAGGTAACGCCTTGTTAAAAATTATCGAAGAACCACCAAAGAACACGTTGTTTATATTGGTGGCTAATAATCAGGATCAGATCTTATCCACGTTGTTGTCGAGAACGCAAATCGTTAAAATTCCTAAATTACCAGATGCTACCATTGAAAGTTACCTCAGGGAAAACTATGGCCTTAGCGAACAGCAAGCTATTGAATATAGCTTTCTTGCCGATGGTAATTTAATAGAGGCAAAAATGCTGGTCGAAAATGCACAAAATGACCATGCTGAAAAGTTTGCTGAATGGTTAAGGATGGGTTATGGCAATAAAGTACTAGATCTTTCCGCTTTTGTTGACCAGGCTGCCGGCTGGGGCAGGGAAAACCAGAAGAATTTTTTAAAATATGGCATTAGTTTCCTCAGGGAATGCTGTTTGTTGCTTAGCGGCGCCGAGGAGCTGGTAAAACTGCCTGCGAGGACCTTAGAAACAGCCAGGAAATTATCGGCACATGTGCTAAATCTAAATATGGCAGAAGCCATTATCACCGAATTGGAACAGGCACATTATCATATCGAAAGGAATGCAAATCCAAAAATTCTCTTTTTAGATGTATCTTTACAATTGGTTAAAATAATTAAATTTAAAACGCTCCCGAAAGGGACTCAATATATATATAGTTAATATGGGATGTGGAAGTTGTTCAACAGGTGGCGGATGTGCCCCTGCGGGCTGCAAAAGTAATGGCAATTGCCTTACCGGTGGCTGCCAGAAATTAGAAGTTTACGATTGGCTGTCGAATTTAGACATGCCCTCCAATTATATACCATTTCAGGTAGTAGAAGTTAAATTCAAAGGTGCCAGAAAGGAATTCTTTTTAAACAATGATAATATCTACCTCGAAATCGGGGAATTAGTTGCCGTTGAAGGCCCTACAGGGGGTTACGATATTGGTCACGTGTCTCTTACAGGAGAACTGGTAAGGACGCAAATGAAACGTCGCAAGACTTCTTTAGATCAGGTTACAAGAAAGATTTATCGTAAAGCTTCAGATGCTGATGTAGAGAAATGGAAGTTAGCGAAGGATATGGAATGGGAGACGATGCATAAAGCGCGTAAACTAGCCTTAGACTTGCGGTTATCTATGAAAATTAGTGATGTCGATTATCAGGGCGACAAAACTAAGGCTACGTTTTACTATACAGCCGAAGGACGGGTTGATTTCAGGGAACTGATTAAAAAAATGGCAGAAACCTTCAGAATCCGGATTGAAATGCGCCAGATTGGAATGCGCCAGGAAGCGGGTAGATTAGGCGGTATTGGCTCATGTGGCCGTGAACTATGCTGCTCTACATGGTTAACTAATTTTAAAACCGTTTCTACAGCTGCCGCTCGCTATCAGAACTTATCATTAAACACTTTAAAGCTTGCCGGACAATGCGGTAAACTGAAGTGCTGTTTAAATTATGAGCTGGACACTTACCTGGATGCTTTAAAAGATATTCCAGATCGTATCGAAAGCCTTCAAACGGCTATAGGCGTAGCACGTCATCAAAAGACAGATATCTTTAAAAAATTAATGTGGTTTAGTTATGCTAACGCAGAAGACTGGATTCCGTTGAAGGTAGACCGCGTTAAAGAAATTATGGCCATGAACAAACGTGGTCAGAAACCGGATAACCTCAAATCAGAAGCCCAAGAGCTGGCGGAAAGTGTAGTGGTAGAGAAAGTCCATGATTACGAAAATGTTGTCGGACAGGATAGCTTAACCCGATTGGACGAGAAAAGAGCTAAACAAAACCGAAACAACAGGAATCCTAACCAGCGCAACCAGGCCAATGCTGGGCGTGCAGAGCGTGGGCCACGTCCACATCAGCCACGAAAAGCAGCTGATCACACCAAAAAATCAGATGCGGTAAAAAACACTGCAGAAACGACCAAGAGACCCCCACAGGCGAGAAAGGTCATTGATGAAAACAAAAAGCCCATAGAAGGCCAGGTTGCACCAGCAGCGGGAAGTAAGAATAAAAATAGAAACAACCGCAGGCGAAATAGCCGGACTGGTGACCGTCCGGCCGACAAACAAGGAGATAAACCAACGGATAAACCAAAAAATGATTAAAGTTAAATTCCTGGTTATTGCGTCTGTACTACTGAATTTTGGTTTTTGGAGTGGATGTAAAACAGACAATATTGCTGACGTCAATGTCTCGATGCCTAAGCATCGCTGGAGTTATATAAATAAAATTGTTACTGTTGTCGACATAAAAGATCATACCAAAGTGTATGATCTTTTCTTTAAACTCCGTCATACAGCGGCTTATCGCTATTCAAATATCTATATCCTGTTCCAGGTGAAAGGACCAGGAAAAACCAGCACTACGCGCAGGTATGAATATAAGTTAGGTACGGCAGATGGTAAATGGTTCGGCGCTGGTTCAGGCGACTTATATATGTATACACTGCCCTTACTCACCAACTATAAGTTTCCGGAATCCGGAAAATACACTTTCGTTATCGAACAAAGTATGTTAGATAATCCGTTGCACCATATTAGTGATGCCGGTTTGTTAGTTCAGCTACATGAAGGTGTAAACTAATCGTAATTATATACTTATAATAGTGGCATTAACTGCTCTAATGCCATTCCTCTTGAGCCTTTTAGTAAAATTAAATGATCATTCAGGGGCATAGTCTTCACAAATACAGCAGCTTCTATAGCAGTATTAAAAAACAGTCCTGCATATCGGTCTTTGTAAGCGTAAAAGTTTGTACCGATAAAAATAAGTTGATCAATTTCGGCAGTGGCAGCTATTTGAATAATTAACTCATGCTGTGCTGAAGCTTCCTCTCCAAGTTCAAACATGTCACCTAATATTGCCGTCTTATTTGCTGCCACCAGTGCACCAAGGTTGTTAATGGCTGCTGACATGCTGCTCGGGTTGGCATTATAGAAATCGCAAATTAAAGTATTACGTTCTGTTTTAGTAAGTTGGGAACGATTGTTGTTCGGATAATATTCGGTCAGGCCTTTGATAATACGCAACGGACTAACATCGAAATAAACACCAATACAAACTGCTGCCAGGCTATTCTCAAAGTTATATGCACCAGTTAGATTTACTTGCGTTAAATAGGTATACTGCCCAGCCGACCAGTTAAAGGAGACGTAAGGGTCTGCTTTGACCAACTCACCGTATAAGTCATCTTCTTTATTTGTTCCATAGTAAATCACTTTCCGTAAATTAGCAGAGGTACTCATTTCCATCAAATGATGGTTGTTCCGGTTTATAAAAGCAGTTCCACCTGTAGATTTAATATAAGTATATAATTCAGATTTACCTTTTTTAACGCCTTCGAAGCCCCCAAATCCGTCTAAATGTGCCATTCCAACATTGGTAATTAATCCGTGTGTAGGTTGGGCAATGGTACATAAAAAGGCAATCTCCTGCTGGTGGTTAGCACCCATTTCTATAACTGCAATTTGCGTATCAAGGCTAATGGATAAAACCGATAGCGGTACCCCAATGTGGTTATTTAAATTACCATGTGTAGCAAAAACTGAATATTTCTGGGCCAAAACCGCTTTAATCAACTCCTTTGTAGTGGTTTTACCATTGCTGCCGGTCAGTCCAATTACCGGTATTTTTAATTGTTTACGGTGGTGTTTCGCCAGTTCCTGTAAGGTGGTCAGCACATCATCCACTAAAATGCAACGCTCATCTACTTTGTACGCTTCTTCATCAATAACCGCATAGGCAGCGCCATTTTCCAAAGCTTTTTCGGCAAAGGTATTGGCATTAAAGTGATCTCCTTTTAATGCAAAAAACAGACAGTCGTTACTGATATTTCTGGTGTCAGTAGAAATAGTCGGGTTTGCAAGGTAAAGCTGGTAAAGTGCTTGGATGTCTGACATGTTAGAAAATATTTTCATTTGTGCTGGTAAAATTACACTATGCGTTACAAACAAAAAATATTCTTTAGTATTTTGGCTGTTTAAATATCTTTATGAAGCGATTTTTACTCTCTTTTTTATTGTTTGCCGGAATTTACTCCACTCAGGCACAAACCAAATCTCCGGACGACTATTTAGGATACCCATTAGGGAGCCGTTTTACAAGTCACCAGAAAGTGGTCGACTATTTCCAGTATGTCGCTTCAGCACATCCGGAAATTAAGATAGAGCGATACGGAAAGACCTACGAAGGTAGGGAACTCCTGGTCGCCATTGTTTCTTCAAAAGCGAATATGGACCGGCTCGAAGAAATCCGCCAGAATAACCTGGCGCTAAGCAATGGGAAAAGTAATGGTAATTTAAACAAGCAACCAGCCATCCTGTGGTTAAGTTATAACGTACATGGAAACGAAGCCAGTTCTACTGAAACGGCTATGAAAATGATCCATACATTGGCCACGGGCACCACGAGCAATGTAAAACAGTGGCTTGAGAATACAGTTGTGATCATTGACCCCTGTTTAAATCCTGATGGCAGGGACCGTTATGTAAACTTCTTCAATTCCGTTTCTGGAGTTATCCCTGATCCAAACCCATCTGCCAGAGAGCACCAGGAGCCTTGGCCAAGAGGTAGGGCCAATCACTATTATTTTGACCTTAATCGCGATTGGGCATGGCAAACGCAAGTGGAAACACAGGGCCGTATTGCTCTGTACCAGCAATGGATGCCTGAGGTTCATGTCGATTTTCATGAACAAAGCTACAACTCACCCTATTATTTTGCGCCTGCTGCCGAGCCTGTGCACGAAAGCTTAAGCAAGTGGCAACGTGATTTCCAGGTAACGATAGGTAAAAACAATGCGAAATACTTTGATGAGCAAGGGTGGCAGTATTTTACCAAGGAGAATTTTGATTTGCTGTACCCATCTTACGGTGATACCTATCCTTTGTATAATGGGGCCATTGGCATGACTTACGAGCAAGGCGGTATAAATGCTGGTTTAGCTATTCTCACCGCCGATGGTGAAATCTTAACCCTAAAAGACCGTATCGACCACCACTTTACCACGGGTTTGGCTACATTAGAAACTGTTTCTAACCATTCATCAAAGATTGTAGATGAATTTAGATTGTTTTTTGAAGAACGCATCGCCACCCCTCCTGGCCAATACAAAACTTATGTAATCAAAGGCACACAGTTAAGCCGCCAGAAAAAACTTGCTGATTTATTACGTAAAAATGGTATCCAGTTCTCTTATGGCGGCGATCGTAATTTAAGCGGTTTCGACTTCGATACTCAAAAAAAGAAAAGCTTCAGGCTAGAACGAAATGATTTGGTGATTAACCTGCAGCAGCCAAAAGCTACCCTTATCAACGTATTGTTTGAACCTCATACCATGGTTTCTGATTCCAATACTTACGACATCACTGCCTGGGCTATGCCATATGCTTTTGGGCTGGAGGCCTATGCATTAAAAGAATCGTTAAATGGAAAATATCCTGCTCTAGAAGAAAAGAGCCTTTTATCTGATCAGGTGGCTTTACCTTATGCATGGGCTTTTTCATGGAACTCCATAGACGATGCTAAACTGCTGATCAAACTGCAACAGGAAAGATTGAAGATTCGTATTGCCGATCAGGCTTTCAGTAGTGGTGGTAAAGACTACCAGGCAGGCACATTGTTGATCTATAGAAGAGAAAATGAGCAAAACGGTGTTAAAGTAGCTGAAAGAATAAATGCGCTAAGCAAACAGACAGGTATCAATATAAATGCCATTACCACTGGTTTTGTAGAAAAAGGTAAGGACTTCGGATCTTCGGTATATCCCTTATTAAAACTACCAAAAGTAGCGGTGGTAACAGGCCCGGAAACGTCCTCCATTGCCGTTGGTGAAATCTGGCATTTCTTTGAGGAGGAACTTAAGTACCCTGTTACCATGCTCACCTTACAGGGGTTAAGAAACCTCAACATTGCAGAAACTAATGTTTTAATTTTGCCTAGCGGCTTTTACCCTACAGATATGGACCAAAAACTAGCCAGCTGGGTAGAACAGGGTGGTAAACTCATCCTGATGGAAAATGCAATTAATGCCGTTGCAGGGAAAAAACCTTTCAATATCAAGACTAAAGAATTTGTAAAGGAAGAAAACAGCAATAACAGAGTGTATGCAGATAAAGATAAAGGTAACTTTAATAATGCCATTCCTGGTGCTATTTTTAAAGTAAAACTTGATCAAACACATCCGTTAACATTAGGTTTAGACAGGTATTATGCCCTGGTTACAGACGATGTAATTTATGAGCCGCTCACCGAAGGATGGAACGTAGGTTTACTTACATCTGGATCTTACCTTACGGGTATTGCGGGTAAAAATGTTCAGAAGAAAATGGACAGTGGACTTTTGTATGGCGTGCAGCCTTTGGGCCGCGGTACGGTGATTTACCTCGCTACTAACGTAATGTTTCGTCAATTCTGGGAGAGCGGTAAGCAACTTTTTACGAATGCTGTTTTCCTTGTTAACCAATAAATAATTGGGAAACACCTTAATTTGTATTGAGTTGTTTCTCAATTAATTATAGTTTGATGCCTACAATATTTTTAATTTATTTTAAAAAAATAGTTCTTGTTTTAAATTTTTTGTAGTGGTAAATTAGATAGGTTAATTATCTAATACTTAACACTATGAAAAAACAGCTACACTGTTTGTTAGTTCTATTACTCTTTACTACTTCTGTAATAGCGCAGGAACGAACAATAACCGGACGAGTTACCGGGCAAGAAGACGGCTTACCCATTCCCGGGGCCAGTATCAGAATCACCGGCGCACAACGTGGTGGTACTTTAACAGATAGTGAAGGGCGATACGTGATCGCTGTACCTGAAGGCGCAACCGGCCTGGAAGTTTCCTCTGTTGGCTATACAACCCAAAGGATCACGCTAACTACCGCAAACCAATACAATGTAAGTTTGCAAAGTGACTCCCGAACCCTTGGGGAAGTGGTGGTCACCGCACAGGCCATCAGAAGAGAAAAACGTACCCTAGGGTACTCGGCACCTACCATCAGCAGTGCCGAACTTACACAAGGAGAAAACCCTAGTGTCATTAACTCCCTTAGTGGTCGCGTTGCCGGGGTAAATATTACGACAACCTCTAATACCCCAGGAAGTTCATCGCGCGTGGTATTACGTGGTGGGTCATCCATTTCCGGTAATAACCAGGCTTTACTTGTAGTTGATGGTGTTCCAATTGACAACTCCAGTGTAATTGGAGGGGCCTCTACATTATCTAGTGTCGATTTCGGTAACCGTGGAAATGATATCAATCCTGATGATATTGCTTCGGTAACCGTTTTAAAAGGTCCTGCTGCTGCGGCTTTATACGGATCGAGGGCATCAAATGGGGCCTTAATTATCACTACCAAAACAGGCTCCAAAGGCTCACAAAAAACACAAATCACTTTTACCAGTTCTAATGCAGCTTCATCACTCCTCAAGCTGCCCGGTTTACAGAACGAATATGGGCAAGGTTATTATGATGAAATTTCGGAGGATGGTACAGAGGCCACTTATATTAATGATCCAAAAGAAAACTGGAGTTGGGGCGCACCTTTTACGGGTGCAATGCAGGAATGGGGACAAATGATCAACGGCGTACGCCTGTCAAAACCCTATTCTGCACTCAAAGACAATATTAAAGACTTCTTTAACACGGGTTTCTCCAGTGATAATAACCTGAGTTTTTCTGGAGGGGGTGAAAAGACTACTTTCTATCTTGGCTTAAACTCTTTAAATTCCAACAGCGTTTTCCCGGGCAATAAGGATGTTTACAACAAGTATAATGTACGTTTTAATGGTAGTGCGGAGTTTGACAATAACTTTAGCGCCGGTATCTCCTTTAATTACACCAATATCAAAGCCAATCAGGTTGCCGGCGGGCAAGGCGGGGGGTCAATTTATAACAATGTATTGCAAACGCCACGCGATATTCCCGTTGACAAAATGAGCGACCTCAACAACCCTTACTATGGCTATGGTAACGTGGTGATCAACGGGGTTAAACGTGAAGACCTGTATGGCTTTTATGGTGCTTATAACATGAACCCTTATTACCTGTTGGAAAACTACGATAACTTCGACGATGTAAACCGAATTACCGGAAATTTCAATATAGGTTACAAACCTTTAGAATGGCTAAACATTACTGAACGTTTGGGCTTGGATTTCTATTCAGACCGCAGGCGATTTTTAAATCCTAAATACAATTTTCTCCCAGCTGATGAAGCGGGAAACTATACCAGCTTTAATCGGCAAACCGATAATGGATCGTATGAAATCGATCAGTTCAATGTTAATGAAGTAGTCCATGATTTAATGATCACAGCTACCCATAAATTCAACGAAGATATTGAAGGGTCACTGATGATTGGTAACAATATCCGTCAACGTTCAACTAATAGCAATCAAACCGCTACCAACGCCACCGGTGGCCTCGTCGTTCCAGGCTATTACAACCTTGCCAACAGCAATGGTCCGGTAAATGTGATTTTGGATAATTATACCAGGAGAAGGCTTGTTGGTCTTTATGCCGACTTAAACGTGTCGTATAAAAATATGTTGTTCGTACAGGTAACTGCACGTAATGATTGGTCCTCTACATTACCAACGGCAAATAACTCCTTCTTTTACCCTAGTGTAAGCGCATCCTTTTTATTCTCGGAATTACTTAAAGAATCTACCATCAGTAATTACCTTGATTATGGAAAATTAAGGTCCAGTTATGCCAAAGTAGGTAACGATACTGATCCTTACCAGCTCGTAACCACCTTTAGCAGGGCGCTTATCGACGGCGGTTTTGGAAACACCACTTTTCCTTTTGGAAGCGTTGCAGGCCTAATGGCAGGTACTACTATTGGAAATGCCGATTTGAAGCCAGAGAAAACAACTTCGTTTGAAATAGGTACAGAGTTGGGCTTTTTTAAAAGCAGGCTATCAATAGATTTCAGTTATTACACTAACAACTCGAAGAACCAAATATTAAGCATTCCTATCCCAAATTCTACAGGTTATGGATTCAGGGTTGTCAATGCAGGCGAAATAAAAAACAATGGTGTTGAACTGACCTTACGGGGCACACCATTACGCACTAGTAGTGGACTTTCTGCCGAATTATATATTACCTATACCAAAAATAACAGTGAAGTTGTAGACCTGTTGCCTGGAGTAGAACAGGTTAATCTTGGTGGTTATACTGGCATGTCGGTCGTTGCCGCGAAAGGAAGGTCTTATGGTGAATTTTATGCTGCCACTAACGCTACCGATGCAGAGGGGCGGACCATTGTTGATCCGGAAACCGGATTGCCATTAATATCCTCAACAGCAGAATACCTGGGCAGTTACAATCCAAAATACCAGGCTTCACTTGGTGCAAATATTAAATATAAAAACTTCAGCCTCGGCGTACTCTTTGACACCAAACATGGCGGGGTATTTTATTCGCGAACCCGCGACATACTTGGTTTTGTGGGTGCTTCTGAAGAGTCGGGCGGTGACCGGATTGGTGTAATTTTTCCAAATTCCGTCTATTTAGATGCTAATGGAAATAGCGTGCCCAATACCAATATACTCTATAACAAACAAGATTACTACTCCGATTTGCCTGCCGGACAGCACATCGTAGACGCAAGTTATGTGAAATTACGCAACCTTTCTTTGTCTTATACCTTTAATAAGACGCAGTTGACAAAAACTCCATTTGGTGCGTTAACCATCGGTCTTTTTGGAAACAACCTATTCATCTGGACCCCTGACTCCAACAAATTTGCCGATCCCGAAGTAAACTCTGCGGGCGCAGGTAACCTTCAGGGCTTTGATTTTACAGCTTTGCCGTCAGTTAGAAACTATGGTCTTAATTTAAAGGTATCATTTTAATTCAGCACTCCTATGAAAACACAATATCTATATCGTGCCAAAAAACTTTTTATTTTTCTTGCCATCAGTGCAGTAGGATTAACCGGCTGTAAAAAGTATTTGGATATCAATGAAAGTCCAAATAATCCTGTTACAGCAACACCCGGGTTACTATTGCCTACTGTGGAGGCCGCCATTGGACAATTGGTTGGTAATAACTTCCAAATTTTCGGCAACATGTGGGCGCAATACTGGACTCAAAGTCCTACGTCCTCACAGTACAGAAGCCTGGAGCAGTACAGTGTTACCAATTCAGCTTTTGACACCCATTGGCTGATCACCTATCGGAATGCACTTCAAAATGCGCAGCTGATTATCGACAACAACCAACCTAACAGCGAACAACTGAAAGGAATAGCCAATATACTAAAGGCCTATACTTACCAATTGGCTACTGATGCCTGGGGCGATATTCCCTTATCGGAAGCCCTGAAAGGAAGCCAGTTTTCTAGTCCGAAGTATGATAGTCAGCAAGCAGTATACGACAGTATATTTAACTATATTGACTTAGGGTTGGCTTTATTAGAAGTGCAAAATGCAACTTCAGCAGGCGATCAGGATCTTTTGTTCCGCGGCGATGTTGACCAATGGCGTGCTTTTGCCAATACGCTTAAATTAAGGGCCTATTTAAGGCTGTCGCAAGTGGATCCTGCAAGGGCCCAGGCTGGTGTTACAGCGTTGTATGCGACTAGCCCTACGTTCCTAACCGAAGATGCCCAGATTTCATACACCACCACAGGGGGCAACGAAAACCCACTATATAGCGAATTCGTAGGGTTAGGGTATACTCAAAACCTTGTCGCGAGTGCTACTGCTGTGAGACAGTTTTACCGTAATAATGATCCCAGGGTATTACAGTTATACGAGCCTATAGTAACTGATGGAAGGCCGGCTGATACCATTGCATACATTCCGCAGGGAAGTTATCGTTTAAACACCACTAAGCTGGTTTCGCCACCATCGGCGTTAGTGGCCGGAAATGCAGCTGACCCAAATTCGGCGGTAGCCCCTGTTAAATTTATCTCTGCGACAGAAAGCTTCTTCCTTCAGGCCGAAGCAGGTGCCAGGGGCTGGGCAGCCGGTGCCGACCCGGCCAACCTTTTTAGACAAGGTATAACTGCAAGTTTCGAAGCCTTTGGTATTCCAAATCAGGCTGCCGCTTATATTAGTACCGCACCAGATGCGCAATATACATCAGGATCAGATGCAATCAGACTGATTATTACCCAGAAGTACTATGCGATGTGCGGTTTCCAGGGATTTGAAGCCTGGACTGAGTGGCGACGGACAGGTTATCCTAATTTTCTGGTTGAATCTGCGGCTTCTACCCTTGGCGGCGGGCGTTTACCGTTGCGTTTTCTTTATCCGAATACTGAAATCACTACTAATCAGAATTTTCCGGGCACCGTACCCATCTACGTACCTGTCTGGTGGGACAAATAACGGCATTGCACACAAAGATTGCAATTTAATCATTAAGCACTTGCAATGCCTTTTAGGCATATAAATTGATTTTTTAGAATGCTTATTAACTATTAAAGACGGGTAACAGGTAACACATTGCCTTTGACATAAAATTAATTAACTATTATGCACTGTAACTGACTGGTAATCAGGGGACAAAAGCGTTTTTGATTTTAAATTAGGAATAGAAATTCGATACCTTAGAAGTAGGATTTCAACTAATTTTATTCAAAACTTATGAAAAAACTTTTACAAAGTTTGTTCTTGCTGTTGTTCTTAGCCACCTCGGCTTTCGCGCAGCAGCGAACAATCACAGGAACAGTTACTGGTAAAGATGATGGGTTGCCAATACCTGGTGTAAGTATTAGGGCCTTGGGCACTAATGCCGGAACAAGTGCCTCTGCGGAGGGACAATATTCCATCAGCGTCCCTGCGGGCGCAAACGCGTTAGAATTTACTGCCCTTGGTTTCGTCTCTCAGACTATTACCATCGGAAGTTCGTCAGTAATTAACGTAGTGATGGTAAGTGATGAACAATCCTTATCAGAGGTCGTAGTTACTGCATTGGGTATCCGTAGAAACAGAAATGAGTTGCCTTATGCGGCACAGGAAGTGAAAGGTGAAGACCTGACCCGTACCCGGGATGCCAACTTCATTAACAGCATGGCTGGTAAGGTGGCAGGTTTGGATATTAAACAACCTAGTACCATGGGAGGTTCTACCAACGTGGTGATAAGGGGTTTTAAATCCATGACAGGTAATAACCAGGCACTTTTTGTGGTAGATGGTATACCCGTGAGTAACGCAAATACCAATTCTCTTGATCAAACCACAGGTCGTGGTGGTTACGATTACGGTAATGCGGCTGCCGACATTAACCCCGATGACATTGAGTCTGTCAACGTGCTTAAAGGTGCTGCAGCTACGGCCTTATACGGCTCTAGGGCTGGAAACGGTGTTATTATGATTACGACAAAAAAAGGAAGGAAAAATTCTTTAGGTATAACTATTAATTCCGCAGTTACTTTTGGTAAAATTGATAAAAGTACTTTTGCTAAGTATCAAAGAGAGTACGGCGCAGGTTACGTGAACGAGTATTCACGCGATGCGGACGGTAACTTAGTTGGTTACCCTTCTCCAGACCGTAATTTCTGGTACGATAATGTTTTAGGCTTAGGCAATACCCCGATTACCCCTTTTACCGAGGATGCGTCGTACGGTGGCGCCTTTAATCCGAATACCCTCGTGTTACAATGGGATGCTTTTGATCCTTCTTCTCCTACTTATGCCAGGGCAACACCTTGGGTGGCGGGAGCAAATGATCCATCATCATTCTACAAAACGAGTGTGAATTCTATTCAAAGTATCATGATTGACGCGGGAGGGGATAACACCACTTTCAAAATAGGTTACTTAAGAGCTGATGAAAGCGGGGTGCTGCCAAACAGTAAAATTACCCGGAACAACTTCAACCTTAGCGGCGGACATGATATTACCAAAAACTTAACGGTCAGCGCTTCTGCTAATTATAGTAAAATTGACGGATTAGGGCGTTATGGAACGGGTTACGAAGGGAATAACCCCAACCAGCAGTTCAGACAATGGTGGCAGACCAATATAGACATTAAGGAGCAGGAAGCCGCTTTTAACAGAAACGGCGAAAATATTACCTGGAACTGGTCTGACGTAACTGCAACCAGGCCTATCTATTCTAACAACCCTTACTGGTCAAGGTATAATAACGTACAGAACGATACCAGAGACCACTATTTCGGTAATGCCATGGTGACCTGGGCACCATTAGCATGGTTAGATGTAATGGGAAGAGTTACTTATGATGGAACTTACGACATTCAGGAAGAGCGTTTAGCAATTGGGGGTGCGGATATCTCTGAATATGCCCGTTTCAATAGAACGGCCTCTGAGACCAACTTCGACTTGATGGTGAATTTCAATAAAAACATCACTGACCTGATTACCTTTAGGGGGCTATTAGGAAGTAACCTTCGCAGAAACCGCTTGTCGTCTATTTCAGCCAGAACTAATGGTGGTTTGGCAGTGCCAGGCTTATATTCCCTGTCTAACTCTGTAAACTTAATTAATGCGCCGGTTGAACGTTACGAGCGTATTGCGGTTGATGGTTTATTTGCCAGTGCTACCCTTGGTTATAGTGAACTTGTATTTTTAGATGCAACGATTCGCCGTGACCAGTCTACCACCTTACCAGTAGATAATAACTCTTATTGGTATCCTTCAGTGGCAGGAAGTTTTGTGTTTTCTAGTTTGGTCAAAGGTTCTGAGTGGCTGAATTATGGTAAACTACGTATTAACTATGCGGAGGTGGGTAACGATGCGTCAGCATTGAGTTTATACGATGTATATACCATTAACCCGGTTTACGATGGAAACCTGTTAACCTCTTTGCCGGTTACTAAGCTAAATCCTAATCTGAAACCAGAGCGTACTAAGGCTTTTGAAGCGGGTATCGAAGCGAATTTCTTTAAAGCAAGATTCGGCTTTGATGTGACCTATTATAATTCCAAGTCGGTTGACCAGATTATGCCGGTAAACATTTCTACCGCTACAGGCTTCGGAAACCGATGGGTAAATGCCGGAACCATAGAAAATAAAGGTGTGGAAGTATCGGCATTCGTCTTGCCGTACAGTACGCAGGACTTTAGCTGGACTTTAAATGTTAACTGGAGCAGAAACAGAAACAAGGTAACCGAATTGTACGAACAAAACACCAACCTCCAATTAGCATCTTTCCAGGGCGGTGTTACTTTGAATGCTACGCTTGGTGAGCCTTTCGGAACATTAAGGGGACGTGGTTTTGTGTATGAGAACGGCCAAAAAGTAGTTGGTGAAGACGGTTATTATGTATTCGGTCCTGCTAACTCTGTGATTGGTGATATGAATCCGGAATGGACAGGTGGTATTCAAAACAATCTTAAGTATAAAGATGTAAGCTTAAGTTTTCTGATTGACTTCAGAAAGGGCGGAAGTGTTTTCTCGCTTGATCAGTATTACGGACAAGCAACAGGTTTGTATCCGGAATCTGTTGGTCCTAATGACCTCGGAAATCCAAAAAGGCTTCCTATCAGCGAAGGTGGTGGTGTAATCCTTCCCGGTGTTCAGGCTGGTGGTGCACCAAACACAGTGAGGGTGGAAGCATATGACAACTCGGTTACACCTTATGGCTATTCGAACAATCCTCAGGAAGCTTTCGTTTACGACGCTTCTTTTGTGAAATTACGTGAAGCCGCCCTGACCTATTCTCTGCCTAAAAGCTTGATTGGAGAAAAAGTTTTCAAAGGTGTTGATGTGTCGCTGGTTGGACGTAACCTATGGGTGATCCACAAAAAAGTGCCTTATTCAGATCCTGAAGCAGGTTTAAGTTCTGGTAACCTTCAGGGATACCAAAGTGGGGCCTATCCATCAATAAGAACCATTGGTTTCAACTTGAAATTTAGATTTTAAGGAAACAAAGATTTTAGAACGGTGAAGTCAAAGTTTATGGCTTCACCAAACTTTAAATAACAAATTATAGCGATGAAACTATCATCTGCTTACCGGGTTGCAACGCAATTGAATAAAGTTTAGGATAGCTTCATTACCATTAAAATTAACTCTGTACCATGAAAAAATTAATCATATATATCCTGCCCCTGATGCTTTTAGTGTCTTGTGCCAAGGATTTAGACGACTACAATATCGACGAGAAAAACCCGAAGACGGTTCCTGCAGGGTCTCTATTTGGAAATGCCCTGAAACAGCTTGTTGACAACCAGACTACACCTAGCGTAAACGTAAACGTGTTGAGGTTCTGGATGCAGCAGTGGACCGCAACCACCTACCAGGATGAGCCTAGGTATAACATCACTACCAGAAATATTCCGTTGAGCTATTGGACTCCTTTTTACAGGGAAGTGTTGCAGGATCTAAAAGAAAGCAGAAGGCTCACTGATGAAGACGCGACATTAAGTCCTGCAGTGAAAAATAACCGTATTGCAGTAACAGAAATCGCTGCTGTGTACACCTGGTCTGTATTGGTTAACACCTGGGGCGATGTGCCCTATACGGAAGCATTGACTGACGTCAATCAGCCAAAGTATGATGATGCGGCATCGATTTACACTGATCTTTTTGCCCGTTTAGACGCAGCTATCGCATTGATTACCCCAGGTTCAAATTTTGGTGGATCCGATCTGTTGTACCACGACAATACCGCTGCATGGTTAAAATTTGCCCACAGTTTAAAGATGAAACTGGCCATAACGCTAGCCGATGTTGATGCAGCTACTGCACAAGCAGCAATTGCGGCTTCTGCCGGTCAGGGTTTTACCAGCAATGCAGATAACGCTGCCTGGGCTTACCTTAACACAACGCCAAACAATAACCCGGTTTCTGCCAACTTGAATCCAGTTTACACCAGCAGACAGGATTACATCGCTGGTGAAACCCTTGTTAACCTGATGAATACAGTTAATGATCCAAGAAGAGCCTTTTATTTTACAACAGTTAATGGTGCTTACCTGGGCGGTAGAATAGGTGTGAACAATGACTATGCTTCTTTTTCTAAACCAAGTGATAAGGTCATCCAGCCAGATTTCGAGGCTTTATTAATGGATTATGCTGAAGTAGAATTCATTCTGGCGGAGGCTGCCGCAAGATGGGGCATCGCCGGATCGCCGGAAAGCCATTATAATGCAGCTATTACTGCTTCCATCACTTATTGGGGAGGAACACAAGCAGAGGCAACAGCTTATTTGGCACAACCTCAGGTGGCTTATGGTACCGCGGCAGGGAACTATAAGCAAAAGATAGGCATTCAAAAGTATATTGCGCTTTATAATCGCGGTTATGATGCCTGGGTAGAGTGGCGTCGACTTGATTACCCGGTATTAAGACCGGCAGCTAGTGCTTTAAGCGTAATTCCTTTGCGATTAACTTATCCAACCAGTGAGCGCACGCTGAACAGAACTAATGTGGAAAGTGCAGCAACTGCTATCGGCGGTGATGTGGTAGGAACTAAGTTATTTTGGGATGTTTTTTAGTTAAAGTTAAAGTAATTAAACGAAGGGTGTCGGAAGGCACCCTTTTTTTGTTTCAGAATGTCTTAAAGGCCAAAGTATGTTATGGTGGGATGGAGATGAGGTCAAGTTGAATGTAATTAGTTGGACTTACTGTGGAGTGTTACTGTATTTAATCTTAAGTTAATGAGAACAAGAATACTGGCGTCATTAAATTTATTTAAGGTGATTTTACTAATAAAAATATCTTGGCAAACATATACTTCGAATAATACTCATAATATATTTGGAATATACATAAAAAAATTGGGATGAATTCCTTAAAATTGATATATTTAACAAATTTTTATTTATTAAATAATCAATACTCATGAAAAAACTTCTACAAAGTTTGTTCGTGCTGATGTTCTTTGCGGTTAGTGCAATGGCTCAACAACGAACAATCACTGGTACGGTTACGGGTAACGACGATGGTTTGCCATTGCCAGGCGTAAGTGTAAAAGTGAAAGGTGCTGCTGGTGGGGCAAGCACAGACCTTAACGGTAAATTTTCGGTGGTTGTTCCTGCAGAAGGAACTTCATTAGAATTTAGTTCGGTTGGTTATATTCCGCAAACTAAGGTCATCGCAGGTCAAAACATTATTAATGTGAGTCTGGCTCCAGACGCAAGAACCCTGGGCGAAGTTGTCGTAACAGCGAACGCCATTAAAAGAGAGAAAAGAACGCTGGGTTATTCGGCGCCAACGATTAAAAGCACGGAATTAACAGAAGGCGGAAGTCCAAGTGTTTTGAGCTCCCTTTCAGGAAAAGTGGCTGGTGTAAACATTACCTCTACATCAGGTGCTCCTGGTAGCTCTTCACGTGTAGTACTTCGTGGTGGTTCTTCCATTTCTGGTTCAAACCAGGCTTTAATCGTGGTTGACGGTGTTCCCATTGATAATTCAAGTGTTACCGGTGGTGCTTCTTCGCTGTCGAGTGTTGATTTTGGTAACAGAGGAAACGACTTGTCTCCAGATGATATAGCTTCGGTAACGGTATTAAAAGGCCCGGCTGCGGCTGCCCTTTACGGATCAAGAGCTTCTAATGGTGCTTTGATTATTACCACCAAAACTGGTGCTAAAGGAGCTGATAAGATGTCCATCACCTTTAACAGTAATAATACTTTCTCCTCTATTTTAAAACTTCCTGAGTTACAGAATGAATACGGACAAGGTTACTATGACCAGGTATTACCAGGCGGAAAAACTGCCACCTATGTTACAGATTTAAAAGAAAACTGGAGCTGGGGTGCACCTTTCACAGGTAATGTTCAGGAATGGGGTCAGATGATTGACGGCGTTCGCCAGACAAAGCCTTATTCTGCTGCAGGACATCAGGTAAAAGACTTTTTCTCTACAGGTTTTGCTACGGATAACAACTTGAGTTTATCTGGAGGTGGCGATAAAACCACTTATTATTTAGCCATAAATTCGTTAAATTCTAATGGAATTTATCCTGGCAATAGCGATGAATATAACAAATATGGGGTAAGGTTTAACGGAACGGCAGATCTTGGTAACAAGTTCACCACAGGTATTAGCTTTAACTTTTCCAAAATTGACGCTAACCAGATTGGTGGCGGACAAGGAAATGCATCTGTATATAACAATGTGTTGCAAACACCAAGAGACATTGATATTAAATCTGTTAAAGATTTGAATAACCCATATAACGGTTATGGATATACTAATGCCGCAGGTGTGAGTTTTCCAAATTCATACGGTTACTATGGTGCCTATACACAAAATCCTTACTGGATTTTAGATAACTATTCAAATCTAAACGACGTAAGTCGTGTAACAGGTAATTTCAATATTGGATATAAACCAACGGAGTGGTTAAGTTTTACCGAAAGAATTGGTGTGGATACGTATTCAGACAGACGTAGAACGTTGAGCCCAAAATTCAACTTTGTTGATATTGACCAAACAGCCGAATATGCTGGTGTAAACAGAAGAACAAGCAACGGAGAGTACCGTATTGATCAATATAACGTGACTGAGTTGGTTCACGATTTAATGGTTACAGCTACACATAAATTCAGCGAGGATTTTGAAGGTTCATTAATGTTGGGTAACAACTTTCGTCAGCGTCAAACGAACACGCTATCTTCAGCAACCAACGCATCGGGTGGTTTAGTGGTGCCAGGTTGGTACAACTTAGGTAACAGTAACGGACCAGTAAACGTAATTACTGATTACATGTCTAAAAGAAGGCTAATTGGTTTATATGCCGATTTAAACTTGTCGTACAAAAACTTCTTATTCTTACAGGCGACTGCAAGAAATGACTGGTCATCTACTTTACCAAAACAAAACAATTCATTCTTCTACCCAAGTGTAAGCGGATCATTCGTTTTCTCTGAGTTATTAAAAAGCGCATCAGTTTCTGACGTGCTGACTTATGGTAAAATCAGAACAAGTTGGGCGCAGGTAGGTAACGATACTGATCCTTACCAGTTGTTGGCCACTTTTAACAAATCTACTGTAAACGGTAACTTTGGTAGTACCGTGTTTCCATTTGGGAACGTTGCTGCGCTAGCTGCGGGTTCTTCTTTAGGAAACCTTGACCTTAAACCAGAGAAAACTACTTCATTTGAAGTTGGTGCTGAGTTAGGCTTTTTCCAAAATAGATTTGCCGTTGATTTCAGTTACTACAATAACAACTCTAAAAACCAGATTTTAAGCATTCCAATTCCAAACTCAACAGGTTATGGCTTTAGCATTGTTAACGCAGGTGAGGTTCAAAACAAAGGTGTGGAATTAAGTTTAAGAGGAACACCGGTTCAAACCGGGAATGTAACCTGGGAACTTTATGGTTCATTCACTAAAAACAATAACGAAGTTGTTTCCTTGTTGCCAGGTGTCGACCAGATCTCTCTAGGTGGTTTCTCAGGCATGTCTGTCGTTGCTGCAGTAGGCAGACCATATGGTGAATTCTATGCGGTAACGGAAGCAAAAGATGCTGAAGGCAGAACAATTGTTGATGCTGAAACAGGTATTCCTGTAAACAGCTCTACCGCGCAATATTTAGGTAACTATAACCCGGATTGGCAAGCTTCATTAGGTACCAATTTTAAATTCAAACAAGTATCTGTAGGTGTATTATTTGATACCAAACAAGGTGGTGAATTTTACTCCAGAACAAAAGATATCCTTGCGTTTAACGGAACATCAGCTGAAACAGGTGGTGAGAGAATCGGAACAATCTTCCCGAACTCTGTATACCTGGATGCTAATGGTAACAGCGTAGTAAATACTACGGTAGGTTACAACAAGCAAGATTACTTTCCGTCAAGAGCTGCAGGTGTAAACATTGTTGATGGTTCGTACGTCAAATTACGTTCAGCAAACATCAGTTATACTTTTACTAAAGACCAGTTAAGACGTTCACCATTCGGTTCTTTAACCTTAGGTGTATATGGTAACAACTTGTTTATGTGGACTGCGGCAGAAAATAAATATGCAGATCCTGAAGTAAACTCTGCAGGTGCAGGTAACGTTCAAGGTTTCGACTTTTCAGCGCAGCCTTCAGTACGTAACTACGGGATCAACGTAAAAGTTTCATTTTAATAACACGCTAATCAATATGAGAACATCTAATATTTTTAATTCTAAAAATTTACTGCTCCTGTTGCTAGTCGGAACGATTGGATTAACAGGCTGTAAGAAATCTTTAGACATTAACGAAAATCCTAACAACCCTGACAGTGCTTCGCCAAGTTTGCTTTTGCCAACGGTACAAGCGGCGGTAGGTCAGCTTGTGGGTAATAGTTTCCAGGTATACGGAAACTTATGGGGCCAGTACTGGACACAAAGTCCGAACAGCTCCCAATATAGAGCCATCGATCAATACAATATCACAAATTCATCATTTGATCGCCCATGGTTAACATTATACCGTTCAGCTTTAATTAACGCTGAATTGATTATTAATACCCAAGGCGCAGGTCTTGAGCATACAAAGGGTATGGCTTATCTGTTAAAAGCCTACTCTTTTCAACTGGCTACAGATGCATTCGGAGATATTCCATTGACAGAAGCCTTAAAAGGCAGCGAATTTGGTCAGCCGAAATATGATGCGCAAGCCTTAGTTTACGACAGTCTTTTTAGCTATATCGATAAAGGAACCGCTTTATTAAATACATCGATTTCATCGTCACCAGGCGAACAGGATATGATATTTAGCGGCGATGTTAACCGATGGAAAGCTTTTGCAAATACGTTAAAACTGAGAGCCTATCTAAGAATTGCTCAGGTTGATCCGTCGAAAGCAAAAGCAGGTATTGTTGCGTTATATGCAACAAACCCGACTTTTATAACCAGTGATGCAGCGATAAAATACTCAACGACAGGTGGCAATCAAAATCCTTTGTATAACGAGATGGTCGCGTTGAGCAGCACACAAAACCTGGTAGCAAGTTCTACTGCGGTTAGTGCCTTTAACAGAAATAATGACAAGAGAGTAAGTAAGTTCTATGACCTTGTAGAAGGACAGACTGTACTTAATTCGATTGGCCAGGGTACTTATGGACAAAGTGGTGTAGAAAAAATTGTATCTATCCCTTCGTCCTTGGTTGGTGGAAACGCGAGTGTTGGCGCTTCGGCAACGGCTCCGGTGAAACTGATCTCTGTTGCAGAAAGTTTCTTCCTTCAGGCAGAAGCTGTAGCAAGAGGATGGGCTGCGGGTGATGTGAATACCTTGGTGCAACAAGGGATAACCGCAAGTTTTGTGGCTACCGGCTTAACAGCTGCAGATGCTTCAGCTTATTATGCTGCAGCACCAGATGCTAAAGAAGCTTTAGACCTAGCTTTAACCGCAGAAGCAAAAATAAAGGTGATTATTACCCAAAAATACTATGCGATGTGTGGTTTCCAAGGTTTTGAAGCATGGACGGAATACAGGAGAACGGGTTATCCTGATTTCTTGGTTACCTCTGCAGCTTCGGTTATTGGTGCAGGCCGGTTACCAGAAAGAATGGTTTATCCTAACAGTGAAGCGACTTCTAACTTAAGTTTCCCAGGAAACGTTGCGGTATATACCCCAATGTGGTGGGCTAAAAAATAAGAAGCTAATTAAATCCTAGAAAAGACCGTATTGTCCTAAAAAGGCGATACGGTCTTTTTTTATGTGCTTTTCTTATGGCTATTATATTATTATATACAACACAAAATATTGGATTGTATGACAATAAAATATAGGTATACAAACAAAACAATGTTTTGTTTTAAAAATGTTCCAAAAAAATGCATTTTTTTTTGGAATGACTCGATTAACGAATATCTTAGGCCATTATTTTTACACCTAACACACAATTATGAAAAAACTTCTACAAAGTTTGTTTCTGTTTTTGTTTGTCGCAAATGTAGCGATGGCCCAAAACAGAACAATTTCGGGTACAGTAAACGATAGTACCGGGCAGCCAATACCCGGAGCTACTGTACGTTTAAAAGGCGCTCCAGGCGCTGTACAAACAAGTTCAAATGGTTCATACCAGATTTCTGCGGCGCCTTCAGCCACAGCCATTGAGGTGTCGTCCATGGGATTTGCAACTAAAACAGTAAGCATTTCTGGTAACACCATGAATGTGATTTTACTTGATGATTCTAAAGCCTTAAGTGAGGTTGTTGTTGTTGCTTATGGTACAGCAAAAAGAGAAGCCATCACAGGTTCTGCAGCCACATTAGGTTCGAAGGACATCGATAAAAGAACGGTAACCAACATTTCGAATGCATTATCGGGTATTGCCCCGGGCGTTTCAGTAGGTGGTGGTAATGGCCAGCCAGGTACCGGGTCTACGGTTCGTTTACGTGGTTTTGGATCCTTTGCTGCATCAAGCAATCCGTTATATGTGCTTGATGGTGCGCCCTTTGATGGAAATTTGGGTGATATCAATCCTAACGACATTGAGAGTGTTACCATTCTAAAAGATGCTACATCTTCAGCTTTATACGGTGCAAGAGCAGCAAATGGTGTAATTATGATTACGACCAAAAGAGGTAGGACTTCATCACCATTAATTTCTGCAACGGTTAACCAGGGTTACAGCACAAGAGGTGTTCCTGAATACGACAGGGTTGATGCTAATGAGTATTACCCGGTGGTATGGCAAGGGATTAAAAATAACCTAATGTTTTCAGCTTCCCCTAAATTGGATGCTGCTGCCGCTGCGGCCAAGGCTTCTGCAGATGTTCAGAAAAACTTAGTTTACAATCCATTCAATGTTCCTAATGGTGAAATTGTTGGGTTAGATGGTAAATTGAATCCTAATGCAACGTTATTATACAATGATTTCGATTGGTACTCTCCATTAACAAGAACAGGTAAAAGAACTGATGCCAACGTAAGTACATCTGGTAGAACAGAAAACTCTGATTATTATATTACTTTAGGTTATTTGGATGACAAAGGTTATATCCAAAAATCTGACTTTAAACGGTTTAATGGTCGTGTTAACGTAAATAGCCAGGTAAAACCATGGTTAAAAACTGGCTTAAACTTGTCGGGATCATTTTCTGACGGAAACATTGCAAGTGATAACGCCACCGGAAGTAACTCAAGTTTTGTTAACGTGTTCCAGTTCGCCAGAGGAATGGGTCCTATTTATCCAGTTTATGCGCGTGATGCAGCAGGTAACACTGTTTACAATGATGCAACTAAAGCTGATTGGTATGACTATGGAATTCACCCTGGATCATTAAACAGACCATCAGGCGCATCTCCGGGCAGGCACGTTGTTTATGAAACGCTATTAAACGATAACTTATATAGAAGAAGCTTAGTAAGTGCAAGATCATTTGTTGAAGTGAAATTTTTGAAAGATTTTACCTTCAGACCATCGATCAGCTTCGACTTACGTAATAACAACAATAGTGAGTACAGAAACCCCCTTATTGGTGATGGAAGCACTTTGGATGGTTTAGCGGTTAACTCCAACGCAACAACCAAGTCATATACCTTCAACCAGGTGTTAAGTTATAATAAAAACATCGGTGACCATACGTTCTCTGCATTAATTGCTCATGAGAACTATGATTATAACTACAGATATTTTACCGCAAACAAAACAGGCTTAATTTTACAAGGAAATACAGAGTTTGCAAATTTTGTAACACCATATGGTGCTAACGGTTACAAACGTAATGAAACCATGGAGTCGTATTTCTCTAAATTCACGTATAACTATGCAGACAAATATTTTGTAGATGCATCGCTTAGACGTGATGGTAGCTCAAGATTTTCGCCTGAATCAAGATGGGGTAATTTCTTCTCCATTGGTACATCATGGTCAGTAAATAAAGAAAACTTTATGGCTGATGTTTCATGGGTTGATGATTTAAGGGTGAGAGCTTCTTACGGTGAGGTAGGAAATAATGCACTTGACAGTTATTATGCATTCCAGTCTTTCTATGATTTAGGCTGGAACAACGGTTCTGAGCCAGGACTATTGTTGTCTACCAATGCAACACGTGATTTGAAATGGGAATCTTCTAAAAGCTCTAACATCGGGATGTCATTCTCCTTATTTGACAGAAGAATTTATGGAGATTTAGAATACTATAAAAAAGGTTCTGGTCAGTTGATTTTCAGTTTGCCACTACCTGATTCAGATCCGGTAAAAAGTATTTTCAAAAATATCGGTTCCATGTATAATTCAGGTTGGGAGCTTCAGTTAGGCGCAGACCTGGTTAGAACACAAGATTTTACTTGGGGTTTAATTACCAACTGGACTACTTTGAAAAACAGAATTACTAAATTACCAGCTGAAACGCCAGTTATTACTACAGGAACTAAAAGAAGAGAAGTTGGTAAGGATTACTACTCTTTCTGGTTAAGACAATACGCAGGAGTTGATCAAACTGATGGTTCATCATTATATATCCCAGCAGAAGGAACTGCACCAGCGAATATCAGAACGATTGATGGTGTGGATTATGTAACCAACCAGACTTACGCAAAATTTGACTATTCAGGCACAGCGATTCCAGATTTAATGGGTTCATTTACCAATACTTTCAGTTATAAGAATTTATCACTATCTGTATTGGTTAACTACCAGATTGGTGGTAAATTCTATGATAGTACTTACCAAGGTTTAATGAGTTCCAGTTCTTATGGCGGTGCTTTCCATAAAGACATTTTGAATTCATGGACCCCTGAAAACCCAAGCAATACTCCAAGAGTTGATTACGGAAACTCGACAAATATCAATGCGACTTCATCTAGATGGTTAATTGATGCTTCTTACATCAGCTTAAGAAACGTGAATTTAACTTACAACCTGCCTAAGACTTTAATTGGCAAGTTAGATGTTTCTAACGCAAGAGTATTTGTATCGGGTGAGAATTTAGGAATGATATCTAAAAGAAAAGGACTTGATCCTACAGAATCTTTTGAGGGTATCAATGCAAACACATATGTGCCAAGCAGAATCTTAAGTTTCGGAATCAATTTTTCATTATAATTTTTAAAATACAACAGACAATATGAAAAAGATCATATTATTAACAGGTGCCTT
This sequence comes from Pedobacter sp., assembly GCF_045627485.1. Lineage (GTDB taxonomy): Bacteria > Bacteroidota > Bacteroidia > Sphingobacteriales > Sphingobacteriaceae > Pedobacter. The sequence goes on along the minus strand of NZ_JAZQNU010000095.1, from coordinate 1,503 downwards.
GGCGCTAATGCTAGGTTCAGGTTGTAAAAAAGACTATCTGGATACTGAGCCTACAGAATCCGTAGATAGCGGTACTATTTTTACGACAACAGAAAATGCTGATGCGGCTTTAAATGGTATCTATAGATTTATGTTCGAAAGAACAAACACAACAACTTCAAATGCTCAAGGTAAACCTGGTGTACCGGGAATCCTTTTGGGGGTTGATTTCATGGGTGAGGATTTAGGGCAGGCAGCAGCTACCTGGTTTACAGCTACAGGTGAAGGAAACTATTTGGGCGCAAGAACAGATAACTCTGCGGTAACAATATATTACTACAGAACATTCTTCACAATGATTGGTAATGCAAACTTCATTATTGACAATATTGATCAGGCATCTGGAGCAGACGCTGATAAAGCTAGAATCAAAGCGGAAGCCCTTACTTTAAGAGCTTATAGCTATTCGTACCTTGTACAGTTTTATGGCAAAAGATACGATGCAGCTGCTAAACCCAATACGCAATTGGCAGTACCAATGCCGTTAAGTTCTACGGATTCAAAAATGCCAAGAGTGAGTGTTGAAGAAATCTACGCACAAATTGTGAAAGATTTAGATGCAGCCATTGCATTGAATGCAACTAGCCGTGTTAACAAGTCACATGCAAATGTATGGGTATCCAAAGGTTTAAGAGCAAGAGTTGCATTAACCATGCAAGATTACCCGAATGCCATTAAGTATGCAAAAGAAGTAATTGATGGGAAACAGTTTCCATTAATGAATGCAGCTGCTTACCAAACAGGCTTTAACAATGCCCCTGGTTTATCAGAGGTAATGTGGGCGAGTATGCCAACATTAGATCAAGGTGATACATTTGGGTCATATTTCGCGCAGATTGCTTATAACGCCAATACTTCTTACCAGAGAGGAAATCCTAAAAGAATCAATTCCGCATTGTATGCTAAAATTCCAGCTACTGATGTGAGGAAGAAAATGTGGGAGCCTGCACCAACTGCGGCCAACTTTTCATTGCCAACTACAGCATTTGTTAGACAGCCATATATGTCGAGAAAATTTTCTGTGAAAGATGTTTCAGGGCCATCTTTGGGAGATGTATCGTTAATGAGAGCATCTGAGCTGTACCTGATTTTAGCGGAAGCTGCTGCAATGTCTGGACAGCCTACTGTAGCACAGGATGCTTTATATGAATTAACGGCAGCAAGAGATGCAAGCGCAGTAAGGTCATCAAGTACTGGAGATCTTTTATTAGAAGAGATTGACATAAACAGAAGGGTTGAACTTTGGGGCGAAGGCTTCAGGTATCTGGATCTAAAACGCAAGAATTTGCCATTAGACAGAACGGTAGTTCCAAACTATGTTTCGGCTTCTGTAGCAGAAACGATGAAAATTCCTGCAGGAGATCCAAAGTGGGAGTTTTTCATTCCAAGATCCGAAATGGAATCTAACCCTAATATTGGGCCACAGAATCCATAAAGGTTAAATTCTAAATACGACAAAAAAGG
>NZ_JAZQNU010000094.1:0-8923 GCF_045627485.1 Pedobacter sp. | reverse complement strand
ACCTATGTCGTTGTTGGGATTGCAAAGCTACAACAATATATTTATCATGCAAATTTATTTCAAGAAATAAATAAAAACACTCTCGAGGAGGTGTTAAATTAATGTTAACGTCATCCTAAGTTTTCATTAAGTTTAAGTTGTCGCGTTGACAATTACTTAGCCTTATGGTATCTTTGGAATTGTCTGGAACTACATAAGTTCCTTAAAATATTCAACTTAACTGTCTATAATGTCTAAAGTCTACCTTCTGTTGTGCTGTTCTATTTTTTTGACATCTTGTTTTAAGAGTTATAAAGGTAAAATCAACATCGACGGGTCAAGTAGCGTATATCCATTGACAGAAGCTGTAGCTGAAGAGTTTAGAAGCGAGGATCCAGACATCAGAGTTACTGTTGGGATTTCGGGAACTGGTGGAGGTTTCAAAAAATTCCTGCGGGGAGAAACCGATATTAGTAATGCCTCACGTCCAATCAGTCCAAAAGAATTAGCAGAAAGCAAAAGACTCGGCATTGATTTTATTGAGATACCGATATGTTACGATGGTATGGCCATTGTAGTGAGCCCCAAAAACAGTTTCGTAGATGATATTACAGTAGCAGAATTAAAGAAAATGTGGTCGCCCGAAAGCCAGCGCAAGATTAAGTCTTGGAAACAGGTTCGCGAAAGCTGGCCAGATGTACCCTTAAACTTATACGGTGCCGGCACTTCATCTGGAACTTATGACTATTTCACAGAAGCCATTAATGGCAAAGCAAAAGCTTCCCGTGGTGATTACACCGCAAGTGAGGATGACAACGTATTGGTACAGGGCGTAACCTCAGATGTTGGTGGTTTAGGCTATTTTGGGCTGGCATATTATACAGAAAACAAAGCTAAACTTAGGCTTGTTCCAGTTAAGCAACACGCGACAAGTGAAGCGGTTTATCCCACTGATTCTACTGTGCAACATGGTAAATACCAGCCACTCGCACGCCCGGAATTTATTTATGTGAATGCGAAATCGGCAAAAAAGCCCTACGTGCGGGCATTTGTGAAATTCTATTTAGCAAATGCAGCAGCGCTTGCGAAGGAGGTTGGTTATATCCCGCTTCCCGAAGAAGCTTACCGTTTATCCTATCAGCGTTTTCTGGAGGGTAAAACAGGGTCAGTATTTGAAAATAAATCTGTCGTTAGTGCAAACCTTTTACAACTTCTTTCTATCAACCCCTAAAGATGTACAAGTCAAAAAGAATTTCTGAGAAGTTAATGGAGCTGCTAATGGTGTTATGTAGCATGGTGTCTATATTAACTACCATTGGAATCGTGGTTGTTCTTTCTCTTGATACCTATAAGTTTTTTGCTGAAGTATCCTTAATCGATTTCTTAACAGACTCGCAATGGACGCCACTGTTTGAAGATAAACATTTTGGAATATTATCGCTTCTTTCGGGTACAGTACTCACCACGGCTATTGCTGTTTTGGTTGCCGTGCCAGTAGGGATTACCATTGCTGTTTATTTAAATGAATACGCTTCGAAGCGTTTTACGGCGGTGGTAAAACCATTACTGGAAATACTGGCTTCCATACCTACTGTAGTTTATGGTTTTTTTGCATTGCAGTTTGTGACCCCCTTGCTGCAACAATTCATTCCAGGGTTAGGAGGCTTCAATGCCTTATCGCCAGGTTTGGTAATGGGCGTTATGATTATTCCGTATATCACCTCATTAAGTGAGGATGCACTGCGTGCGGTGCCTAAATCTTTGCGTGAGGCATCGTATGGCTTAGGCGCTAACCGTTTTCAAACGGCCTTTAAAGTGATTGTGCCAGCGGCGAACTCTGGTATTATTGTGTCGGTAATTCTGGCCATTTCCAGGGCACTCGGCGAAACCATGATTGTTGCTATTGCTGCTGGACAACAGCCGAAACTGACTTTAAACCCATTGGAATCTGTAGAAACCATTACCACCTACATAGTACAGGTGAGTATGGGCGATGTGCCACAGGATTCTTTAGAATACCGCACAATTTTCGCTGCCGGTATTACTCTTTTTATTTTCACTTTCCTATTGAATAATGTTAGTTACTGGATCAGGAAAAAATACCAACAGCGCTATGAGTAAAGGAGGTTTAATGAGTCCTAAAACAAAGGATAGTATCTTTAAAGTTTTCGCTATATTATGTACAGGTTTAGGCTTGCTCACCCTAGTGGTGCTGCTGTCGGTGATTGTTTATAAGGGTGCGGGCCGTCTTAACTGGTCTTTTTTTACCAGCCTGCCCTCCAGGAATCCTGAAGAATCGGGTATCTATACCGCATTAGCGGGTATGGTGAGCCTGCTGGTTTTTACCCTGGCAATTGCCCTGCCGATTGGTATTTTATCTGGAATATATTTGGAGGAGTATGGAAAAAGAAGCCGGTTTGCCAGAGTTATAGAAATTAATATATCCAATCTTGCTGGTGTTCCCTCTGTAATTTATGGTATTTTGGGTTTGCAGGTGTTTGTGAGGTGGTGTGAAATGGGAAATAGCATTTTAGCAGCCGCCTGTACTTTAGCTTTATTAATTATGCCGGTAATCATTGTATCTACCAGGGAAGCAATAAAAGCAGTACCCAACTCCTTAAGAGAAGCAGCATATGGATTAGGCGCCACTAAATGGCAAACCATTAGACGCGTGGTTGTTCCTGCCTCTTTTGGAGGTATTTTAACGGGAGTGATTTTATCTGTATCTAGGGCCATTGGCGAAACAGCTCCCTTAATTGTTGTTGGTGCATTGGCGTATGTTCCTTTTATTCCAGAAGGACCAATGGATCAGTTTACCTCACTTCCGATACAGATTTTTAATTGGACTACAAGGCCGCAACAGGGCTTTATTGTGAACGCTGCGGCGGGAATCATTGTACTGTTATTATTTACCTTAATACTAAATGGTATTGCAATTTACTTTAGAAACAGATGGCAAAAGAGAACGTTAATTTAAGAGAGAGTGGTTACGGTGTATTTAAATTAAAGGCCAAGGACCTCAATTTACATTACGGTCCTAAACATGCTTTGAAAAATATATCTATCAATATTTTGCCCAATACGGTAACGGCGTTTATTGGTCCGTCTGGTTGCGGTAAGTCGACGTTTTTACGCTGTTTTAACCGTATGAATGATCTGATTGAGAATGTTAAAATAGAAGGGCAGGTGCTGATTGATGATGTTGACATTTACAACAACTTAATAGACGTATACGAGTATCGGAAGAAGATAGGTATGGTATTTCAGAAGCCCAATCCTTTTCCTAAATCTATTTTTGAAAACGTTGCTTTTGGTCTTCGGATCAATGGGGAGAGCTCTAAAGCTGTAATAGAAGCAGCAGTGGAAACGGCACTTAAAAAATCTGCGCTATGGGACGAAGTAAAAGACAATTTGCACAAGTCGGCCATGGCCTTATCAGGAGGACAGCAGCAACGATTGTGTATTGCACGAGCGATTGCGGTTAAACCTTCAGTTTTACTGATGGACGAACCTGCTTCGGCATTGGATCCGATATCAACTGCCAAAATTGAGCAACTTATCTATGAACTTAAAGATCAGTTTACCATTGTAATCGTTACACATAATATGCAGCAGGCTGCTCGGGTAAGTGATAAAACTGCTTTTTTCTACATGGGTGAGTTAGTAGAATTCGACAGCACCGACAAAATATTCACCAACCCAACTAAAGATGCTACCCAGAATTATATTACCGGTAGATTTGGTTAATAAAACTTAAACGAAATGACGCCTATACAAGCACAACTTGACCTGTTAAAGTCTGATATCACTGCCATGTGGACCCTGGTAATCTCACAATTACACAAATCATTACATTCGGCAAAAACCTTTGATAAGGATTTCTCGCGTGAAGTGATCGCAAATGAAAAAAGGGTAAACTCCATGGAGCTAAATATCGACCGGAATTGTGAGAACCTTTTTGCCCTTTTTAACCCAGTAGCCATCGACCTGCGCTTTGTGTTGGCTACGCTAAAGATTAATAATAACCTGGAGCGGATTGGCGATATTGCAGAGGGCATCAGCAAGTTGATCATCAGCGAGAAACATGCCTTTGATCCAGAACTATTAAGGGTGACTCATTTTATAGAAATGTATGAAGCGGCAATAGACATAGTACAGGATGTATTAGATGCGTTTGACCAGGAGAATACCAAATTGGCTAGAAGTATTTTTATTAAGGACGAAATGCTTGATGATATTAACGCCGCAGTGAATGGTATTCTTACGGATTATATAAAGGAACATCCTGATAAAACTGACCAGGCACTTAATGTATTGTCCATCATCCGTAAATTAGAAAGGGTGGGCGACCAGAGTAAGAATATCGCTGAAGAGATTATTTTTTATCTTGAAGCCAAAGTGCTGAAGCACAATTAATCATCAAGAGCAGGTAAAACATTTTATTTCATTTTAGTTATGCATATTGCGAAAATCTGTAAGTATATTTGCAGAGTTAACGCCACTATAACTATAAAGAATGCTCTCGTTAAAAAAATTGTTCTCCATTTTTGATAAGAAAGATATCCCTGTTAGTGATCAAAAATATTACTTTTCAATATGCTGTATTGTTAAAGATGAAAACGATTATATAGCTGAATGGATAGATTACCATCAAAAAGTTGGTGTAGAACATTTTTACATTTATGATAATGGAAGTAAAAATCCTATAAGAGAAACGATAGCCTCTTTAAATTACGGCCATGTCGCTACAGTAATAGAATTTCCAGGCAAGACCAAGCAAGTGCCTGCTTATAGACATTGCTTAAAACATTTTGGTAGGACTTCACAGTGGATTGCATTTATAGATATGGATGAGTTTATTTTTCCAAAAACTGAAGATTCAGACCTGAGGAAGTTCATGCAGAAGTATGAACCCTATGGAGGCCTGGGTGTTTCATGGTTAATATTCGGCTCAAACGGACATGTCAAAAAACCTGCTGGTCGGCAACTGGAAAATTTCACCATGCGTTCGGAAACTAGTTTCATTGCAAATACCCATATAAAAAGCATAGTTCAGCCACGATTTGTAAAATCAGAATCTAATGCCCATAGCTTTAAATATCTTAAGAACTACGATTGTGTAAATGAGCATTTTGAAGCCACTGAAGGCTGGTACTCTCCTAATTCAGTAGACACCATTCAGCTTAATCATTATTACTGTAGGTCTTTAGAGGAGTATCACCAAAAGGTTACACGCGGAAATTGCGACACTAAGCGCGCAAGAAAGCTGGAGGCATTCTACACTCATAATCAAGAGTCAAATGCAGTAGAAGATACTGAAATATTAAAAGTATATAAAAAAGCATTAGAGTACGTTTAAGCCCGTGTTTAAATCCGCCTAAAATTCGTTCCTCTTTACTGTCCTCTCCACTTCTAATTTGCCTCATTCATTCTGCTTTTTTACCGGCGGTGTCCTCTGCATGCCAGCTATTTGGTTATTACCATAATTGCGCGAAGGTTGTTGATAATTAAATGTCTGATAAATAATAAATTAATGAATTAACTATATACATTTATATATAGTAAAAAATCAATCAACCAAATATTAGATTAAACTATCTATTCATTTTATGAAATTAAAAGCAGTTAAACGCCTCCGATTTTTATTCTTAATCGGTTTGGTTAGTTCAGCAGGGCCGCTGTATGCCCAGCAAGTCCCGGTGAAGGGTGTAGTACAAGACATATCGGGAACCCCATTGCCCGGGGTAATTATCAGGGCAGAACACTTACCTTCAGGTAAATTAGTAACAGCACGCACGTCTAACGACGGCCAATTTTTAATTCAGGAACTAACTGCAGGTGGGCCATATCGTTTTATTTTTAGTTATGTAGGATTTCAGGCAGATACTCTGTCTAATTACACACTTAGTGCCGGTAAACCTTTGTCTTTAAGTTTGAAATTAAAAGAACAACAAACAAGTTTACAGGAAGTAGTAATTGGGTATGGGAAAAGTAAAAGGAATGAAATAACTGGCGCCGTAAGCTCCCTTAAAGCAGAGGATTTTAATAAAGGGGTAGTGAGTTCGCCAGGTCAGCTTTTACAAGGTAAAGTTGCTGGTTTAAACGTAACCCGAAGTGGAAATCCCAATGATAAACCTGCGGTTATTTTGAGGGGCCCGTCGAGTTTCAGGGAAGGTGCACAGGAACCATTTTATGTTATTGATGGGGTACCGGGTGCGTCCATTGATTTGATTGCACCGGATGATATCATTGGAATGGAGGTGTTAAAAGACGCTTCTGCTACAGCAATTTATGGTTCAAGGGCAGCAAATGGTGTCATTATGGTGAACACCAGGCGTGCTGTTCAAGGTGAACCGAGATTGAATTATAACGGTTACGCGGCAAGTGAGACTATATCTAATCAGATTACCATGGCAAATGGCGATCAATTACGTACTTATTTAAATGCTGCCGGTAAAGTGCTTGATGCGAATAATGATGATGGCAGTAATACCAATTGGTTGAAAGAAGTAACCAGAACAGGAATCTCTCATAATCATAATGTTAATTTAAGTGGGAGCGGCGCCAATTCTTCCTACAGTGGCAGTATCAACTACTTAAGTAACGAAGGGATTATCAGAACATCAGCCATGGAACGCTTTATCGTAACAGGTAACATGGAACAAAGGATGTTCAGTGATAGGTTACGTGTAAATTTAAATGTAACAAATAGTAATACAACGAATGACAGAATAGCTACTCAGGTTTATAATAACATGTTCACTTATTTGCCTACCGTAGGTGTGAGAAACGCGCAAGGCGCATATACCGAAGATTATACCCGTACTACTGGAACAGGGGGGTACTACAATCCTGTTGGCTTACTGTACAACAATACGATACAAGGCAAAACCAATCTCTACCTGGTTAACGGATCGGCCAAGGTGAATATTCTTGAAGGATTGGATTTTACGACCATGTTATCCATGCAAAAAGAACAAATCCATGATAACTTATATCATAATCGTGCATCAATGTTATCTCAGGGCTTCAATGGTTATGCCGAACGGGGATCTGTAGAGCATACGCAGAAGATTATGGAAGCTTATTTTAATTACGACCGTACCTATGGCGATCACCAAATGAGGTTACTTGCGGGTTATTCCTGGCAGGAAAACCGTAACGGTGATGGTTTTCAAACCTCCGGCCGCAACTTTGTATCGGACGATTTATTATGGAATAATTTAGGATTAAGTAATGGTAACGGTACAACGGTGGTCAACTATGGCACGAATGCGATTTCTACTTTACGGTTAATCTCTTTTTATGGCAGGGCAATGTATGATTACAAAGGTAAATACCTGTTGCAGGCTTCGTTAAGGCGAGATGGTTCTTCTGCATTTGGTATCAATAACCGTTGGGGTATGTTCCCTTCGGTGTCTGCCGGATGGAATCTGGACCGCGAAAACTTTATGAAGGGCGCTAGTTTTGTTAATACCCTGAAGCTACGTGCCGGTTATGGCGAGTCGGGTAATTCTGTGGGTTTTGATGCCTATACGGCAAGGTTGATTTATGGCACCCAGGATGCTACTTATTTCTATTACGATGGGAAATGGATTAACGCTATTGGACCTACACAAAATGACAATCCTAACTTAAAATGGGAGCGTACGGCTACCATAAACATTGGATTAGACTTTGGCTTATTTAATAACAAATTATCTGGTGCGCTGGAAGTTTATGACAAAAGGACTTCTGATCTGATTGCGCCTTATACTGTTTCTACTACCCAATATCCTTATAACCAGCTTACTGCCAATGTTGGTGAGATGAGTAATAAAGGGATTGAATTAACGCTAAACACCAGTGTCATCAATAAGAGTAATTTCAGCTGGAACACCACGGTCAATTTATCGCATAATAAAAACGAGATTACCTCGATTTCAAACGATACTTTTCAATCGGGAGAATTTTTTACTGCTAATTTCAGTGGTCGCGGTCAGTCGGGCATAAGTGGTTTCCAGATTATCAGAGAAGGCCTTCCTTTAGGCTCGTTTTATACCCTGCGGTATGCGGGTAAAAATGAGGCTGGTGTATCTATGTTTTATGATAAAGATGGTAACGCATCGACCACTAATACCGGGTTTGAACATTTTGCGGTAACAGGATCTGCACAGCCTGATCTTCTGTTTGGCTGGAACAACACCTTAAGGTATAAGAAATTTGATTTTAATGTGTTCATTAGGGGAGTAACAGGTAATAAGATTCTTAATGCCACCATCGCGGACATGAATGCACCTATTTATGCGCACCAGACTAATATTCCGGTGGTAACGCTTGATGAAGCAAGTAACGATAATACTGCACAGTTCGTGTCGGATCGCTACTTGGAAGACGGATCATACATCAGGCTGGACAATGCCACCCTGGGATATATTTTTAAAATTAAAGGGGCAAAAACACTCCGTATATATGGCTCTGGGAACAACCTGTTGATCATTACCAAGTACAATGGCGTAGATCCTGAGATCAATATGGCCGGACAAACCCCAGGTATCGATAACCGTAATTTCTATCCTAAAACACGCTCATTTATCGTTGGGCTAAACATGAGTCTTTAATCTTCTATTTGAACTAAAATGAAACGAAATATTACCATAGCTGCCCTAGCCCTATTAACGTTAGGCAGCTGCACCAAGTTGGATGTCGCGGTAGAATCAAAGTTGACGAGCGATAATTTTCCTAAATCTGAGGAGGCTTTTGTAGCGGCCACAGGTACCGTATATCAGAAGTTTACCCGGAGTTATGGCGTGGACATCTGGCGCATGAATGAATTTACCACTGAAGAAGCGATTATTACGGCCAGAAATGGTGGTTATTATGATCAGGGAAGGTATATTTCCATGCATAAACACAGTTGGACAACGGCAGATCCTTCAGTGCAGAGTACATGGGAGTGGGGTTA
>NZ_JAZQNU010000093.1:0-35067 GCF_045627485.1 Pedobacter sp. | reverse complement strand
GTTTTATCCTTTTGCTCGGCGTTGATACCTGCGATGTACCAGGTGTCGCCGTGGCGACGTGCCAAGACACAATATTTTCCCGGATAACCATCAATAAATACGGTTTCATCCCATGTGGGAGGCACCTTTTTCTTGAAATCTATCACATGGCCAGACATATCATCTAAATTATTAGGGGTAATACCAAAATTCTGAACCGGGGTTTGAAATAATATAGCCGTTGCCAGTTGAAATGTTTCCGTGGTTTTTCTAATCATTCCACCAGTGTTCTCCCGGTTATGGCGTTTATTTAACAATACTGGTCCGAAATCCATCGCACCTACGGCATTGCGTATAAAGGGATGCAGTGTCGCGTTGAATGCTTCTGTATCGTTGGCATGCTGGGTGAAAATCAGGTTTTCTGAAGCCAGTACGGCTTCACTTCCAACAAAATTAGGGTACATTCTTTCCCAACCTCTTGGTAATGTGCAGCCATGGAAAATAACGGTCAACCCATAGGTATTGGCGTCGGAAAGGATATCCTCATACAATTTCATCGTTTCCTGCTTGTCGCCACCAAAGAAATCAACTTTAATACCTTTAATACCAACACTTTGCATCCATGACATTTCCTTTTTCCTTGCAACAGCAGTGTTCATTTTATTTTTTGGCCCTTGTGGTGCATCGCTCCAATAGCCATTTGAATTATACCATAGACATATGCCTACGCCTTTATTCTTGCTGTATGCCACAAGTTCTTCTATTTTTTCTCGTCCTATACGGGTATCCCACCAGTTATCAACCAATACAAATTCGTAACCCATGCTTGCTGAAAGATCAACAAACTTTTTCTGGTCGTCGAAATTTATACTACCATCCTGCCACAATAACCAGCTCCATGTTGAACGTCCAAAAGTATAAGCTTTTGAGGCTTCATATAATGGTTCCACCACGTCAAAGGGGATTGTTGTCTCCACAATGGGCTTTAAGGTAGTGCCAACTGTAATGGTGCGCCACGGAGTGTTGCCCGGTAACGCTAACGTAGGATTTGAACGCCCCATTCCGTTATTTTCACCGACTTCCGGAAATGCAAGCGTATATAATCCTTCTTTTGTTCCTTCACTCAGCTTTCCGCCACTGTAAGAGCCATTTACCCCGGTTTCTGAAAGCAGTACCCAGCCTTTTTCGCCCAGACGAAATAATGCCGGAAAGGTGTAACCCACGCCATACTTTGAAGGGATGCCCATAGCCTGGTCCACGGTGTATTCTTCCTCATAACTTGGCTTGGTTTTCATCCAGCCAATCATAGGGGATGCCTGAGGTGTTAAAAAAGTTGTGGTACCTACCGGAAAATTATACCCGCTTAATTCTTTTTCAATAATCATGTTGGCCGGTTCACCGGTTTGAGGAACCTGGTAGCGGAAAGCGATATCATTGTTGCTCACACGAAACACGACCTCCAGTTTATTATTCTTTCCATTTTCTAATTGTGCTACCAATTCGTTAGCCTGGTACCTGATGGTGCTTTTTTTAATTTTAGGCTCCGAATAGGTTTCGTCGATCTGGCGGGAAGTTTTTCCGGTCAGGTGAAGGTTGGCAGAAAGGTCTGCTTGCTTTCCAAGTAGTCCTAAGGGCGATTTCTCCAGCATTACCGTTTCACCTAAAATTACGCTATAATAGAGTTTACCCTGTTCTAAGGATAATTTAACAGTTAATTTTTCATCAGGACTGGAGATACTCAGTTCTTGAGCATAAGATGTTGAGAAACAGAATAACAAAAAGACTCCGAATAGTACGTTTTTGTAGAGCATGAGCGGTAAAGAAATTAATTGGTTAGAAACTTGCTTACTTTGACAATCAAAAAATAGACATTATATTTTAATTGTAAGAAACGAGTTGCTTTTAATCCCTTTACATATTGAAAAGTTTGTAAATGAGAATAGGTTTTTAGTGGTATCTTTCCTAAGCATATATTTCAAAACGTTAATGATGTCTAATTCCCTTAACCAACTTTTGTTATATAATAACTGGGCTAATCAATTGCTTTTTGAAGCTTTTAAGGGTCAGCCTGATGCCATTCCATTAAAATGCCTGCATTTATTGAATCACCTGACCAATGCTCAAGCCATCTGGACAAGCCGGCTCACTGGAGAAGTACCCGGTGTTGATGTATGGGGCAATTATAGTCTTGCTGATTGCGAAAGACACCACATACAGTCTTCAACTGCATTAACGCAGCTCCTTGCCGACCATAAAGGCGGAGAACTGGTTAATGTAAGTTATACGAATACAAAAAATGAGCACTTCACCAACACACGTATAGACATTCTCTTGCATATCTTCAACCATGGGACCTATCACCGGGCACAAATCGCAACCGAGATGAGGAAAAACGGACTAGAACCCATTAATACAGACTACATTACCTTTGCACGGTCAATAGAAATCTAATTGGTAATGATGAGCTTTAAGGAATCTGCTTTAATTCTGGTCTTTAACCATTGCTGTAAGCGTGAACGTTCCGGAACTGACATATTGCGGTCAAACTTTACTACAGCCAGCGTTAAAGTATCCGTCATGCTCGTATCTAATCGCATAAACCTGGTATTGTGTATGCTATAGGATACCAGGTTCGGATATAATGTTTTTAATTCATTCCCTAAGTCAGGTATTGGTAAATTGATGGCTAATGGTTTATTTGAATTTTTTTTGGTTGAATCATTTTTATACACAGCTTCCAGAATACTGGTCCTGATTTGGGAAATGTCCATTTCATTTTTAGCATTTAATCCTTGCCTGATTTTAAGCTTTGCATTTTCCAGTTTATATTTACCCATTTTTTTCTTCAGGCTTGCAATTTCCGTGGTGTCAAGTTCGTCTCCCAATAAAAGAAGGTCAATTTCTTTACCTTTTGTGTTGCTGTACCTAAAATTCCGGCTAATGACCTGTGTATTGTCATAGTTCAATTCTTTGTCGATAAATGCCTGGGCATTGTTTTCAAAGATACTGTGGTCAACAATGCGATAAGCCAGGTATACACTTGGTGCGGCAGTAACCAGTACTATTATTAAGATATATTTCCTTACCTTTTTTTCATAGGCTTTATCTTCAAATTCTTTCTGGTGAAAATTAAGGTAACGGATAATTAAGTAAGTCGCCACACAAATAAATACACTGTTAATGAAATAAAGATATAGGGCGCCCACGAAGAAGTAGAGGTTTCCGGTAGCCAGGCCATAACCCGCTGTACACAGGGGTGGCATTAACGCAGTAGCTATGGCAACCCCGGGAATGGTATTGCTTTTTTCTTTCCTGGTTGCGGCAATTACACCAGCAAGTCCCCCAAATCCTGCAATAAACACATCCCAGATTGATGGTGTTGTACGGGAAAGCAGCTCCGAAGAAACGTTGTGCAGGGGGGTGATCCAGAAATATAATGTTGAAGTTGCTATACTAATTACGGTGGCAATGGAAAGGTTCCTTATGGCCTTTTTAACCAGTTCAAAATCATTTATACCAATGCCTAATCCTACTCCCATAATTGGCCCCATTAAAGGAGAAATAAGCATGGCGCCTATTATAACGGCGGTTGAATTTACATTCAATCCTATGGAAGCGATAAAGATGGCAAATATCAACGTCCAAAGGTTTGCCCCTTTAAACTCAACATTCTTTCTAATCGACTCTATAGTATCCGCTTCCTCTGCATTGTCGTCATGAAGACTAAACCGGTACTGCAAAAATTTCCTAATTGCCTGATAGATTTCATTCATCGCCGCAATATAAATATTAAACCTTAGTTAATTTTTCGTCAGCTAATTCCACATCATCCTTTGCCACCTCTGGTTCCTCCTGAATTACTTCTGCAACTGGATCGTATTGAAAATCTACAAACATTGGAAAATGGTCTGAGCCACAACTTTGCATCCGTTTTATACTCGTTAGCGTAAAATCTGTAGAACAAAAGATATGATCGAGTGGAAAACGCAGAAAGAAGTGTTTAGCATTGAAGCTGTTAAAAAAACCACGACCTCTTCTAGGGTCGAGCAGACCGCTAATCTTGCCAAATAATTCTGTAGTATAACTCCAGGCCACATCATTCAGGTCGCCGGCAACGAGTACCGGAATTTTGCTCCTTTTTGCCTTTTTCGCAACCAGCAAAATTTCTTTATCGCGTTCTGTAGATCGTGGGTTTTCCTGAGGAACAGGTGGTTGTGGATGCAGACAAAACAGCTTAACTAGTTGTCCGGATAATAGTTTAACATTCACTTCTATGGAAGGAACATCAGCTTCCACCAGGTAATTTACCGAGCCGCCAAATAATTCCAACCTGGAATATAGCATCATGCCGTAAGTGTTTTCTAGTGGTTCCTTTAGCTGGTGAGGATATGCATCAGAAATGGAATCCATCCTTTCTGCCCACCAACGATTTGTTTCTACCAGTAAAATCACATCAGGATCACATTCCTTGATCAACTCGTGGTAGGCATCACTTTGCCGGTTATCTTGGTATACGTTTGCAATAAGCAGTTTTATGTTGTTTTTTCCTGCCAGATGACGGCTCCTCATGATCTGTTTTTTACTAAACGGCGTAAACGGTAACACCAGGTAGAGCAGGTAGATGAAGTTAAGTAATAATAATCCGCCAACGATCCGTTCGCTAAGTGATGTTGGAAAAAACCATACGGTCATTACCAGTACAAGTGCGTTCAGCATTAGTTTTTGTAACCTTGGATATTCGAAAACTCGAAATATCCAATAGTCATGTCTTATCAGTGGAATCACGGTGGCGATAATTAAAAAAATGCCAAAGTAGAATAGGAAGTCGTTTATCAGCAAGGTTGGTTAGGTGTTTTTGAAGTACAAAGATGTGAATTTTTATTTTACATTACACTTGCATATCTCCCCGTTATTCTTTTGTGATTAGTGCCTATGCAGGCTAATTTTGCGTCCCTACCGTGTGGAATACTGGCCCTGTAAAGTGATGAATGGAATTACTGTTATTTTCAATGAACACAAGCAAATCAGTGCATGATTTGTTAGAGTAAGTAAAGGTTAAGTACTTAAGGTGTTATGCTTATGGAAACCAGAGTGATTTTATTAAATAATAGACCCGTTGGCAAACCAACGATGGACGATTTTAAATTTGTAACAGAAGAAATCCCTGCCTTAAAGGAAGGAGAAATTTTGTTAAAAACCTTATATGTTTCAGTTGATCCTTATTTAAGAGGCCGTATGATAGACGCAAAATCTTACGTGCCACCTTTTCAGTTAAACCAACCGATTTCATCGGGCGTGATTGCTGAAGTGATGGAATCTAAAAACCCGAACTTTAAAAAGGGAACTTTAGTATCAGGTTACCTGGATTGGAAAGAATACAATATATCCACAGGGCGGGGGCTTACGCCAATAAAACCGGAATCATCCAGTATTACTGCTTATTTAGGTATTTTAGGTATGACCGGATTAACAGCCTACCTGGGTTTAAAAAACATTGGCTGCCCAAAAGCAGGCGAAACACTGGTCGTATCCGGTGCCGCAGGTGCCGTAGGTAGTGTAGTTGGTCAGATCGGTAAAATTATGGGATGTAAGGTGATAGGTATTGCCGGAACAGATGAAAAAGTGGCTCAGTTGAAAAATAAGTTCGGCTTTGATGTAGCTATTAACTACAAAACCACTGATGATATGAATAGGGCCATTCAGGTAGCGGCGCCTAATGGTGTCGATATTTATTTCGATAATGTAGGTGGAGAAATTTCTGACGCAGTCATGTATAACCTTAACAGGTTGGCCAGGGTAGTGGTATGCGGTTCTATCTCTGGATATAACGATACCCAGGTTTCAGTTGGCCCGCGAATGCAGTGGAAATTAATTGCAACCAGTTCATTAATGAAGGGCTTTACCATTGGCGATTATGCCAATGAGTTTCCACAAGGGATAGCCACCTTAACAAAGTGGCTCGCTGAGGGCAAGTTAACTTATACAGAAACAATTGTGCAAGGTTTCGATCAGATTCCACAGGCCTTTATGGACTTATTTGAAGGGAAAAACGAGGGTAAGATGATAGTGAAAATTTAGAAGATATATTGATATGTTAAATTTTGAGTTTAAAAATCCTACCAAAATCTTATTTGGAAAAGGTCAGATCGCTAATATGGCGAAAGAAATTCCGCAGGATGCTAAGGTGATGTTCTTATATGGGGGCGGCAGCATCAAGTCAAATGGTGTTTACGAGCAGGTGAAAAATGCCTTATCCGCATTCGATGTGGTGGAATTTGCGGGTATTCCTGCTAACCCGGAATACGCTGTGTTAATGGAGGCTTTGAACATTATAAAAACCCGGAACATTACTTTTATGCTTGCTGTTGGTGGCGGGTCGGTAATTGATGGCGTAAAATTTCTTTCTGCTGCGGCTCTTTATGAAGGTGATGAACCGTGGGATATCCTGAAAAATTCGATTAGAACAGAACACGGTCTGCCTTTTGGTACCGTGTTAACCCTGCCAGCCACAGGCTCTGAAATGAACTCCGGTGCTGTCATTACACGTAAAGAAACCCAGGAAAAACTGTCCATGGGTGGGCCGGGATTATTTCCGGTATTTTCTGTTTTAGATCCGCAGGTTGTAAAATCAATTCCAAAACGCCAGTTGGCTAACGGCATTACCGATGCCTTTACGCATGTGCTGGAGCAATATATGACTTATCCAATTGGCGCCTTATTGCAGGATCGATTTGCCGAAAGTATTTTACAAACCTTGGTGGAAGTAGCACCAAGGGTGATTAAAAATCCAGGCGATTACGAAGCTGCTGCTAACTTTATGTGGAGTTGCACCATGGCATTGAATGGCTTGATTCAAAAAGGGTTACCTGGCGACTGGGCAATCCACGCTATGGGTCATGAGTTAACTGCAATGTATGGAATTGATCATGCCAGAACACTTGCTATTATTCTGCCAGGACATTATAACTATAATTTCGAGGCTAAAAAGGAAAAGTTAGCCCAGTATGGACAGCGGGTATGGGGCATTCAGGCCGGTACAACGGAAGATATGGCCAGACAAGCGATCCAAAAAACAGTCGATTTTTTCCATTCCTTAGAAATTGATACCAAATTATCTGATTACACGCCTGACTACGAAGGTACAGCAGAGAAAATTTCGCAGCGTTTCACGGAGAGGGGATGGCTAGGTTTAGGGGAGCATAAAAAGTTGTCACCCCATGATGTGGAAAAAGTTGTGAAAATGAGTTACTAAATAATTCCGTTTCCATGGAGGTGGAAATTCTAATAGGAGTGTGATCGAAAGATTACGCTCCTTTTTTTTTCTGTTCTGTGTAAGTTTCAGTTACCTGTAATTCCTAAAAAATGTTAGGGATTTACATTTTTTGCACAACCGTTCCAAATTCTCTTACGGTTAGGGACAGCGTCGTAAATTTAGTTACCTGGTAGTAGCTACTGTAATTGATGTGGCGAAGCTATGTTAAACTGAAAACATGTTTACAATAAAAAATAAAGTTGTCGTCGTAACCGGGGGGGCTGGTTTTGTTGGGGCTAACCTGGTGAAAAAAATAAACCACCAAGGGTTGTATGAAGTGGTTATCATAGACCAGTATGATGAAAAAAAATTTGATAACCTGCTCGGGTTATCTTTCGTCGATTACCTTTCTTACCATAAAGGTTGGGGATACCTGGAGCAGGAACTGAACAGGCATGACATTGCGGCCATTTTTCATATTGGTGCCAACGCTGATGTCTTAGTGAAAGACGCAGCGCTTATGATGCACGTTAATTACGACCATTCGAGGTTTTACCTTCAGTATAGCCAACAACATGAAATTCCATTTATCTATGCCTCTAGTTCAGCAATTTACGGAAACTCCAGGCACTGTATAATCAATAGCAGGTATGAACACCCTCTGAATTCCTACGGCTGGTCTAAGTGGATGTTTGATCAATATGTGACACAGAATTGCAGCAATTTTTCCGGTAAAGTCATTGGCCTGCGATTCTTTAATATCTTCGGCATGGGCGAATTCCATAAAGGCAGGAACGCCAGTTTACCCCACCGATTCTACAAATTCATTCAGGAAACCGGAACAATTGAGCTCTTTGATCAAAATATCAGGCGCGATTACGTGTGGGTGAATGATGTAATTCAGGTAATTACGGATGTCTTGAACGATGCAACCTTGGCTAACGGTATTTATAACCTGGGTTCAGGTCATGCCATAACCCATCAGGACCTGGCGAAACTTGTAGCTAACGTGTTTATTGAAAGCGGGATCAAGTCGCAAGAAGAAATCAGGATTGTTAAAATTCCACTTCCAGACACACTGGTCAACAATTTTCAATTCTATACCCAAGCAGAACAATTGCCTGAATTTGTGAAAAAATACACTGCCAATACCACCGAAAAGATACAGCATTACCTGCGCGAAATGATTGCTCGCGAATACAAAGGTCACATTCCTGTTAACTAAATCCATTAAACACACAGCCTATGATTATACGTTCCAGAGCTCCGTTAAGGCTAGGTCTTGCCGGGGGATGCACCGATGTCAGCCCGTATTGTGATCAATACGGCGGTGCGGTATTAAATGCAACCATAAGTAAGTTTGCTTACGCCACACTAACACCTTTGTCCATCCCACAAATCGTTATTAAATGTCATGATATCAATGAACATCATGTATTTAATAACGTAGAGGAGTTTGACCTTAATGACAAAAAACTGCAGTTAATTAAGGCCATTCATAATCGCATCCGTAAAGAGTTTAACATCAAGGTGCCCATGTTTTATCAACTGGAAACCTATGTGGATGCACCCCAGGGCTCCGGTCTTGGATCATCCTCTACTCTTGTGGTTACCATTATTGCCGCTTTTGCAGAATGGCTTGGTCTGGCCCTGGGCGATTACGACCTTGCTCATTTAGCGTTCTCCATCGAGCGACAAGACCTTGGTTTGTCTGGTGGCAAACAGGACCAGTATGCTGCAACCTTCGGGGGCTTCAATTTTATGGAGTTTTATCACGACCGGGATGTGGTTAACCCTTTGCGAATCAAACAACGATATGTGTATGAGTTAGAATTTTCCTTACTCCTGTATTATACCGGCACTTCCCGCTTGTCATCAAAGATTATCGATGCACAAGTCAATAATGTAAACGGTAACTCGACCAAATCTATTGACGCCATGCATTCGCTTAAAAGCCTGGCTTTTAATATGAAAGAAACCTTGTTGAAGGGCAGGTTATGTGAAATCGGCGACTTGCTGAACGACAGCTGGATATCGAAAAAACAAACTGCTGAAGAAATTACTAATCCTGTGGTAGATGAAATTTACGCTGCTGCCATGAATAATGGGGCTACTGGAGGTAAAATTTCAGGAGCTGGCGGCGGTGGTTACATGATGTTTTATGTGAAAGGAAATTTCCTATACCATTTACAAAACACACTCAACCAGTTTGGCGGCCGTGTGGAGAGAATTAATTTTTATGATAAAGGCGTACAAGCCTGGAAAGCTTAAAATCATGTATTATGTTAGAAAAATTTATTACATCGAAAATCCTCGAAAGCATAGCTGTTAAAAACGAGGTAATACAGCGCCCTGAATTGATTGCTAGGATCGAGGCCGTGTCGCAGGAAATCATTGCAGCATTTCAGCGGGATGGTAAGGTATTGCTGTGTGGCAATGGTGGAAGTGCTGCCGATGCGCAACACATTGCTGCCGAATTTACTGGCCGGTTTTATTTTGACCGGCAGCCACTGTTCGCTGAAGCCCTGCATGTCAATTCATCCTACCTTACTGCTGTGGCTAATGATTATTCTTATGATGAGATCTATGCACGCCTGATCAAGGCGAAAGGGCGAAGGGGCGATTTGCTGATCGGTATTACCACATCAGGAAATTCTGAAAACATTATCCGCGCATTCCGGCAGGCAAAATTACAGGGCTTAACCACTGTTGCCCTCACTGGTGCAAGTGGCGGCAGGCTTAAAGTTGAAGCCGACTACCTGATCAATATTCCATCAAACGATACGCCTAGAATCCAGGAAGCCCATATTGTTATTGGCCATATTCTTTGCGAAATTGTAGAGCGTAAACTGTTTCTTGCTGAGCCGGTTGACCTTGAAAACTTAAGTGTAGACATCGAAGACCTTAATGTGAACGTGGATGACTGAGGAAGCAATTATTCTGGCAGGTGGCCTGGGTACACGGTTACGATCGGTAGTTCATGACCTGCCCAAGCCTATGGCCGAGGTCAATGGCCGTCCTTTTATCCACTATGTAATGCATTATCTGGCCACCCAACAGGTTAAAACTGTGGTTTTAGCCGTTAGTCATAAACGGGAAACCATCCAGAATTTTCTGCATGATGCTTTTGACCGGTACGGTATAAACGTCCGTTATAGTGTCGAAGAGGAATTGCTCGGAACTGGCGGGGCCATTTTTAAAGCCTTTAAGCAGGTAGAGGGAAAAAGTGCTTTTATCCTGAACGGCGACACCTATTTTGATGTTTCCTTGGCTGGACTGGAAAATTTCGCCCTTGAAAGAAATGCCGATCTTGCTTTTGCCCTTAAAGAGGTTGAAAATTGTAGTCGTTATGGAACGGTAAACCTTTCTCCAAATCAGGGCATTCAATCTTTTAATGAAAAGACGCCCGGGCAAACCGGAAGGGGAATCATCAATGGTGGAATATATTACATGAATAAGTCGCTCACCAGCAAATTCCCTAAGCCAGAGAAATTTTCTATTGAGCAAGATTTCTTTCACCAGCACCTTACAGAATTGAACGTCTATGGGAAAATCTGCGATGGCTTGTTTATAGACATCGGTATTCCCGGTGATTATTTTCTGTCGCAGCAATTATTAAAAGATGTTTGTCAGCATGAGCTTTAATACTTTGTTCCTTGATCGAGACGGCGTAATTAACCGTAAAATTGATGACGGATACGTTTTGAAAACTGAGGATATACAGATAATGCCCGGAATAAAAGATTTCCTGGCCATGGCCAATAACATGTTTTTGCAAATTGTTGTTGTTACCAACCAACGTTGTGTAGGACGTAAAATGCTAAAGGAAGAAGAATTATTATCGATTCATAAAGATATAAATGACCGAACCGGGAATTTTATTAACGACTTTTTCTTTTGCCCCCACCTTGACGAAGATCAATGTGACTGTAGGAAACCTAAGGATGGGCTGTTTTTGAAAGCTGCAGAAAATTATGCAGTCGACTTTAGTCGCTCGTGGATGATCGGTGATTCTGTTTCCGATCTAATTCCAGCAAAAAATCTGGGCATTAAAACCATTTACATCGGAGCCGGAATCAATAGCTGTGCGGATTACACCTTGGCCTCTACAAACGATATATGCACTGTCTTTTTACCTGGTTGAACTGGAAATTTTTAAACAAATGAATAATATTCATTTGTTTAAAAGATCAACTAATGACCAAATTAGATGACATAATAAATCAACTTTATACAGTTTTTAACTGCTCACAGAATCAACTAAGTAATGGTATTGGTCAGTCGGATATTCGTTTAATGGTGACCTATTAAATGTTAACTATGTGTTGTCATCTAATTAATACCTGTTTTACTGTCATTTTCTTCTATGGAACAGACTTTGGTGAGAGTTATCTAAGTTTATTACTTCAGTAATCTAAGCTATCTATGAAAAACTAAACCGTCAGGCTCGTACTGACGGTTTTTTTTGTGAATTTTTTCTACCCTGCTGTGTGATTTTTTTTTACGAAGCTGATCTAAACTCCGCATCCCTGGTTCCCGTATCTTAACTTAATGTTTTCACTTTTTAATGAAATCAGGGAATCTTAACAGATTATAGTCCGCTTGCATTAAATTAGCAGTTGTGCTGGTGTTCAATCAGCACAATCAAGCTCATCAGATCATGAATTCGAAAAACACGTTAACTGCCATACGACAGCAGATGAGAGCGCTGCAATTGGATGCTTATGTCATTGCTTCTGCCGACCCACACCTGAGTGAGGACCTCCCTGATCATTATAAGATCCTGTCATTCACCTGTGGCTTTACGGGCTCGGCTGGCACGCTGGTTATTACCCAAACATTCGCTGGCTTGTGGACAGACTTCCGTTATTTCATCCAGGCAGAAGCAGAGCTTGTAGACTCCGGATTTGAATTAGTAAAATTAAAGGTCCCACATACGCCTGAGTACATTGCTTACCTGGCCGAGTTGCCTGAAAGAAGTGTAGTTGGTTTTGATTACCGCTTGTTTTCCGTGTATATGGCAGGGGAGTTGCTGAGGGCTTTAAGTCGAAAAAGTATCAGCAGTGTTTCCGTCGACCTCATTACGCCAGTATGGCAAAACCGACCTGCTTTGCCAAATGCGGCAGCTACGCTGATTCCAGTGGAAGACGCCGGTAAATCAGCAGCAGAAAAATTAAAAGAAGTGCGGGCTGCAATGGCCAAACAGCAGGCCAGTTACCACTTGATCTCTTCGCTGGATGATATCGCCTGGCTTTTTAACCTTAGGGGTGGCGACATCAACCATAACCCCGTTGTGTTAAGTCATGCCTTGATTAAAGCAGAAAGTGCCAGGTTGTTTATTGCTGAAGGCAAACTATCTCCGGTGCATTTGTCGCAGCTACAGCAGGAGGGGGTTACTGTTGAAGCCTACCACGACATTGAAAAATACCTGCAAAAGATCCCCGGGAAAGCAGCCATGCTTTTAGATCCAAAAAAATGCAGTTATGGCTTATATGATCTTCTGACCGACGAAGTTGAGGTACAACTGGCCGTTAATCCGAGTACCCATTTAAAAAGCATTAAAAATGAAAGCGAACAGGCACATGTGCGAAAGGTAATGATCAAAGATGGTGTGGCATTAACACGTTTTTTTAAGTGGCTTGAAGAGCGTGTTGGCAAGGAAACTATCACTGAAATATCAGCTGCTGATCAACTTGAAGTTTATCGTGCCGAACAGGAAAATTTTGCTGGTATAAGTTTTGACACCATCGCAGGGTACCAGGCACATGGTGCCTTACCACATTATCATGCCACTCCTGAGAGCGATTTGCCTGTTTTACCTGAAGGTATATTCCTGATTGATTCCGGGGCACAGTATCATTATGGTACCACAGATGTTACGCGCAGCATCCCCATGGGGCATACCACTATACAACAAAAGGAAGATTATACGCTTGTTTTAAAGGCATTAATTGACGGTTCGAAAGCTGTTTTTCCGGAAGGCACACGAGGATACCAGATTGATGCAATATGCCGGCAGCCGTTATGGCTTGAGGGTATCAATTATGGCCATGGTACTGGGCACGGCATCGGTTTTTACCTCAACGTGCACGAGGGGCCGCAAAATATCGGGCCAGCTAATGTGCCTGTAGCGCTACAGCCGGGCATGATCACTTCTATTGAGCCTGGTGTTTACAGGCCGGGATCTCATGGCGTAAGGACTGAAAACCTCGTTTTAACCATCGAAAAATCGGTGACGGAATTCGGTGTATTTCATGCATTTGAAACGCTCACTCTTGCCCATATTGATACTCAAATGGTGATAAAGGAAATGCTTGACCAATCGCAGTTAACCTGGCTTAATGATTATAACCATCATGTGTATGAAATGTTAAGCCCCTTTCTCCGGCCTGAAGAGGCAGTCTGGCTGCAGAAGAAATGCCTGCCCATCTCAATGCAATTACCTTAAATAAACCAATACTTGCCGGATATTGTCCGTTTTGGGAGAATGCCCTTTGTGCTAAATCAAAAAGTATATTTTTGATTTACCAAGACCCTCATGACCAAGGCTTGCAGTGCCGTTCACGAGTATGTCAGTGTATATGTAACACCAAATATAAACTCTAAATAAATACAATTATGCGCAATTTACCGTCCCTTTACTGTTTATGCCTGGTGGTCTTATTAACATTCATAACGCCCCGTCCGGTATTAGCCCAAAAGTATTGGGATAAACTGGCTGCCCGCCCGGCAACTTTAGGCCTGGAACAGGGTACCTTAAACCTGGAAGCTGGCGATATGCAGCTTAAATTGGTAATATCGTCGCAAACGGTAGCGGCATTGTCTCCTAAAGCAGTTGCCAATTTTGATTTTACGCCGTCCGATCGTTTAAATGTTCGACATAGCGACGGACTATATCACTTAGGTGATATCAACCTGACATTGAGAACCCAGGGAAAAGATTGGCAGAAATATTCGTCGGCCACTAAACGTGCTCCTGTGAAAGTATTGAAAAGTAGTGGAAAAGTGCTGGCAGCAGCTGATTTATCGCCAACCCTTGCCGCAGATATTCCTCTGCAGGTGAAGCGTTTCTGGGAGATGAAAGACGGTGAGCTTGTGCTACGTTTCGAACTTAAAAATAATAGTAAAAGCGATGTTGAAATTGGTGGTCTTGGCATCCCTATGATCTTTAACAATATTTTAGAAGGCAAGTCACTGGATGAAACGCATGCTCAAAATGTATTTTACGATCCTTATATCGGTATGGATGCAGGTTATTTGCAGGTAACTCGGCTGAGTGGCCTGGCGCCATCTTTATTGGTGTTACCTGATGGTGATACTCCCTTTGAAGCCTATAACCCATTACTCGATGACCCTACTCCACGAAGCATTGTGTTTGAGGGGTTCTACGAATGGATGGTTTATAGCAAGGCCCCTGCAGAACAGGAATGGACAGGCGCAGAGCAATGGAATACCCCACGTTCTGCAGTGTTGAAACCTGGGGAGGTTCGCAACTTTGGGTTAAAACTCGTGGTTGCCGGTCCAGTAAAAACACTGGAAAGTAAATTGGCACAGCAGCAACGGCCCGTAGCCGTATCCGTACCTGGTTATGTATTGCCTCAGGATGTGGATGCCAAGTTGTTCCTTAAATATGATGAAAAAGTAAAACACATAGCCGTTTACCCACAAGATGCGTTGACCATTACCGCCGCAGAAAACACAAAAAACAACTGGAAAACATACCAGGTTAAGGGCAATAGCTGGGGAAGGGCCCGGCTTACAGTAACGTATGACGACGGTTTAGTGCAAACTATAAGTTATAAAGTGATTAAGCCAGAAAGTCAGGTCATTGCCGATTATGGGAACTTCTCCACTACCAAACAGTGGTTTGATGAGCCTGATCCTATCTTTAAGAGGAGCCCTTCGGTGATTACTTACGATGATGAAAAAAAAGCACAGGTTCGCCAGGATAACCGGGCCTGGATTGCCGGGCTAAGTGATGAAGGTGGTGCGGGAAGCTGGCTGGGTGCCCTGATGAAGCAATTGGTGGTGCCGAATGCTATCGAGGTGGCCAAGTTGAAACGTTTTGCCGATAGTACCATGTTTGGCCGGATCCAGCTAAGCGAGGGCCCAAACAAGTACGGTGTCAAAAAAAGCTTGTTTTATTATGCCCCCGACTCCTTGCCTAAAGGTACGTATGACGAAAATCTAAATTTTAAAACCTGGTCTGCATGGCCAACCAAAGAAGCAAACTCTTTAGGCCGTTCCTATAATTACCCGCATGTGGCAGCTGCCCACTGGGTAATGTACCGCCTGGCTAGAAATTATAAGGGCCTGGTGGATGCCGCAAGCTGGAAAACCTATTTGACCCATGCGGCGGAAACTTCCCTGGCCATGAGTCGACTGGCACCACACTATGCTCAATACGGACAAATGGAAGGAACGGTGTTCCTGTTAATTTTAAAAGACCTCAAGTCCGAAGGGATGACCACACTGGCAGACAAACTGGAAGCAGACATGAAAAAACGTGCTCTTCACTGGCGTTCTTTGGGCTATCCTTTTGGAAGTGAGATGCCCTGGGATTCAACCGGACAAGAAGAAGTATATGTATGGTCGGCGTACTTTGGCTTTGATGATAAAGCTGAGGTAACGTTAAACGCAATCCTGGCCTATGTTCCTGTAGTTCCGCATTGGGCCTACAACGGCAACGCCAGACGCTATTGGGATTTTCTTTATGGCGGTAAATTGCAACGTGTGGAACGAATGATTCACCATTATGGTTCTGCGCTAAATGCGATACCTGTATTGGAAGAATACCGCAAGAATCCTGATGATTTTTATCTGCTGCGGGCGGGTTATGCCGGTTTGATGGGCTCCATTTCCAACATTACCCAGGAAGGTTTTGCACCGGCTGCTTTCCACGCTTTTC
The DNA here is from genome assembly GCF_045627485.1 of Pedobacter sp. GTDB lineage: Bacteria > Bacteroidota > Bacteroidia > Sphingobacteriales > Sphingobacteriaceae > Pedobacter. The sequence goes on along the minus strand of NZ_JAZQNU010000093.1, from coordinate 18,928 downwards.
CCTCAACACTGCGAAATGATGGCATTTCTGGTGATTATGGCTCAGGTTTTTTTGGTTATGCGGTGAATACCGGTACCTATATCATCAGACACAAAGAATTCGGCTGGTTAAGTTTTGGTGGAAATCTGCAGCAAGCTGGACAATTAGTTAAGGTGAAACCGCTAACCGCTGCGAGAAATGCGGTTTTCATCGCTGAAGCAGGTTTATGGATTAACCTTGACGCAGGGAATATTGATGAAATTTCCTATCACCTCAAAACAGGTGAGGTACGTGTAAAATTGGCACCTGCCAACCAATTCACAGGAACAGCTGTATTAAAATATGCACAAACAGCGGACAACAGCCTACAAGCGTCCTATGAAATTGCTAACTTCGAGAGAACCACACAAGGCAACTACAAGATCCCACTACAGCGGGATGGTATAACCGAGGTGGTGCTGCAACGAAAAAAGAACTAACATGTTTACTAAAGAAATTTACATCAACAGGCGCAAGCAATTGGCGTCCAGCATAGGATCGGGTATTTTATTGTTCTTGGGCAATGAAGAAAGTCCAATGAATTTTAAAGATAATGCCTATCACTTTAGGCAGGACAGTACCTTTTTATATTACTTCGGTATCCAGGAACCACATTTAGCAGCCGTAATGGACCTGGATGAAGATAAAACAATTGTTTTTGGTGACGAGATGAGCCTTGACGACATTGTATGGATGGGCAGACAGGAAACCCTGCATGAAAAATGCACAGCCAGTGGAGTTGAATTCGTACAAGCCTCAGCATCTCTGAAAAGTTACCTGGCTAATGCCCTGGCCAAGACACGCCAGGTGCACTTTTTACCACCTTACCGTGGAGAGAATAAAATACGTTTAGCCAGCGTGCTACATTTACCCATAAACCAGCTGGCAGCAGCGGCGAGTATCGTATTTATTAAAGCTGTCGTTGCCCAACGTTCCATTAAATCGGCCGAAGAAATTCAGGAACTGCACCATGCAGCATCGGTTTCAGCTGATATCCACCTGATGGTGATGCAACTGGCCAAACCTGGGCAAACCGAACGTGACCTGGTTGCCGCCATTCAGCAGGCAGCTGTGGCTAGTGGCGGTCAGCTGGCCTATCCGGCCATTGTAACCACCAGGGGGGAAATTTTGCACAACCATTATTATGGAAACACTTTAAAGGAAGGACAACTGGTACTTAATGACTCGGGTGTGGAAACCGCGTTGGGTTATGCGGGCGACCTTACCCGTACCTTTCCGGTAAGCAAGAAATTTACTGTAGAACAAAAAGCAGTGTATGATATTGTGCTGGAAGCTTACCAGCAGGCTACCAGCCTGCTGAGCCCTGAAGTCCGTTACCTCGATGTGCACCTGAAGGCTTGTAAAACCCTGGCGACAGGTTTAAAAGACATGGGTTTAATGAAGGGTAATATAGACGATGCAGTTGAACAAGGTGCACATGCCATGTTCTTTCAATGTGGCACCGGCCACATGATGGGGCTTGATGTTCACGATATGGAAGACCTGGGCGAAGCTTATGTGGGTTATACAGAAACCCTCACCAAAAATACAGCACAGTTTGGACTGAAATCTTTGCGCTTAGGCAAACAGCTGGAACCTGGTTATGTGCTCACCGTTGAGCCTGGTATCTATTTTATACCTGAACTGATGGACCAATGGGGGGCATCGAATAGGTTTAACGATTATATTAATTATGATAAATTACAAGCTTTCCGGGATTTCTCTGGCATCCGGGTGGAAGACGACTTTTTAATTACCAGCACCGGTCATGAAATGCTGGGCAAACCACTTGCCCTGACCACAGCGGAAATTGAAGCCATTAGGGCCGAAGCTTATTAAAATGATACAAATGACTAAAAAAATAAAACTGGGACTGCTTTGCATGTCCCTTTTTCCTTTAGGCTTAACTTCAATTTATGCACAGGAAGCGCCAAAACCTGCTAAGTCTTTCAGCCGTACTGATACCTTACGGGGTAGTTTGATGCCAGAACGTACCTGGTGGGATGTGCAGCGTTATGAAATCGGGCTTAAGCCTGATTACAAAAGCAAAACAATACAGGGGTCTAACAAGATTGTGTATAAGGTGGTGCAAAGTAATGACGGACAGACCAGAATGCAGATTGACATGATGGATCCTTTGGTCATTGACAGTGCAGTCTATGATGATGGACGTTCCTTAAAATTTGCTAAAGAAGGCAGTGTATGGTACGTAACGGTGCCAAAGCAAGAAATAAAAGAACAACACAGTGTGCATATCTACTACCATGGGAAGGTGCACGAAGCCATTCGCCCACCCTGGGACGGCGGTTTTATCTTTGCTAAAGATGCTGAAGGTCGCCCATGGATGACCGTTGCCTGCCAGGGACTTGGGGCCTCGGTCTGGTACCCTAATAAAGATCACCAGAGTGATGAGCCCGACAAGGGCGCCTCACTTACCATGACAGTTCCAGACAGCCTGGTGGCGGTGGGTAATGGGCGACTAGTCTTTAAAAAGGATAACAAGGATGGAACTACTACCTATCAATACAATGTGGTTAAACAGATCAGCAATTACTGTATCATCCCTTACATCGGTAAGTATGTGAATTTCAAAGAAAGTTATGCCGGGGAAAAGGGTCCCCTGGATGTGAACTACTGGGTGTTAGATTACAATGAGGCGAAAGCAAAAACTTATATGCCTGATCAGGTGCATAAAATGTTTAAGGCGTTAGAGCATTGGTTTGGTCCGTATCCCTTTTATGAAGATGGTTATCAGTTGATCGATGCCTCCCATACCGGCATGGAGCACCAGTCGGCAGTTTCCTATGGCAATCAGTACAAGTTTGGATACCTGGGCAGAGACCCTTCCGGTGCGGGCTGGGGCTTGAAGTGGGATTTTATCATTATCCATGAAAGCGGCCATGAATGGTTTGGCAACAACATCACCACCAATGACCTTGCTGATATGTGGGTACATGAAGGTTTTACCAATTACAGTGAAACGCTTTTTACCGATTATCATTTTGGCGAACAGGCGGGAAATGAATACAACTATGGCATCCGTAAAGGTATCCGAAACGATAAACCGATCATTGCTAATTACGGAGTTAATGATATGGGAAGTGGCGATATGTATCCCAAGGGTGGCAACTTACTCCATAGTATTCGCCACAGTATGAACGATGATGCGCTTTTCAGGTCTATTTTGCGTGGCCTAAATAAGACTTTCTATCACCAGACCGTTACCTCGGCACAGGTGGAAGAATATATCTCCAAACAGGCAAAATATAATTATGCGAAAGTCTTTGATCAATACCTGCGGACCACCGATATCCCGACCCTGGAATTTTATATAGAAAAAGGTAAATTAAATTATCGCTGGGTTGGTGCTGTGGAAGGATTTAACCTTCCGCTGGTCTTGAAAAAAGAAAGTGTAAGCACCTTACGTGTGGTACCCACGGGATATTGGCAGCAACTACCCCTAAAAAAAGGACAAGATTCAATGCTTACTACCGACGCGATTGAAAAGATGTATTATATCAAAGCGGTGAAATCGAAATAACATAGGTGCATTTACAGGTTATATTGGTTAATATCAGGTCATAATTTGCTGCCTCGCTGTTTTAACTTTGACATAGTGGAATCGACTAATTAAAGCGAAAATATTTAAACAGATAAAAAACTATAGAAACATGAGTATCAATTGGACTGGTGTATTTCCTGCTGTAACAACCAAGTTTACGGCTAATGACGAACTTGACTTTAATGCCTTTAACATTAACCTGGAAGCACAGCTGGAGGCTGGTGTAGATGGGATTATATTATGTGGTTCTCTTGGAGAAGCCAGTGTATTAACTGATGACGAGAAATTTGAACTGTTGTCGCACACCCTCAAGGAGGTGAATGGCAGGGTGCCTGTATTGTTAAATATCGGTGAATCGACCACTAAAAAAGCAGTGGCGGCAGCTGTTAAAGCTAAAGCTTTAGGTGCCGATGGTTTAATGTTGTTACCGCCTTTGCGTTATTATTCCGATGTGGAAGAAACATTGGCTTTTTTTGCTGCGGTTGCAGAAAGTACTGATTTGCCAATTATGATTTACAATAATCCGGTAGACTATAAAATTGAAGTGACCCTCGAGATGTTTGATTACCTGTCGAAATACAACAATATACAGGCAGTAAAGGAGTCTACCCGCGACGTATCCAACGTTACCAGGATGATCAACCGTTTTGGCGATCGCTTTAAAATCTTCACGGGTGTGGACCCGATTGCCATGGAATGTCTGGTGATGGGTGCAGACGGCTGGGTGGCCGGACTTGTCGATGCATTCCCGAAAGAAACAGTAGCTATTTTCAGGTTGGTGAAACAAAACAGAATTGCCGAAGCTTTAACAATATACCGTTGGTTTTTACCCGTATTAGAATTGGACATCAAGCCCAAACTGGTACAATATATTAAATTGGCAGAAGTGGCAACAGGTATAGGGACCGAGGCCGTACGTGCACCACGTTTAGCGATACATGGAGAAGAGCGAGAGCGGGTAATGAAAATTCTAAACGACGCGCTGGCCAGTCGTCCTATATTACCTGAAGGCAGCTGGGGAATATAAACATGGAAAATATGGCTTATAGAAACATAGTTTGTGCTGCATTTAGGGATCCCACGGGTCCGGTCTTTTATGCAATTAATCCGGCAAACGGGGAAGCCCTCGCCGGAGAATTTCATCGGGCAAGCTTGCAAGATGCAGATGATGCACTAAAGGGTGCTGAACATGCTTTTCAGGAATATAAAAATATAAATAAAGATACTAAGGCTGCTTTTTTAAGGGCAATAGCCGACGAAATCTCTTGGTTAGGGGATACTTTGATCTGCAGGGCCGCCGAGGAGAGCGGCCTCCCTGTAGGTCGTTTGCAGGGGGAAATGGGCCGCACTATTGGCCAGCTGCGCCTATTCGCCAACCTGGTGGAAGAAGGATCCTGGGTAAATGCCATTATTGATGTGGCTTTACCAGACCGTAAACCACTGCCAAGAGCTGATATTCGCCGCATGATGGTGCCATTAGGGCCAGTGGTGGTATTCGGTGCCAGCAATTTTCCATTAGCTTTCTCGGTAGCAGGTGGCGACACCGCTTCCGCATTGGCAGCAGGCTGCCCAGTGGTCGTAAAAGCACATCCGGCCCACCTGGGTACCAGTGCCCTGGTGGGTGGTGCGATCTTAAAAGCAATAGAAAAAACAGGTTTACCTCCAGGCCTGTTTTCGTTATTATACGATGATGGTCATACCATTGGTGCCCATCTGGTTAAACATCCTAAAACTAAAGCGGTGGCCTTTACAGGTTCCTTTAAAGGTGGCAATGCCCTGATCCAACTTTCGCAGGAAAGGGAACAGCCTATTCCGGTATTTGCCGAAATGGGCAGCATTAATCCTATTGTATTATTACCTGAAGCCATGAACAACAGGGCGCAGACACTGGCCTCGCAATGTGCAGCGTCAATTGGACTGGGGGCCGGACAGTTTTGCACGAATCCTGGCCTGATGCTGGCGATCAAATCACCATCGCTGGAATCATTCAAGGCAGGTTTAGCGGAGGCAATCAAAGAAATGCCTTCTGCAACAATGCTTACGCCTGGTATCTGTGAGAATTATGGTTCTTTATCCAAAGCTGTGCTCAACGCTAATGGTGTAACCTTAATTGCCGAATCGCCTTTAGTCAATACAGAACTGCAAAGCCAGTCGGTAGCCCGTGTAGCTACAGTAAGCGCAACTAATTTTCTAAATAATAAGCAATTGCAGGAGGAGATCTTTGGTCCTTATTCCTTGCTCGTCATTGCTGAAGATACAGATGAACTGACTGCTTTGGTAGCCTCTCTGGAAGGCCAGCTAACTGCAACTGTTATGGCCGAAAAAAGTGAGTTGCACAACTATCCGGAACTGATCAGCACTTTAACAGATAAAACCGGTCGCATCATATTAAATGGCGTGCCCACAGGGGTGGAGGTGAGTGCCGCCATGCAGCATGGCGGGCCATTTCCAGCTACAAACGACAGTCGTTTTACTTCTGTTGGTTCAACGGCAGTTTACCGATTTGTGAGGCCTATCGCCTGGCAGGATTGGGACGATGATCTGCTTCCCGATGCGCTGAAAGCAAATAATCCCTTAGGTATTTATAGATTGGTAGACCTCAACTGGACCAAACAATGACTAAATCCTTTTTCTGTGTAGACGCACATACCTGCGGGAATCCAGTACGACTGGTAGCAGGTGGCGGTCCGGTACTTTATGGGGCCAATATGAGTGAAAAAAGACAACATTTTTTAAAAGAGTTTGACTGGATCCGCACCGGACTGATGTTTGAACCCCGTGGTCACGACATGATGTCGGGCAGCATCCTGTATCCGCCTCACGATCCGGAAAATGATGTTGCCGTTTTGTTTATCGAAACCAGTGGCTGCTTGCCTATGTGCGGTCATGGCACCATCGGCACGATAACCATCGCTATTGAAGAAGGATTGATTACGCCGAAAACACCAGGCATCATCCGCATGGAAGCGCCTGCAGGATTGGTGAAAATTGAGTATAAGCAAACTGGAAATAAAGTGACCTCAGTGAAGTTGCAGAATGTGCCGGCTTACCTTGCGGCGGCAGATTTACAGGTTGATTGCCCAGAGCTCGGCATGCTGACCTTCGATGTGGCTTACGGCGGTAATTTCTATGCAATTGTTGATCCCCAGGAAAACTTTCCCGGAATAGAACATTTCACGGCTTCACAACTCATTGCCTGGAGCCAGGTGATCCGCAAACGAATTAACGAAGCCCATACTTTTGTGCACCCCCTTGATCCAACCATCAATGGATGCAGCCACATTCTATGGGCAGGCGCTCCTCTTGATCCAACATCTACAGCACGTAATGCGGTATTTTATGGTGATAAAGCGATCGACCGCTCGCCTTGCGGCACAGGTACTTCTGCACGGATGGCCCAATGGCATGCCAAAGGGAAGTTGCAAAAAGGTGATGCTTTTATACATGAAAGTATTATTGGTAGCAAATTTACGGGCAAGGTAGAGGACGTCATCCAGTTAAATGGCATGGATGCCATCATTCCAAGTGTAGAAGGCTGGGCAAAAGTATATGGTTATAACACGATTAAAATCGATGATGATGACCCTTATGCTCATGGTTTTCTTGTGATTTAACCAGTGTTAATTGTTAATTAATAATAGATGTCAAGTGTATTAATCATAGGTGGAGGTATCGTAGGACTCAGTTCCGCTTATTATCTTCATAAATCCGGTCATACCGTAACCGTCCTTGATAAAGGCGATATTACCGACAACTGTTCTTACGGAAATGCCGGCATGATTGTTCCAAGCCACTTTATACCACTTGCAGCACCGGGTATGGTGCAGCAGGGGGTACGCTGGATGTTTAACCGGAAAAGTCCTTTTTATGTGAAGCCGTCTTTGAGTACAGAGCTGGTAACCTGGGGACTAAAATTTTTGAAACACGCCAATGCAGGCCACGTTTCCCGTTCGGCCGTTCCTTTAAAGGAACTTAATTTGCTCAGCAAACAACTCTATGTAGATCTGGCTAAAGAACGAGGTTTTGATTTCGAGTTGAAAAGTAATGGCATCCTGTCTATGTATAAAACCGAGCGGGCTGCTGAAGAAGAAGCACTTATAGTGAAACTTGCCCTGGAATTAGGAATGGACATGGCGATCTTAAGTGCCGATGAGTGTAAAAAGCTGCAACCAAACCTTAATCTAGATATCCTTGGAGCAGTCCATTTTCGTGATGATGCGCATATGAGTCCACCGAAAGTGATGAATGCCTTGTTGGGTTTCCTTGAAAAAGCTGGTGTAAACATCGTCCGTCAACAGGAAGTGACTAAAATAGATACCGCGGGATCCAAGATCACTAAGGTTTATACCGGAAAAAAGGTATGGGAGGCTGATCAATATGTTCTGGCAACCGGATCATGGTCACCGGCTATTGCCAGAATGATGAATATTAAAATCTGCCTGATGCCGGGCAAAGGGTACTCTTTTATGGAGCCCGAACCCCAGCAACGGATGACAATTCCTGCATTACTTTGTGAAGCCAGGGTTGCAATTACCCCAATGAATGGCGGTATCAGGTATAGTGGGACGATGGAACTCGATAAAATAAACACCAGAATCAACATGCCAAGGGTAATGGGAATTGTAGAGTCAGTTCCAAGGTACTTACCCGATCTTCAGCCTAAATTGCCTGTTCAAAAAGACATTTGGTATGGTTTCCGTCCATCTTCTGCCGATGGTTTACCCTATATCGGAAGAAGTACAAAAAGGGATAATTTGGTGATAGCCACCGGACATGGAATGATGGGTATGAGCCTGGGTCCGGCTACCGGATCTTTAGTGAACCAGATTATTGGGGAGCAAAAAACGACGATTGATATTAATGCTTTTGCCCCTTCCAGATAACAGGGTAAAAAGCGGGTAATACCTGATAATATACGAAAACAGGAATAGTTTTTTTGATCATAACTTGTAGACTACTAGTCGATTGATTAGTTGAACCAAACAAGATAAACATGAAAACAAAAACTGAGCCTTATCTTTACTTATGCAAAAGAACCTGGATTCTTTTGCTGTTTTTTTTGCCCTGCCAACTCTTTGCGCAGGATGTCCTGGTGATTAAAGGAAATGTGGCTGACGCGAAAGATGGCACCACGCTGATCGGGGTTTCTGTGAAGGAAAAAGGAGCATCAAATGCTGCGAGTACTGATCAAAATGGAAATTACACTTTGCGTGTTTCTAAAGCCAATTCAACGCTGATATTCAGCTATATAGGTTATCTTACTCAGGAAGTAGCTCTTGAGGGAAGAACTAATCTGGACATCAAACTTGATGCAGAAAGTCGTGGTTTGAACGAAGTTGTGGTGGTTGGTTATGGTACCCAGAAAAGGGGTGAGGTAACAAGTGCGATTGCAACAGTGAAGGCTGAAGATTTTACCAAGGGTGCAGTGCGTGATGCCGCGCAACTGGTGCAGGGCAAAGTAGCCGGTTTAAGGATTACTACGCCATCGGGCGATCCAACAGCAAGCACACAAATTAATCTTCGTGGGTTAAACTCCATTAGTGGAACTTCTGAACCTTTGATCCTGATCGATGGTGTTCCGGGAAGCCTGAATACGGTATCACCGGAGGATATTGAATCTGTGGACGTGTTAAAAGATGGTTCTGCAGCAGCTATTTATGGTACCCGTGCTACAGGAGGGGTAATACTAATAACCACACGCCAAAACAGGTCTGATTCTAAAGCAACTATTGAATATGCTAACTATGTTACTGTCCAGCAAATTGCCAGGAAACCAGACATGTTAACAGCAGCCGATTACCGTCGCTTGATTGGCGAAGGTAAGCAGTATATTGATTATGGCGGTAATACCAATTGGTTAGATGAAATCCTGCAAAATCCGGTGAGCCAGAATCACAATGTGACGATTTTCGGAGGAAATAACACCACAAATTTTACGGGTTCTGTGAACTATCGCGATTGGGAGGGAATCTTTTTGCGTTCAGGTCAGAAACGCCTCAACATTAGGGCATCCCTAAATCATTCGATGTTTAATGATAAGTTGAAAACCAATGTGCAAATTATTAACCGCACTACTAAAGCCGAACAAGGCGGTGCGGATGGTTATGCTTACCGTCAGGCCATTATTAGAAACCCAACAGATAACATCTTTACAGAAGAGGGTAGATGGCAGGAAAGGGAAGCTTATAATTATGATAATCCTTTAGGAAGAATCCATGAAACTACCAACGACAATACTTTTAAGGAAATGCGCGTTAATGGTAGTCTTGATTACAGGCCATTTAAAGACCTGAGTTTAAAATTAATGGCTTCTAATATTCAAAATACTAACTTATATGGTACAAGCACTACTTTTAACCACGTAAATACCACGAAAGCTCAACTTAACGGAACTGCCTCCCGCTCTACCTATGCCAACGTAGAGAACCTTGTTGAGTTTACTGGAAACTACAATAAAACCGTTGGCAGACATAACTTTAGTGTATTGGGTGGCTATAGCTGGCAAGATGCGGTTTACGAAAGTTTTAATGCTTACAACTTCGATTTTCCCACCGATGCTTACTCCTGGAATAAACTAGAAGCTGGATCTGCTTTGCAAAGGGGGCTGGCTACCATGGGCAGTTACAAAAGTAAATGGCAACTGGCTGGTTTCTTCAGTCGTTTAACTTATAACTGGGATGAGAAGTACCTTTTCATGGCCAGTATTAGAAGAGAGGGTTCTTCTAAATTTGGTGAAAACTACCATTGGGGTTCATTCCCTGCAGCTTCTGTTGGATGGAGGGTGACTAAAGAGGATTTTATGGAAAATATATCCCTGGTGTCTGACTTGAAATTGAGGGCAGGTTACGGTATAACAGGTACCATTGCCAATAATCCTTATATGTCGCAAACCAGTTATAACTTTACTTATAACCAGGGTGCTTTTATTAACGGTAAATGGGTGCAAGGATTTGTACCAGCAAGAAACTTTAATCCAGATTTGCGTTGGGAGAAGAAAAAAGAATATAACGTAGGTGTAGACTTCGGCTTGTTTAGTAATAGAATTACAGGGTCGTTAGATTATTATACCAGAACAGTAGAAGATTTGATCTACAACTTCCGGGTGCCAGTGCCTCCATATTTGATTGAAAGCATGTTGATTAATGCAGGTACCATGGAAAACTCAGGTTTTGAAGCTTTAGTTAACGTAAAAGTGGTTGATTCGGAAGCATTCAAGTGGAATTCCAATGTCACCTATTCTTCAAATAACAACAAACTGGTCAACTTATCTAATGACAAATTTGATGTAACAGCCGACTTCTTTGATGCAGGTTATACTGGTGAACCTATTCAAACCTCTACTCACCGTGTAAATGTAGGTGGACCTATTGGTCAATTCTATGTATTAAAAAGTGTTGGGGTTGATGAGAATGGCAAATGGCTGGTGGAAAACAAAGACGGCCAGGTCATTTCTATCTCCGATTCATCACCAAATGACCGCCAGTTTTATGGAAATGGTATTCCAAAATACCTCCTTGGCTTGAACAACTCTTTCAATTTCAAAAACTTCGATTTATCAGTGAATGTTCGCGGTGCTTTTGGTCACGATGTGCTGAATATGCAAAGGATGTATTATGAAAACCCAGTGAATAAAGCTTATAACGCGTTATCAAACGCCTATGACTTAAAATTTGGTCAGGTGTTAAATAACGACCTGGTGTATGTAAGTGATTACATTGAAAAAGGTGATTACGTTAAAATCGACAACATTACGTTTGGTTACACTTTCGGCGACAGACTAATTAAAGGGGTAAAGAACCTTCGTTTATATGTATCTGGGTTAAACCTAATTACCATCACAAAATACAAAGGGCTAGATCCTGAAGCGGTAAGTTATACCGGTGATTTCACCTTTGCTCCTGGTATTGAAAACCGTGATGCTTACCCAACAACACGCACGTTCACTGCTGGTCTTAATGTTTCATTTTAGTACTAATTATAAAACCATGAAAACGAATATCGTTAAATATATACTTATTGCAACTATTGGTTGCGGAGGCGCGATCAGCTCCTGTACGAAGCTGGATGAAGAGGTTTATTCGGAGGTGCTTCCTTCGCAATTTCAACCCACCGAGAAAGATTTGCCAGCGATCCTGGCGCCGGCTTATGCTTCCTTACGAACAGTAATGTGTGGCTGGCAGGGTTATTTTGATTTGCAGGAAGAAGCGGCCGATGCTATTATCACACCTGTGCGTCCTAATGGATGGGATGACGCTGGTACATACCGACGTATGCACCAGCATGCCTGGACTACGCGCGAATGGCAACCTTATAACACGTGGCAGAACGCTTACTCGGCTATTACCAAAGTAAATACGGTATTGTCACAATTAGAAGAAGGTACCCTGAAATTGGGCGCCATTAATGATGCGGCTACTGCAGAACTCAGGGCCATCAGGGCATTAGCGTATTACCTGCTGTTAGATAACCATGGAAATGTGCCTATCGTGGTCGACTTTAAGGATACCACGCTGCCACAACAGAACACGAGGAAAGAGGTTTACGACTTTGTGTTGAAGGAACTCAATGAAGTTTTGCCAATGTTAAGCGAAGATGCTTCCACAACTTACGGCAGGATGAATAAATGGGGTGCAAAAGCTCTGCTTGCCAAGATCTACCTGAACTCAGGAGTCTATGTGGGTACCCCTGAATATGCTAAATGCATCCAGGAAACAAACGACATCATTGCCAGTGGTAAATATCGATTGGATGTCAACTATTCTGACGTATTTACCTACACTAACCAAAGTTCGTCGGAGATCATCTTTGCGATTCCTTATGATGAAATCTATGGTAAAGGCAACCAGATTCACCTTAAAACTTTGGATCCACTTAGCCAGCCGGTGTTCCGGATGACGGCCCAGCCATGGGGTGGAAATTGTGCCGTTCCTCAATTCATTGATACCTACGACGCAGACGATAGCCGTTTGAAAGATACCTGGATTCAGGGACCGCAAATTAACCCCCAAACTGGTCAGGTGGCCATCAATTACGTTAATTTTGTTCCAGGGATGGGTGGTCTGGATGGTATTGTAGCCGCCGGAAACCACGGTTACCGCATCGGCAAGTTTGTGATTAAACCCAATGCAACGGGTGACCTTGATAATGACTTTCCGTTTTTACGTTATGGTGATGTGCTCATGATGAAAGCAGAGGCCTTGTTAAGAACGGGCGATGCAAATGGTGCCGCTGCCCTGGTAACCCAGGTAAGACAACGTGCTTTTAAAGGAAATCCTGCGAAAGCTACTGTTACAGGTGCCGAACTATTGCAGGGAAGTCGTTATCAGTATGGGTTACAACGCCCGGATGGTTCTATAGATGCTGTAAATGGGGGGGCGGATATCGAGTTTGGTCGTTTTCTCGACGAACTGGGCTGGGAGTTTGCAGCTGAAGCACATCGCAGGCAAGACTTGATTCGATTTGGTGTGTTTTCGACGAAAAAGTGGTTCAATCATTCACCGCAATCACCAACCCGTACCTTATTCCCTATCCCACAGGATGAGATTGCTAAAAATCCAAATCTAAAGCAAAATCCGGGCTATTAACAGGGTTAAAGTGGTTAGTAAGGGAAGATTCAGTTAGATTAAACGTCGAAATGACGTATTTTAGCCAAGTATAACCGGATATTAACCGGTTTAATGCAGCCTTTAATTATTGAGTGTTAATATACGTATATTAACACTCAATAACCTAAACCAACCAACCATGAAAGTACTTCCATTTACCATGCTCGTACCGGATGATAAGAGTGTGATAACCGAACACGTAAAGCTGCCATTTTTCTACCAATACCTTCATCGCCATGATGAATGGCAGCTTACCTGGGTAAAAAAGGGCGAAGGAACCCTGATCGCTGGTAACAACATGCATTCTTTTCGTTCTGGCGAGTTGTTTCTGATCGGCGCTAACCTTCCGCATTTATTTAAATCTAATCCTGAATACTTTACCAGGGAAGATAAAAATATAGAGGCCTGCTCTTTGTATTTTAATCCTTCAGGTGCTTTGGGAGGCCTATTTAACCTGCCGGAAATGAGCATGATCAGTTCGTTTCTAAAGAACAATAAACATGGTTTCAAGATTCCTTCTGCCTATAACGAAAGGATAATTGCCAAGGTTTCAAAAGTGCATGAAGCTACGGGTACTGATGTGCTGTTTAACCTGGTTAGCCTGTTGACCAGCCTTCACGCTTTTGAAGAACAGCTGGTGCCCCTATGTTCACAATTGTATTCTTCTGATTTGTCAGAAAATGAAGGTATAAGACTGAGTAACATCATAAACTACATTATGCGTAATTATAACAACCCCATTGCGCTGGAAGATATTGCTAATGCAGCTTATATGACGCCTCAGGCATTTTGCAGGTACTTTAAAAAACACACTGGCCACACCTTTGTGTCGTTCCTGAACGAAGTGAGAATCAATGACGCCTGTAAAAGTCTGATTGCCGGTAAAAAAACTGATTGTATTTCCGGGGTTGCCTATAAAGCGGGTTTCAACAGTATCACCAATTTTAACCGGGTGTTTAAAAGCATTATCGGGCAGTCGCCAAGAGCCTATGTGGATGCCTATAATAATGTAAGTAAGGTCAACCGGCTTTCTGCGTAATATCTACAGTTATAATGTGACAGTGTAACTGTCTTAATTTCTAAAAAATGTCTATAAAAAAAATGCTGAGAAGCAGCAGGTCAATCAAAGGCCTGCTCCGTTTTTCATACCTTCTGCTATTGCCTTTTTTTGCTGTCGCTCAACAACAGGAGACGGCAAGTTTATACGAACAGACTAGCGAAATGGGCACTACCATGTCCACCTACCAAAACGACATTTCCGCCATTGAAGATTTTTATTCGCCATATGTTACCTATCCAGGTAGTATGTATCAACGCAATGCCCGCGTGTATCATTCGCCAGAACAAAGAAAACGCTTGATCGAAATTAACCAGGGTTATTTAAACAAATTAAAGCAACTTGATTTCCAAAACTTCAGTATTTACGGCCAAACAGATTACCTGCTGCTCCAGAAAGAAATTCAAGCCAGTCTTCACCGCTTAAAGGAAGATGCTGCTCAAGAGGTCATCATCAATAAATACCTTCCCTTTGCAAACGACATCTATCTTTTGGAAAAAAAGCGTCAACGCGGCAGTCCCCTTATCGGGACTGAAGTGGCTGCCCAAATGAACAGCCTGTCTAAAAGTGTTCAGGCGGCCAGCAAAACTATAGATGTAGCCTCCATAAAGGAGAACGAAAAGCAGTTGCTACACCAAGTTTTAGTAGGCCTGAAAACTCGTTTAAATAGCTTTTATGTTTTCTATAATGGCTTTGATCCTGATTTTACCTGGTGGGTGCCCAAACCCTATGAATCATTAGACTTGGCTTTAGCTCAATATGAAAAGCAGTTATCCCCGAAAGAAGATCCGCAAGCCATTGGCGAAGCTCATAACTACGGTATTAAAGGTTCGCCGATAGGCCGGGCAGAACTGGTAAGGCAGCTTCAGGCAGAATTTATTCCTTACAGTCCGGAAGAGCTCATCAAAATTGCGGAAAAGGAATTTGAATTCTGCGATAAAGAACTGTTAAAAGCTTCAAAAGAGATGGGTTTTGGAGCGGACTGGAAACAAGCACAGGAAAAGGTAAAAAACTCCTATGTACCCCTTGGAGAGCAGCCAGCACTGATTGTCAAATTGCAGGACGATGCCACAAATTTTATTAAAGCAAACAAGTTGCTGGATATCCCACCGCTGGCTGAAGAAACCTGGGGTATGGTTATGATGTCGCCGGAGCGCCAGCTGGTCAACCCTTTTTTCACCGGGGGTAAGGAAATCAGTATTTCTTATCCAACAAATACGATGAGCGCAGAAGATAAGCTGATGAGCATGCGCGGCAATAACCCCTATTTTTCCAGGGGCACCGTGCAGCATGAGCTTTTGCCAGGCCATCACCTGCAATACTACATGAACAGTCGTTTTAAAAGTTACAGGCGTCCGTTTAGCACGCCCTTTAGCGTCGAAGGCTGGCCTCTTTACTGGGAGCTTTTACTTTATGAAAAAGGCTTCGCCAAAACTCCGGAAGAAAGAATAGGCATGTTGTTCTGGCGCATGCACCGCTGTGCTCGTATTTTGTTTTCGCTGAATTATCATTTAGGCAAATGGACACCTAAACAGAGTGTTGATTTTCTTGTAGACCGTGTAGGGCATGAACGTGCCAATGCCGAAGGCGAAGTAAGGCGCTCTTTCCAGGGCAATTACAGTCCCCTGTATCAAGTCGCCTATATGATCGGTGGCCTGCAGCTGAATGCTTTACGAAAGGAACTCGTTGACAGTGGTCAAATGACCTTTCCTGCTTTTCATGAGGCCGTGATGAAAGAAAACCTTATCCCGGTTGAATTGATCCGTGCCACCCTGACCAAGCAAAGCCTGAATAGAGATTTTATGACGCAATGGAAGTTCTACAACCTGTCTAGCCCTAAATAACCGATGAAAGCCGAAAACACGCAATTTAAACCTTCTTTAAAATTAATGGATGCGACCATGCTTGTTGCTGGCAGCATGATCGGTTCAGGGATCTTTATTGTCTCAGCCGATATTACCCGGAATGTAGGTAGTTCTGGCTGGCTGATGGTTGTTTGGCTGCTCACCGGGTTTATGACGCTAACGGCTGCCCTGAGTTATGGAGAACTCAGTGCCATGTTTCCCAAAGCTGGCGGCCAGTATATTTACCTTAAGGAAGCTTACAACCCTTTAGTTAGCTTTTTATACGGATGGAGCTTTTTTACGGTGATTCAAACGGCAACCATTGCTGCGGTAGGGGTGGCATTTGCTAAGTTTACCGCCTACCTCATTCCAGCTTTTAACGAAGATCTGGTGGCCATGGATCTCGGCTTTTTTAAGGTGTCACCGGCACAGTTGCTGGCTATCGGCATCATCATATTGCTTACTTATGTCAACAGCCGGGGTGTTAATAGCGGCAAAATCATACAGACCACGTTCACGCTGACCAAGCTATTAAGTTTATTTGGACTGGTGGTGTTTGGGCTCCTCTTTGTGGATGCCAGTGTCTGGGCGGCAAATTGGGAGAATGCCTGGGTGTTACAGCCACTGTCTATAGATGGCAGCGTAGGGAGTTATACCGCCATGGCCGCCTTTGGTGCCCTTGCTGCAGCTATGGTCGGTTCTATTTTTAGCAGCGACTCCTGGCATAACGTTACTTTCATAGCCGGAGAAATTCAAAACCCTAAACGTAACATTGGGTTAAGCTTAGCCTTGGGCACCATTATGGTTACTGTATTATACTTATTAACCAATATCATGTATACCGGTATCTTGTCATTACATGAAATGGCCTACGCAGATAAGGATCGGGTGGCGGTTGCTGCCTCGCATGTGATCTTCGGAAGCTGGGGTACCGTGATCATCGCCTTGATGATTATGGTGTCTACATTCGGCTGTAACAATGGCCTCATCATGGCTGGTGCCCGAGTTTATTACTCGATGGCTAAAGATGGTTTATTTTTCAAAAAAGTAGGTATCCTCAACAAAAACGCTGTGCCTGCTGTGGGGCTTTGGATACAATGTGTGTTTGCCTCTCTCTGGTGTTTAAGTGGTCGTTATGGAGATTTACTGGATATGATTTCCTTTGTGGTGGTCATGTTTTACATGTTAACCATTACCGGCATTTTTATTCTGCGCAAAAAAAGGCCAGATGCAGAACGCCCATATAAAGCATTTGGGTATCCTTTCCTGCCGTTGATTTATATCGTTATGGGTATGGCTTTCTGTACCCTGCTAATTATTTATAAACCTAATTATACCTGGCCAGGCCTCATCATCACTTTAATGGGCATCCCAGTTTTTTACCTGATCGAAAAATTCAATACCAAACCATGAAGCATCTTTCAATACAGAACCACCTAAAAGAAACCTGGAAGCCCTCGTGACTAAGTAGATGGATCTTCTTCATTAAATAACCCCTCGGGCACCTTAAGTTCGCCGGTGCTGAAATCGATTATGCCATTACGCTCATCCTCAATATTGGTAGCCTGGGTATACACGTCACCGGCGAAGGGCCTGTTTCGTAGTTCTTTTTTAAACAACCTGATCTGACGCGCGCGTTCCTCGTTATCTTTTGGTCCGCCATAATCGGCGAAGCCAAATCCACCCCATTCAGAAACCAGCAGCGGCGCTTGCTTACGGTAAAAGAAAGGATCTCCTACAATAATAGGAAATGCCGCCACATTTTCCATCTCTCCATGCGTCAACTGATCCAACAACTTTTTCCACCGCTCTAATTCTGGGGTATAAAGGTGCACGGTTAACAAATCTGATTTTAAACGGCCGCGATAAGAAATATGGTGCCAGCCATCGTTGTCTACCACCAAAAACTGTGGATGAGCCAGTTTCATATAATGGTACATGCCCATGATGTATTGCCGGGTTTTAACATTGGTGGCAATATCCTGTGCGCCCCAATCTTCATTATATAAACTCCATATCACAATAGATGGATGGGTACCCATAAGGGTCAGCATCCGTAGCAGCTCGTCTTTATGATTGTCACGACTTTTTTCAGTCGACCGGTGCGGACTGGGCACCTCCACCCACAGTAACAAGCCTATTTTATCAGCAAGGTTGTAAATTCGTGGGTCTACACCCGCAATGTGTATGCGCACCATGTTACAACCCAAACGTTTCATGGCATGCATATGCCTTTTAATCTCTTCATAATTGGCCACTCCAGGTTGGTATAAAATACCATTAAGGTAGGTGCGTTTGTTGTTCAGGTAGATGTGCGGACCTCGTGCTTCGATTTTTCTTAAGCCAAAATAAGCTTCTATCTCTGATACATTGTCCATGCTGTCAACTAGTTGTGCTACCAGGCGGTATAGATGGGGTGACTCGGGTGACCAAGTTCTGGCATTTGGGATTTCCATCACCAGGCGCTGGTCACGTTGGCCTTCTTTAAGTTTCAAAGGATATTCATCGGTAGCTACTGGTTGGTCATCGTCCTGCTTGCGATGGTATACCTTCAACCTGATCTTGTAATAACCGGGGTCATGTATACGGGTGGTGAAATTAAATCGTACGAGGTTCTCTTCAATTAAACTGATCACGCCAATACGCGAACGTAGTCGGTTTTTTTCTACGGTCTCCAGCCAGATACTGCGCACGCCGCCAGTGTGTATTGGAAACAGGCTGTGCCATATACTTTCAATGACGAAGGGCAGCTTATTTTAAATCAGAACAACGGTAAGCAAGCAGCGATTGTAAATCGAATCATTGAGCTAAGGCAGATTTATTCATCTCTTGGATTATTAAG